>JACNIG010000102.1 GCA_014383215.1 Candidatus Desulfatibia vada | reverse complement strand
CATCTGAAATTACGACTAAACCTTCATATCACGTTGAAATTACGTATACAGGTCAAGAGTTCTGAAATTAGGAAAAGGGGAACCCCTAAGCTCTCTTGCCTTGCATAGGATTATACCCGCCCAAGTTTACATAATATACCTTATCGGACATTGAGCATTTTTATCAGGGGGGTTACAAATTTAAAAATGATTGAACGCGTTCTTTGGCTGTGATATAAATTCGCGTTGCTATTTTATATGCAAAGGTTTCTATTTAATGATTGACACCAGCACCCAACGCCGCATCTACATAGTTTCCGAGCTTACAGCTGAAATTAAAGCTCTGCTCGAGGAAAACTTTCCACTTATCTGGATAACCGGTGAAATTTCCAATTTCAGAGTTCCAATTTCAGGGCATTTCTATTTTACCTTAAAAGATGAAAAGGCCCAGATCAATGCGGTTATGTTCCGTGCTCAGAATCGCAAATTAGTATTTTACCCTGAAGATGGAACGAGTGTGACCGGACTGGGCCGGATAAGTGTATATGGACCTCGAGGCAACTATCAGTTAATATTGGAATATCTTGAACCGGCCGGAGCCGGAGCCATCCAGGTCGCTTTTGAACAGCTCAAGTTACGACTGGCAGATGAAGGACTTTTTGACGAAAAATACAAAAAGCCCCTGCCCTTTCTGCCCAAAAAAATAAGCATTATCACCTCTCCAAGCGGAGCGGTGGTCCATGATATTTTAAAAATACTAAACAGACGCTTTATAAATCTTAATATTGAAATCGTACCGTCTAAAGTTCAAGGTGACGGTGCTGAAAAAGAAATTGTATCGGCACTTGAGTTGCTGAATGATCGTTTTGACACCGATGTGGTGATCCTGGCCAGAGGCGGTGGTTCAATGGAGGATATGCATGCGTTTAATTCGGAAGATGTTGCCAGGGCTATATTTGCTTCAAATATCCCGCTAATTTCTGCCGTGGGACACGAGACCGATTTCAGCATAGCTGATTTTGTTGCTGATCTGCGAGCCCCCACCCCTTCAGCGGCGGCTGAAATAGCGGTTCCTATAAAAAATGAACTTAAAAAACGATGCAGCGAACTTACAAAGTTTTTGACAGTAAGATATTTCAGATATATTGATAATTTACAAAATGTTATAAAGGTTCTGAAGCAAAGACTGATAGATCCTCAAAAGAAAATTGATGATTTAAGGCTTCGAAATGACGATCTTACATCCCGCCTTGTAAGAACATGGGTAAACAACCTGGCACAAAGACGTGAACGTTTGATGTGGCGCACTGAAAGTCTGTACAAAAATAGTCCGTTAATGCAGTCAAATAAAGCTTATGATAAACTTGAACAAATTAATAATAACTTACTAATTTATATAAATATATATTTAGATAAAAAACAATTTCCACTCCGAGAGTTGTCGGCAAGATTGCACTCCTTGAGCCCTGCTGCTATTCTAGACCGCGGCTACAGCATTACCAGCACGCATCCGGAAGGAGTTGTTGTCAGAGATCCGCATGCAGTTGCCATTGGGCAAGATCTTGAAGTAATGGTTGCCAAGGGCTCTTTATTTTGCAGAGTAAAGGAAAAATAACATTATGAGTAAACAAACGTTTGAAAAAGCCATGCAAAAACTTGAGCAGATCGTTCAGGAGCTTGAATCCGGAGACCTGCCCCTTGAAAAGGCTATTACGAAATTTGAAGAAGGTGTTAAGCTTTCCAAGTTCTGCTCAAATAAGCTCGATGAAACTGAAAAGAAGGTCACGATTCTGATGCAAGATACCGAAGGCAATGTGCTTGAAAAACCTTTTATGTCGGAAAACAATAAGAAAGATGAATAGTTACGATCTTGATACCTATCTTGTTTTTAGGCGTAAACAGATCAATGGTGCACTGGTTATGATGCTTGATTCCGCCGCAAATTCCAGCCGGATTAGCAAAGCCATGAAATATTCCCTTATGGCCGATGGCAAACGCTTAAGGCCGATTTTGTGTTTGGCTGCCACGGAGGCTGTCGGCGGCAAATCCGAGAATACCTTACGTGCCGCCTGCGCCCTTGAAATGATCCATACTTACTCCTTAATCCATGACGATCTGCCGGCCATGGATAACGATGACTTGCGTAGGGGCCGGCCGACATGCCATCTGGCCTTTAATGAAGCTACCGCAATTCTGGCCGGTGACGGTCTTCTAACACTGGCATTTCAGATCCTGTCAACAAACAACTTCACGAATGAAAACCAGGCTTCAAAATGGCTTAGGGTTTTGCATCATATTGCCTCGGCTGCCGGGTATGAGGGTATGATTGAAGGGCAAATGAGGGATATTGCCTCAGAAGGAATCCAGCTTGAAATAGAGGCTCTTGAAAAGATGCACGCTTTAAAGACCGGTGCCCTGATAGAAGCATCCATCCATACTGGTGCCGTTCTAGGAGACGGAAGCCAAAAGCAGATCGAACGGTTAAGAATTTATGCCAAAAATATTGGGCTTGCTTTTCAAGTTGTTGATGACATTCTGGATGTCGAAGGTGACCCGGCTGTAATGGGCAAGGGTGTCGGCACCGATCAAACTCGCAAAAAAAACACCTACCCGGCCTTAATGGGGATAAAAGAATCGAGAGCGTTTGCCCAAAAACTTGTCAACAACGCCTTGCAAGCACTGAATTATTTTGATAACAAATCAGATCCACTGCGTGCCATCGCACAGTACATTATTGAAAGAGAACGCTAACGACTTCTTACGAGAGTGTTTTGTAATAGAAAGGAGTATCATCTGTCTTGAGCCTATTGGAAAAAATTAATTCTCCTGCAGACTTAAAGCGTTTATCACGGTCTGAGCTTCCTGTTTTGGCCCAGGAGATTCGCAAGATAATTGTCGACGTGGTATCTAAAAACGGCGGGCACTTGGCGTCGAGCCTGGGTGCTGTTGAACTGGCGATTGCCATTCACTACGTGTTTGATGCCCCCAACGATAAAATCATCTGGGATGTCGGTCACCAGTCCTATGCCCACAAACTTCTTACAGGACGCCGTCAGCAGTTCCATACCCTGCGCCAGTACGACGGGATCAGTGGCTTTACCCGTATGAGCGAAAGCCCCTATGATGCATTTTCAACCGGCCACAGCAGCACTTCCATTTCAGCAGGGCTTGGAGTTGCCTGCGCCAAGTGCCTGAAAAAAGAGAACGCTAAAGTTATCGCCGTGATTGGTGATGGGTCCATGACAGCCGGCCTGGCCTATGAAGGTCTAAACCAGGCTGGTGATATTCAAAAAAATCTTATCGTCATCCTCAATGACAACGACATGTCGATAGCGCCCAATGTGGGTGCCATATCTTCTTTGTTAAGTAGGGCTTTTTCCACAAAGTATATGCAGGATTTTAAGAAAGAATTCAGTTATTTTCTAAAATCTTTGCCCAGGATTGGAGATGATATTTATCAGTTTGCCAAACGTTCCAAAGAATCTTTTAAAACCTTTATTACGCCGGGGATGCTGTTTGAAGCATTTAACTTTGAATATTTTGGTCCTATCAACGGGCACAATTTGATCCATCTTATCGACATATTGATTAATATCAGAGAGCTTAACGAACCGGTGCTTCTGCATGTAACAACCAAGAAAGGCAAGGGATACGCACCTGCTGAAAAAAATCCCATCTATTATCACGGTGTTGGGTGTTTTGACATCAAAACGGGAGAGTGCAAAAGCGCTAATGATTCCATTCCAACCTATACGGAAGTTTTTGGCGAGACCATCTTTAAAATGGCTCAAAACGACGACCGGATTGTTGCGGTGACTGCCGCTATGCCTGAAGGTACAGGACTTACCAAGTTTGCCGAGGCCTATCCTGATCGTTTTTTTGATGTCGGCATAGCTGAACAGCACGGCGTAACCTTTGCTGCCGGACTGGCCAGCGAAGGCCTCAAGCCGGTTGTGGCCATTTATTCTACATTTTTACAGCGGGCATATGATCAGATTTTACACGATGTCTGTATCGAAGCTTTGCCGGTGGTATTTGCCGTTGACCGCGGTGGAATTGTGGGTGAAGACGGAGCGACTCACAACGGAGTTTTTGATTTATCTTACCTTCGAAGTCTTCCCAATATGGTCATCATGGCCCCCAAAGATGAAAATGAGCTGGCTAGAATGCTCTGCACCGCCCTGAACCATAATGGCCCTGTTGCCGTTCGATATCCCCGCGGTGTTGCCCAAGGTGTGAGCATGGAAAATCAGGACGCTCCTCTACCGATCGGCAAGGCAGAGGTTCTCACTGAGGGGGATGATGTTTTAATTCTGGCTATAGGCCAATCAGTTTGCGAAGCGCTTGCCGCACATTCGATGTTACTGGAACAAAAAATTTCAGCAACGGTTGTCAACTGCCGCTTTGTAAAACCTCTTGACGCTGACCTGATCGGTTCCCTGGCTCGCGATATACCGCGCATTATAACAGTAGAAGAGAATGTGCGGCATGGCGGATTCGGGAGTGCTGTTCTGGAATGTTTGAGTGAGCAATACATAACCGGTTATCTACTGGAATGTATCGGCATACCGGATACTTTTGTTGAACACGGCTCTCAAACCTTTCTCAGATCCAAGTACGGTATCGATGCAGCGGCTGTCGTCAACGCAGCTAAAAAACTCATAAATATTGCAGCTGAAAAAGAAAATCAGACTTGACCTGATCCTGGTGGAAAAAGGTATGGTAAGAAGCCGGCAGCGTGCTCGTGCCCTGGTCATGGCCGGAAAAGTTCTGGTAAACAACAAGATCACGGATAAGGCCGGCACCCTGGTTTCCAGAGAGGACCATATCGCTCTGAGAGGATCAGATCTCTCTTATGTCAGCCGAGGCGGTCTTAAACTTGAAAAGACCCTCCAGATACTTGATATCGATATAACCGGATTTGTCTGTCTTGATGTGGGCGCATCCACCGGCGGATTTACGGACTGTCTGCTGCAGTATGGAGCAAGCCGTGTATTTGCCGTGGACGTCGGCTATGGGCAAATGGCATGGAAACTGCGGCAAGATTCACGTGTGGTTGCCATCGAACGCACAAATATCCGTCACATGTCCACTGAAACCATTTCCCAACCGGTTGACCTCGCAACTATAGATGTTTCCTTTATCTCCCTAAAAATAGTTGTTCCCGCTGTTATGAAGTTTATCAAGAAAGACGCGGCGATTTTAGCCTTGATTAAACCCCAGTTTGAAGTAGGGAAAGGGAAGGTTGGCAAAGGTGGGATTGTGCGTGATTCGTCACAGCATACTGAAGTAATAAATGATCTATCAGAACATTTCTTACAACACGGCCTCTTGAACCGATCCGTCATCCCATCTCCCATCACCGGTTCCAAAGGAAACAAGGAATTTTTCATTTACTTAAAACCTGTATAAGCAAATTTGCAACTTCTCAATAAGTTAGGATTTAGAAAATCGTCGGGTTTCAGAATTTTTCAAAAAAGGCGATATCAAATACGCTATTTAAGGGTGACTAAATATTTATGATTTGTCAAATTATTCGAGGAGTTGTAAAACGTTTCGGCAGAAATCATAAATATTTGGTCACCGTGAGATGCCATGGCAGACGACCAGGATATCACCTTTTTTGAAAAACCCTGAAACCCTCTTCCCTGAGGTTATTGAGAAGTTACGCAGATTTTAGTTAAATGAAAAATTGATATTGATTTTTTACGGTTTAGCATGTAAAAAAAACTAAATTTAAGGTGAACTTAGGGGCTGCGCCCCAATTGGAATTTTAGCAGAGAGGAGCTTAAATGATTGAAGGAACCGAAAGTTTAAGAAATATTGCATTTGTTGCCCATGGAGGGTCGGGAAAGACTTCTCTGGCTGAGGTAATGCTTTTTAATACAGGTGTTGTTAACAGACTGGGGCGTGTTGAAGACGGTAACACGGTTATGGACTTTGAGCCTGAAGAGTTAAAGCGAAACATTAGCTTAAGCAGTGGATTCCATCAATTTCCTTGGAAAAGCCACACGGTTAATCTCATTGATACTCCCGGTGATCAGAATTTCTTTTCAGATACCAAAAGCTGTATGCAGGCCGCAGACGGTGCGGTTGTGGTCATAGACGCCGTAGACAGCGTTAAAGTTCAGACTGAGCAGGCCTGGGAATTTGCCGAAGAATTCAATCTGCCGTGTGTCATTTTTATCAATAAACTTGACAGAGAGCGGTCCGATTTTTTTAAAACGTTTAAAGATGCCGGCGAAACGTTTGATCCCAAGCCGATCATCATTCAACTTCCAATCGGAAAAGAAGCAGATTTTAAAGGCGTTATAGATCTCATCAGTTTCAAAGCTTATATTTATGATGCTAAAGGCAAAGCAACCGAAGTTGATATACCTGCCGAACTGCAAGATCAGGCTACAGAAGAAAGGGAGGCTTTGATTGAAAATGTTGTGGAATCGGACGACGAGCTTCTTGAGCGCTATCTTGAAGGTGAATCTCTTACGGATGACGATATAAAAAGTGCTTTACGAAAAGGCACAATATCAAGATCATTTGTGCCGGTTCTTTGCGGATCAGCTACAAAAAATATTGGTATTGATCTCATTCAGGATTTTATAGTCAACTGCATGCCCTCCCCTATTGATCGCGGTGCTTGGATCTTGACCGATGCCGCCGGTGAAAATGAAGTGGAATGTCATCCCGATCCGGATGCGCCTTTTGCCGCGTTTGTGTTTAAAACGGTTGCCGATCCTTTCGCCGGACGTCTTTCTATCTTTAGAGTCGTGTCAGGGAGCTTGGGGGCAGACGGGACTTTCTTTAATATTAATAAAGACGCCAAAGAGCGCTTCAATCAATTATTAAGACTGGCCGGCAAAGAGCAAAAACCTGAAAAGAGTGCCGGACCGGGCGCGATTGTGGCTGTCGCAAAGTTAAAGGAAACCACCACCGGCGATTCATTGTTCGCCGACGATCGCAAGGTTAGGTTCCGATGCGCAGAACCGCTGCCCAGCCTGATATCATTTGCGGTTGAACCGAAAACCAAGCAGGACGAAGACAAGGTATTCACATCTTTGTCAAAATTAATGGAAGAAGATATATCATTAAAACTGACGCGCAATGCCGAAACCAAGCAGATTCTTTTATCCGGCTTAGGGCAGATTCACATTGAGGTTGCCGTTGAAAAGCTCAAGCGCAAGTTCAACGTTGAGGTCCAACTCAACACCCCCAAAATCCCTTACAAGGAAACCATAAAAAAGAAAATCAGGGTCCAGGGAAAACACAAGAAACAGACCGGCGGTCATGGCCAGTTTGGTGACTGCTGGGTTCAATTAGAACCGCTTCCCCGTGGCAAAGGTTTTGAGTTTGTCGATAAAATCGTCGGTGGCGCAATTCCGAGACAGTATATACCGGCGGTTGAAAAAGGAATTATTGAGTCCAGCCAGAAAGGGGTTCTGGTCGGATTCCCGTGCATAGACTTCAGGGCTACGCTGGATTTCGGATCATATCATGCGGTTGATTCTTCTGAAATGGCGTTTAAAATTGCCGGGTCCTTAGCCTTTAGGAAGGCTGCCGCCGAGGCTAATCCTGTTCTACTGGAACCTATCATGGATGTTTCAATTACCACTCCGGACGAATACATGGGAGATATCATGGGTGACCTGAACAGCCGGCGCGGCCGTGTTCTGGGCATGGACAGCAAAGGGAAAAACCAGGTCATAAACGCCCAGGTACCCATGTCAGAATTTTTAACCTATGCACCGGATTTAAGGTCAATGACGGGTGGTCGCGGTCTATTTACCATGGAATTCTCACGTTATGACGAAGTTCCTGCTCAAACTTCACAAAAACTTATAGAAGAAATCAACAAAAATAAAAAATGAGTAAGCGTTTATCGGTTCAGAGTTCCACGTTCAGGGTTGCCTTTTGTAGGGGTTAACAGATTCAGGATTCAGAAGTTCAACGTCACTTTTTTCTTAGTTAACCTTTACTACCTATCCAAGAACCTTGAACCTATGAACCCTGAACCCCTGAACGGTTAAGATCATTATTCTTTCTTCGTGCCTTTGTGCCTTAGTGGCAATAAAGAAACGCTGCTTCAAACGTTAGCTCACTTTTGGTTTCTGATTATTTTACCCGCCAAACATCGCTTACCGGGTGCAAATCCGGCCCAGAAGGCATCCCGTTTACTCTTAAAAGAGACCCGGTTAGTCAGACTGATTTTTTCCCCGAATGGACATGCAGTGGCATGAAAGCGTTTAGTGCGCCTGTTCCCTGAATAACCGCCCTCTTCCTCCGCTATTTCCCGCCACATACCCTTTTTGGCCGACATTGCCTCCCGTTGAGTCTGCAATAGTATTTTAGCATACATAATATTCGGCTTTTGAGGTAACAAATAGGCATATCCTTGAGCTATCATTGCTTTATTTATAAATGTACCGTCCGGCAAAAAGACATAGGCAAGCAGCCTTCCAAAATGGTCATGCCGTTCCTTGTCAAACTGCAGGCGAACCGTTTTTGAAAAGACTAGTTTTTCATTATACTTTTTGGCCTGATATCCGTAAGGTTCGGCTTTTTTGTGTTCATGCTCAATCTCGGGCGTATTGATTCCGATGTATCGGACATGCCGTCCATCAGCTAAGATAATGGTATCCCCGTCGATCACCCATCTGACTTTAACCTCATCTTGGGCAACAGATGACCGGACGATAACAACAAACGTTAAAAACAACATATACAAAAGAAAGCAGTGTTTTTTCATGATATCGATAAAATCGTGTTACGATTTTATTGGGGGTTCAGACCGCAAATCCTGACAGCGCTTTCATCCAGCATTTTCGGAAGG
>JACNIG010000111.1 GCA_014383215.1 Candidatus Desulfatibia vada | reverse complement strand
CTGCGGTCGATATAAGAACTCTACGCAAAGAAGACATACTCCTTGCGGCTAAAACTCTAGTAGAGCTCAAAGACACTCAAGGGGCAGTTGACGACATCGATCATTTAGGGAACCGGCGGGTTAGAGCGGTGGGTGAACTTCTTGAGAATCAATACCGTATCGGACTGGTACGCATGGAGCGGGCGATTAAGGAGCGTATGAGCCTTCAAGAAGTAGATGCGTTGATGCCCCACGATCTGGTTAATCCCAAACCGGTTTCCGCTGTAGTTAAAGAGTTTTTCGGTACCAGCCAGCTCAGCCAGTTTATGGATCAGACAAATCCTCTTTCGGAGACGACCCATAAACGGCGTCTGAGTGCGCTGGGACCTGGTGGACTAACCCGTGAACGAGCCGGATTTGAGGTTCGGGACGTGCATCCTTCCCATTACGGTCGCATCTGTCCTATCGAAACACCGGAAGGACCCAACATCGGCCTGATCGTCTCCCTAAGCACGTATGCGCGGGTGAATGAGTACGGGTTTATTGAAACTCCTTACAACGTTGTTAAAGATGCGACGCTTTGTGATGAAATCAAATTCCTTAGTGCCTTTGAAGAAAAGGAGCACCCTATTGCCCAGGCTAACGCCCCCGTTGATGAAAACAGGAAATATGTCAATCCGGTGGTTACATCACGGGTGGCCGGAGAGTTCATGATGGTCAAATCCGACGAGATCGAGTTGATGGATATCTCTCCCAACCAGTTGGTAAGCGTATCCGCATCTCTGATCCCTTTTCTGGAAAATGACGACGCCAATAGGGCCTTGATGGGGTCAAACATGCAACGCCAGGCGGTTCCATTGCTTGTTAATCAGGCACCTCTGGTAGGTACGGGTATCGAGGGCGTTGTGGCCAAAGACTCAGGTGTTACCGTCGTGGCCAAGAGCGACGGTACCGTGATGGATGTGGATGCTTCCCGTATCGTCATAAAACATGATGATGCGGACGGCGAGGGTGACGGCTCCAAAATGCCGGTGACGGTTTACAACCTCGCTAAATTTATACGCAGCAATCAGAATACGTGCTTCAATCAGCGTTCCATTGTTACCAAGGAGCAGCATGTGAAAGCCGGTGAAATCATTGCCGATGGACCGGCAACAGAACAGGGGGAGCTTGCCCTGGGCAAGAACATAACGGTAGCCTTTATGCCCTGGGGTGGTTATAACTTTGAAGATTCGATATTAGTCGGAGAAAGGCTTCACCGGGACGGGGTGTATACATCTGTACACATTGAAGAATTTGATATCGTTGCCAGGGATACCAAGCTCGGAAAAGAAGATATTACACGAGACATTCCGAATGTTGGTGAGGAAGCTTTAAAAGATCTGGATGAAAGCGGGATTATAAGACTGGGTGCTGAAGTCGGATCGGGAGACATCCTGGTAGGGAAAATTACACCCAAAGGGGAGACCCAGCTTTCGCCTGAAGAAAAACTTCTGCGTGCCATCTTTGGTGAAAAAGCCGGGGATGTTAAAGATACTTCTCTGCGGGTACCTCCCGGTGTCCAGGGGATTGTTGTTGATGCCAAAGTGTTCTCAAGGCGGGGTATCGAAAAAGATGAACGTTCCCGCCTGATCCAAGCAGAGGAGATCTCTAACTTTGATAAAGATCGAGATGATCAAATTGCCGTTATTAAAGATGTGGTGCGCAATAAGCTTGAGAAACTGCTGATTGGAAAAAAATGCTATACATCTTTGAAGAAAGGCAAAAAAGTACTAATTCCAAAGGGGGGCAAGATAGATGCCGAGATGCTGGCTACGATACCGGTTGCCCAATTAGAGGGTATTGTATTAAAAAGCCCCAAAAGTACGGAAAAAGTCCACGATATTCTGGAGCAATACAGGAATCAAAGCGAGCTCTGCCGGCAAGAGTATGAGCAAAAGGCCAGCCGCTTTGCTAAAGGTGATGATCTGCCCCCTGGCGTAATTAAGTTGGTCAAGGTGTATGTGGCCATGAAACGGAAATTGTCGGTGGGCGACAAGATGGCCGGTCGTCACGGCAACAAGGGCGTTGTGTCCAGAATTCTTCCCCAGGAAGATCTGCCTTATTTTGAAGATGGAACACCGGTTGATATGGTACTAAACCCCTTGGGCGTACCTTCACGAATGAATGTTGGTCAGGTTTTGGAAATTCATCTGGGATGTGCCGCCAAAGAACTTGGTAAACAGATCAACCGGTTGCTTAAAGAAAAGAAACTTGAAGAACTGCGTGAAAAAATGAAACGGATATTCTCAGACAATTCCGTTCAAAAGATGATCGACGAGTTTGACGATAACTCCCTGGGCAAGTTTGCAGACAATTATAAAGACGGTGTTCATATGGCCACTCCGGTTTTTGACGGCGCCAAGGAGGATGAAATTAAATATCTTCTTGACGAAGCGGGATTCCATTCGAGTGCTCAGACCACGCTGTATGACGGACGTACCGGCGAGCCTTTTAAAGAAAAGATTACCGTTGGTACAATGTATGTATTGAAACTCCATCATCTTGTTGATGACAAGATACACGCACGGTCTATTGGTCCTTATTCACTGGTGACCCAACAGCCGCTCGGCGGTAAGGCTCAGTTTGGCGGTCAGCGCCTGGGTGAAATGGAGGTCTGGGCCATGGAGGCTTACGGTGCGGCCTATGCCCTCCAGGAATTTTTAACGGTAAAGTCGGATGACATGGCCGGAAGAACCCGCATGTATGAAAAGATAGTAAAGGGGCAGAATACTCTGGAACCAGGCCTGCCCGAGTCTTTCAGAGTCCTGACAAAAGAACTAAAGAGTTTGGGTTTAGATGTGACTCTTATGGAAGACGGGTAATACACATATAAAATATCACTATTAAAGCAATATTACTTCCATTGAGAGATAACACCCAACTGACAGTTATTCGTTATTTGAAGGGTAATGCTTTCCTTTGATGTTAGGTGACGAATAATCTGTAACGAATAACCGATAACACCTAATCGAAGTTTAACTCGATCAAGGTATTAAACCCCATAAATAGGGAACAAAAATGGACACTCTATACGATTTCTTCGCCAAGCCGACTGATCCAAGACGTTATTCAGGCGTTCGCATTGCCCTGGCATCACCGGAGCAAATCCTGAAATGGTCTCATGGAGAGATTAAAAAGCCGGAGACAATCAATTATCGAACCTTTAAGCCTGAACGTGACGGTCTGTTCTGTGCCAAGATTTTCGGCCCTACCAAAGACTATGAATGCAACTGCGGCAAATACAAGCGGATGAAACACAGAGGGGTCATTTGCGAAAAATGTGGCGTAGAGGTCATTCAATCCAAGGTAAGAAGGGAGCGCATGGCGCATATAGAGCTCGCCACCCCTTGTGCCCATATCTGGTACCTGAAAAGCCTTCCAAGTAAAATCGGCAATTTGCTGGACATGACGCTCAAAAGCATTGAAAAGATTCTTTACTTTGACTGTCATGTAGTCATTGATCCTAAAGATACTGATTTAAGCCGCAATCAACTTTTGACAGATAATAAATATCGAGAAGCATTAGAAACCTGGGGATCAAAGTTCGAGGTCGGCATTGGAGCAGAGGCAGTCAAGCAAATGCTGGCAATGATTGATCTTGATGCCGTACACGAACAGCTGAGAGTCGACATTAATGCCACCGGTTCAGTTGCCAAGCGTCAAAAACTGGCCAAACGGCTAAAAATCGTCGATGCCTTCAGGCGTAGTGGAATCGATCCGGCCTGGATGATAATGAATGTCATTCCGGTTCTGCCTCCGGACCTGCGTCCGCTGGTTCCCCTTGAAGGGGGAAGATTCGCCACATCGGATCTTAATGACCTTTATCGCCGGGTCATTAATCGTAATAATCGCCTTAAACGCCTTATCGACCTGAAAGCGCCTGACATTATTGTTCGTAATGAAAAAAGAATGCTCCAGGAATCGGTAGACGTTCTCTTTGATAACGGCCGGCACGGTAGAGTTATTACGGGAACAAACAAACGACCGCTCAAGTCTTTAAGTGATACACTCAAAGGCAAGCAAGGGCGTTTTAGGCAGAATCTTTTAGGCAAAAGGGTTGATTATTCAGGCCGAACCGTTATCACCGTAGGGCCGAACCTCAGACTCCATCAATGCGGTCTGCCCAAGAAGATGGCTTTGGAGATGTTCAAGCCGTTTGTTTATTATCGCCTTGAACAAAAGGGGCTTGTTTCCACCGTAAAAAGCGCCAAGAAAATGGTGGAGCGGGAGATCCCGGAAGTATGGGACACATTGGATGAAGTCGTCAAAGAATATCCGGTACTGTTAAACCGCGCTCCCACCCTGCACCGCCTGGGTGTTCAGGCATTTGAGCCGATTCTGATTGAAGGCAAGGCTCTGCAGCTTCATCCGCTTGTCTGTACGGCATTTAATGCCGACTTTGACGGTGATCAGATGGCGGTCCATATCCCCCTTTCGGTAGAAGCACAAATTGAAGCCCGGGTACTGATGCTGTCGAGCAATAATATCCTTTCGCCGGCCAACGGTAGTCCGATTATTGTGCCGAGTCAGGATATCGTTCTTGGGATTTATTATATGACCAGGGGAGTTGCCGGCTGCATGGGAGAAGGCAAGATTTTTGCTAATGCCGATGAGGTTCGTTGTGCCTATGACGACGGGAAAGCCGATCTGCATGCTCAAATAGTCGTTCGCTTGAACGGCAAACGGTACGATACGACCGTCGGCCGGATTCTTCTGTGGGAGATCATACCCAAGGGCAATATCATAATGCTTTGCCATATTATGCTTGCGGATGAAGACGAAGCCCGCACCGTGTTTGCAAAGGTCCAAAAGGGAGCAGAATTTAAAGATATGGTGAGAAAATATTCCCAGGCTTCCGGTAAAGATCATGACGGGATGCTGGGGCTTTTGAGGAACGAAGAATTCAAACGGATATTTAATGCTACTGATGAAGATACCGATGCGGTTTTCGCTCTTGAAGAAGATCAGGCCAGCGGCGTAATTTTTGCAGATGAGGCCTATCATATTTTTCAGGTCGTAAAGAAGCGGCCCGAAATTCCTTTCGCTATGGTGAACAATGTTAAGGATAAAAAGACACTTCGAGAACTCGTGGATTACGCCTATAGAAACCTGGGCCCCAAAGCGACGGTTATCCTTTCCGACCGGTTGAAGGATGTCGGTTATAAATATTCCACTGAAGGCGGCATCTCCATTTCCATTGACGACATGATCATCCCTGCAGCCAAATGGGATATTCTGGAAAAAGCGGAAAAGGAGGTTGAAAAGATCGGCCGACAGTATACCGAAGGGCTTATCACGCAGGGTGAGAAATATAATAAAGTTGTGGATATTTGGGCAAAAGCAACCGATGAGGTTGCCAACGAGATGATGGATGCCATGCGCAAGGGCTCGGAGATCGACCAGGAGGGCAGCCCTGCCATCCAGAAAAGCTTAAACCCCATTTACATGATGGCGGATTCCGGTGCCAGAGGCAGCAAAGATCAGATGCGGCAGCTCGCCGGTATGCGCGGTCTGATGGCCAAGCCATCAGGCGAAATCATCGAAACGCCGATTAGTGCAAATTTCAGGGAGGGTCTTTCCGTGCTGCAGTACTTTATTTCGACGCATGGTGCTAGAAAGGGACTTGCAGATACTGCACTGAAAACGGCGAATTCAGGGTACCTCACCCGACGCCTTGCAGATGTTGCCCAGGACTGCATTGTTTTGGACAAAGACTGTGAAACAATGTTCGGGGTTGAGGTGGAATCCCTGATGGAGGGCGGTGAAGTCGTTCAGCGCCTTGGCGAACGTATTTTGGGGCGTGTGTCTGTCGAGGATATTACTGACCCGTTTACCGACGAGGTGATTGGCAAGGCCGGAGAAATTCTGGACGAAGATGCCGTGCACTTGATTGAAGATGCGGGTATAACCAGTGCAAAGATCCGGTCGGTTCTGACATGCAAGACCAAAAGCGGCGTTTGTGCAAAATGCTATGGCCGGGATCTTTCCCATGGCAGCATGGTTGAAATCGGACAGGCTGTTGGAATACTGGCGGCCCAATCCATCGGGGAGCCCGGAACCCAGTTGACCATGCGTACTTTTCACATCGGCGGGACGGCCAGTCGAAGAGTAGAACAGGCCGATATCAGGGCGCGAGTGGACGGCACGCTAAAGTACGTTGATCTCAATGTGGTCAAAAAAAGTAAAAACGAATTTGTGGTGATGAGCCGGCGAGGTGGTGAGTTAGCCATCATCGGGGATGCCGACAGGGAACGGGAACGATTTCCTGTTATTTACGGTGCCCATATTGTGGTAAAAGAAGGTAATAAAGTTAAGACCGGTGATCTTCTGGCAACATGGGATCCGTTTACAACTCCGATAATAACGGAAGTTGGTGGAACCGTTAAATTTGGAGATATCACAGCCGGCAAAACCATGCATGAGAAGGTTGATCCTGTGACGGGAAAATCGAGCCGTATGATCGCTGAATCCAAAAGCGGCGAGGAACGTCCGAGGATTTCCATCAAGGACAAAGACGGCAAGACGGCCAAATTGCCGGGGTCGTCGGGAAGGGCGCGTTATTTGCTGCCTATCGATGCAATTTTACTGGTTGAAGAACAAGATGAAGTTAAGGCTGGTTACGTTATTGCCAAGCTGCCCAGGGCAACGACCAAAACCAAGGATATTACCGGGGGGCTCCCAAGGGTGGCCGAGCTTTTTGAGGTCCGCAAGCCCAAAGAAACCGCCGTCTTAAGTCAGATCGACGGATATGTTTCGATTGCAAAAGCTACCAAGAAAGGAAAACAAAAAGTCACCGTAACACCTATAGATGTCGGTGAAAAGAAGGAATATTTGATTCCTCGTGGCAAACATATCAACGTTTATGAGGGTGATTACATCCGGGCGGGTGAACCGCTTATCGCCGGAGCGGCGGTTCCCCAGGACATATTGAATATCAAAGGTGAAATCGCACTGGCTCGCTATCTTGTCGATGAGGTTCAGGAGGTATATCGCCTGCAGGGTGTCCGCATAAACGACAAACACATCGAAGTTATCGTTCGGCAAATGATGCGGCGAGTGAAAGTTATGGATTCCGGAGATACGAATTTTATTGCGGAAGAACAGGTTGACAGAGTTAGATTTGAGGAAGCCAACAGGGATTTGATTGAAAAAGGAAAGAAGCCTGCTGTTGCCGAACCTCTTATTCTTGGGATTACCAAAGCATCGCTATCCACTGACAGCTTTATTTCGGCGGCTTCATTCCAGGAGACGACCAAGGTTCTTACCGATGCGAGTATCGCCGGTAAAGAAGATTATCTCCAGGGCCTGAAGGAGAACGTCATAATGGGCAGAATCATTCCTGCGGGAACCGGTTTGGCCGCATATCGGGATGTGGAGATTGAGCCGAGCTGAGTTAACTGTTGCAGTTAATGCAACAGTCGTAGCAAGCTACTTTGGCGAAGCCGGCCGGTGCTTAGTGTTTGGCGCTCTAACAGATTGATATATCACATATATTAAAAGCAACACACGAAATGCGAAACAACAAAAACCGGGCGAATACGCCCTTATAAAATTTTAAAAATATGTATTAGATTTCATATAAAACTCTTGACAATAAACCGCTCTTTGTTTTACTATAACGACTTTGCCAATATAAGAGATTTGTAATAAATCTTTAGTTAGCGTCCATTTAAGAAGGGGATAAGATGCCGACCATTAACCAGTTAGTAAGAAAGGGCCGGAAACGGATAAAGAAGAAAACCAATACACCGGCACTCAAGCAGTCTCCTCAAAAGAGAGGGGTGTGTACGCGCGTGTATACTTCAACACCCAAAAAGCCCAATTCCGCACTGCGTAAAGTTGCGAGGGTGCGGCTGACAACAGGTGTAGAGGTTACAGCATATATACCTGGCGTAGGGCATAATCTTCAGGAGCATTCGGTTGTTCTGGTTCGTGGTGGAAGAGTAAAGGACCTGCCCGGTGTCAGGTATCATATTGTGCGAGGGACTCTTGATACCCTTGGAGTCGAGGATCGTAGACAAGGCCGGTCAAAATACGGCTCGAAGAAGCCCAAGTAGAGGTGTTCAGACTGACTGAAGACCGGCAGGCAAAATAAAACTGACAAGATCGTAATTAGAGCAGATCCCTGTTCCTTTGCGGCGGGACAGGGATTTTCAATGGTTTCTCAAGTAACCCATAGCAAAAGTGGTGTAGCATATGCCTAGAAGAAGAGAAGTTCCTGAGCGGACGGTTATTCCTGATTCCAAATATAACAGCAAGTTGGTATCAAGATTTATTAAGACAATCATGCGGGACGGCAAGAAGAGCCTGGCCGAGTCAATCCTTTACGATTCATTTGATATTATCGAGAAAAAAACAAATGAATCTCCGCTCAAAGTTTTTGAAAAAGCTCTCGAAAATGCAAAACCGATGATTGAGGTAAAGTCGCGTCGTGTCGGTGGTTCAACATACCAGATCCCCACAGAAATTCGGCCGTCAAGGCGAACGGCACTGGGCATAAGGTGGATTATCGGCCTTGCGCGTAAAAGGTCGGAAAAAAGTATGGCCAACAAACTGGCCGGAGAGCTTATGGATGCCGCCAACAAAAGAGGGGCATCTGTCAAAAAGAAGGAAGACACCCATAAAATGGCCGAAGCCAACAAGGCGTTTGCCCATTATCGGTGGTAATTTGATTATAAAATCGTGAAGCGATTTTATAACTGGAAATAGAGTGTATTTATCGCTAATCTGCTTTCAAGGGAGGAGGAAGATGGCCAAGGCAAAGTTTGAGAGGACCAAGCCGCATGTTAATGTGGGCACGATTGGTCATA
>JACNIG010000300.1 GCA_014383215.1 Candidatus Desulfatibia vada | reverse complement strand
TCGACGACACACTGGGGGCCTTCTTCCTGTGAGCCGACAATAATTCCGCGACGCTGGTTCAATAGTCCCATGGCAGCCCCCAAAAATTCGGTTGGTGTCTCAACGGCGACCTTCATGATCGGTTCAAGAATGACCGGTTTGGCTTTTTTATAACTCTCAAGAAAAGCTCCCCGGGCTGCGGCCTGGAATGCCATCTCAGATGAATCAACGGCATGTGAGGCACCGTCGTTAAGAACCACCTTGATGCCGGTAATGGGGAATTCCATTTTAGGCCCTTTGGCCATGGAACTTTTGAAACCCTTTTCACAAGCGGCAATGAACTGGGTCGGTATCCTGCCGCCGACAACCTTGTTCTCAAAAACAAAATCGGTATTGGCAACCGGTTCCATGTAGCCGGCCACCCGGCCGAACTGACCGGCGCCGCCGGTTTGCTTCTTATGGGTATAATTGAACTCAGCCCTGCAAGTTATTGCTTCCCTGTAAGCAACGCGAGGTTTGCCGGTTGTTACTTCAGCATGGTATTCACGGTGCATCCGTTCTACATAAATTTCAAGGTGCAATTCACCCATGCCTTCGATAATCGTTTCAAGGGTCTCGTCGTCGACATAGGTCTTGAAGGTGGGGTCTTCCTTGCTGAAACGGCCTAAGGCTTTGGACATATTAAGCTGAGATTTGTTATCTTTGGGTGTAATGGCAAGGGAGATGACCGGTTCAGGCACAAACATGGATGTCATGGAAAGGTTGATGCCGCGGGAGACAAAAGTATCGCCTGAAGAGCATTCGATACCGAACAGAGCACCGATATATCCCGCCGGAATAGTTTCGATATCTTCCATCTGGTCGGCGTGCATGCGGGCCAGTCTGCCAACCCGGATTTTTTTTCTATTTCGAACATTAACAATCGCATCACCCTTACAAAGGGAGCCTTGATATACCCTAAGATAAGTAAGTTGGCCGTACTGACCGTCTTCTAACTTAAAGGCAAGGGCAACAAGAGGAGCATCAGGGTCACTGGATAATACGACCGTTCTTTCCCCATTATCGATTTCGATAGCTTCGTTTTGCACATCAGAGGGACAGGGCATCAGATCTACAACAGCATCAAGCAGCGGCTGAATGCCTTTGTTTTTATAGGCTGATCCCATAAAAACCGGTATCATCTCACGCGCCAGCGTTCCTTTGCGAACGGCAGCAATAATCATATCTTCAGAAACTTCCTGTTCTTCAAGGATAGCTTCCGTCAGTTCATCCGAAAACATGGACGCTGCATCAATCATTTCTTCGCGGCGCCTTTCGGCTTCAACCAATAAATGATCAGGTATTTCCTCTGTGCGGACGTATTCTCCATTGTCGCCGTCAAAGTAAAGCGCTTGCATGGTTACAAGGTCGACGACGCCTTTAAAATCGACTTCAAGTCCTATGGGCATCTGCATAGCCACGGCGTTGTGCCCCAATTTTTCTTTGATCTGGTCGGCAATTCGAAAAGGGTTTGCTCCGCTGCGATCACATTTGTTGACAAAAGCTACAAAGGGAATTTTGTATCTTCTCATCTGCTGGTCAACGGTAATAGATTGGGACTGAACACCGCCGACGGCGCATAAAACAAGAATGGCCCCGTCAAGTACCCGCAAAGATCTTTCAACCTCGATGGTAAAATCGACATGACCGGGAGTATCGATAATATTGATTTCGTGTTCCAGCCATTCGCAATAGGTAGCCGCTGAAGCAATCGTGATACCACGCTCTTTTTCAAGTTCCATGGAATCCATGGTGGCGCCGACACCATCTTTGCCCTTAACATCATGGATGGTATGGATGCGCTTGGTGAAAAACAGTATTCTCTCGGTAAGCGTTGTTTTGCCCGAGTCAATATGGGCGCTTATTCCAATGTTTCTGACTTTCTGTGTGTATTTTTTCATAATAAATTCAGGCGTTGGTTCTATTGAGATCTCTTTGATTATAGTTGAACTGAATGACTTAGTTCAATAAAAAAATCCTCATTTGGAAAAATATCAGCCAGATGAGGGGTTTTATATTCACCGATATACAAACAAGCCACTAAAAGTAATTGTTAAAATAAATTTGTCAAGAAAAGCGGTCGAGATTTAATTAATCGAGGATAACATCAAAATGCTTATTGAGGGGTTGCAGGGCTTTTACATTTGTTGTATCGTTGCTTTGATTCGTTGGTTTTGGTGTGATTGCTTTTAGCTGGCAGTAATCCTGAACCAGCGATTTTTTTTTAAATTTTCCGGTAGTGTCCGCAGTCCGTTGTCAGTGGCCATTGGTCATCAATAATTGTATTTACAAATACTTAGGTCAAGCAGAAACCTGTAAAAGACTCGTTCACATATTATATAGTTTAACTAACAGCCTTTTTCATCCTATGCGAAGGACAACTGACAACTATCAACTGACATTACCAATTTTCCTAAAAGTACATCTATTTTGCTAAGATGATGATAAATAGCGCTTCTAAAACCGGAAACAATAATATCAAAAACGCAATTCATCAGGGCTTGGGGGCGGCATGGCCCATCTGCCTTGGTTATGTTCCCATTGGGCTTGCTTTTGGCGTACTGGCCCAGAAAGCCGGGTTGAACTCTCTTGAAATCGCACTGATGTCTATTTTAGTGTTTGCCGGAAGCTCCCAGTTTATTGCCGTATCGATGCTTTCAGCCGGAGCGTCGGCAGCTGCTATTATTCTGACGACATTTGCAGTCAATCTGAGGCACCTGTTGATGAGTTCCTCCCTGGCGGTCTTTGTTACCAAAGCAACAAGGAAAAAAATCACACTATTTGCTTACGGGGTTACCGACGAAAGCTTTGCCGTGAATCATGCCAGATTCAGCAAGAACGCCTGGGACCTGAATCGGGCGCTGGTCGTTAATCATGCCGCTAATATCACATGGATTGCAAGTACCATCATCGGTGGATTCAGCGGCCGTTTCATTCCTGCCGGTGCTTTCGGTATCGACTATGCCCTCATCGCCATGTTCATCTGCCTTTTAATTTTTCAGCTCAAAGGTCGCCTGTATGTGATCACTGCCGTCATCGCAGGCGCCTTGGCAGTGGCCCTATCACTGGTGATTCCCGGCAATTCATATATCGTTATTGCATCGATACTTGCCGCAACATTGGGCCTCGGCATAAGGAAATGGGGCAAATTATGATCCAGCCTGAATATTTATTGTTAATTGTTGGAATGGGACTTGTTACCTACCTGCCTCGCTGGGTGCCGCTTTTTTTTCTGTCCAGACGTGAACTCCCAGCGTGGTTTGTCGAATGGCTTGATCTAATCCCGGCAGCTATCCTCAGCGCACTCCTTTTGCCGGAATTGGTTACAACCGGTGATCCCAGGTACATGGAACTCTGGCAGCCGGAACTTTTGGTAGCCGTGCCCACGTTTATTTTTGCCCTGAGAACAAAATCCTTGGGCGGCACTGTTGTTGTGGGAATGGCGCTGTACTGGCTGATAGACAAGGTTATGTAGAAACATCGGCAAGAACTTCAGCAATATGCTTGACCTGTATCTTGGCCTTGCGTTTGTCCATCCCGCCGCGAAGTTGAATTACACAGCCCGGACAGTCTGTTACCAGCAACCGGGCATCCGAATCTTGTACATTGTCCAGCTTCTTCTTGAGAATTTCTGCGGATATTTCAGGAAAATCAACTGAATAAGAGCCTCCGAATCCACAGCAGACATCTTCGTCTTTAGACGGCACATACTCATAGCCTGCAATTTCGATTAGTCTGCGCGGTTCCTCGGTGACCTGCAGCCCCCTGCAAAGATGACAGGGGGAGTGATAGGCTATTTTTTGAGGGGCTGCTTTGAACTCTTTGGCAGAGATATTCAGCACATTTGCCATAAAAGAACTGAAATCAATAATTTTATCGGTGAACTGCTTCAGATTTTCCGGGGCATCAGGATCCGACTTAAACATTTTAAGGTAATTGTGCTTCAAATGCGAACCGCAGGAAGCACACAGGGTAAGGATGTAATCGTAACTCCCGGCGTGCATGGCCCTCAGATTCTGAAGGGCCACATCTTTGGCTGTTTCTTCCTCTGCCGCCGCCAGCAAGGGCAAACCGCAGCAGCTTTGATCCATGGGAAATTCCACCTGAACCCCACGGCCCTTAAGCAATTTAAGCAGTGCCCGGGCTTGTTCGGGATAAATGAAATCAATGGCACATCCAACGAAAAGAGCAATAGTGTATTTCGGCTCAACGACCTGTGGGCGTATTTGCTGCCATTGATCTCTAAACGGAATTTTTGAGATGACCGGAACACTTCGAAATCTATGCTCTTTTCCAAAAAAATGCGGCAAATGACGGATCATCGGCTCTTTTCCGGCCAGCGGCTTTTGAGCAAGATAGGCCTTGCGCAGAATAAAATGAAACAATTTTCGATTTTTCAAAACTGTCGAGAGAAGGAAATTTTTAACCGGTTTTTTTCCTTCCTGATGCAATATCACTCGATGAGTCTTTTTAATCAGATGCGGAAGGTCTATGTCTACCGGGCATACCTCCTTGCAGGCCTGGCAGTTGATGCAGTTGCGTACGATGGCCCTGCCATTCTCCCTGCCATGGTAAAAGAGCGTCAGAATCAAGCCGATGGCACCGATGTAGACATGGCCGTACTTGTGCCCCCCCACTTTGCTGTAAATCGGACAGACATTGGCGCAGGCTCCGCAGCGGATACATCTTAAAGACTCTGAAAATACTGGATCTTTAGCAAGTGCAAGACGCCCGTTGTCTAAAAAAACAATATGCATTTCCTTGCGGCTCCCGGGAGAGGAAGCGCATTCCACTGCGCCTTTGATCCAGGTAACATAAGAAGTGATTGCCTGGCCGGTAGCGTTTCTGGGAAGGACTTTTATAATTCGAAACATTGATTTCAAATCGGGGATCAACTTGTCATAACCGACCAAAGCCACATGCACTCTGGGCAGTGTGGTGACCAGGCGCATGTTGCCTTCATTGGTAACAAGTCCTAAGGCCCCGGACTCAGCAATGGCAAAATTGGCCCCGCTGATCCCCATATCCGCCTCCAGATAGGCCGGCCTTAGCTGTTTCCGTGCAACTTTCACCAGTTTATCAATATTTTCAGACTCTTGTTTTTCCCTGGTTACCTCGGCAAACAGATCGCCCACCTGGTAGCGGGAAAGGTGAATGGCCGGCATCACCATATGGGACGGTCCCTCGCCCCGCAGTTGGATGATCCATTCCCCCAAATCGGTTTCCGTTACAGTAAAACCTTTCTTTTCCAGATGATCGTTAAGAAAGATCTCCTCGGCTGTCATGGATTTTGCTTTGATGATTTTTTTTACACGGTTCTCTTTTGCAATGGCCGCAATAATCTTGTTGGCTTCCCGGGCATCCTTGGCCGTATGCACCTTAGCGCCGGCAGCTTCGGCCTTGGCTTTAAATTCTTCAAACATTTCAATAAAATGAGGCAATGCGCTATCTTTGCCCGCAGCAATTTCATTTTTTAGTCCCTCGAAATCTACACCTTCATAGACTGCAGGGCGGTTTTCCCTGTAGGCCGTATTGAAATTGTCTAAAGCAGATCTAAGAAATTTGTCCGCCAGGGCCTCTTTGAGCTGTTTTTTATATGACTTCATATTCTGGGCTGTTTTGATCATGCTTTGTTCTCCTCCATGATAAGAATATGCAGTTCCTGGGGACCGTGAACACCGATGGCCAGAACCCTTTCGATGTCCGCCGTTCTACTGGCACCTGTAATAAACGCGGTGTATGATGGAACATCCGCCTTCAGCACGGCATTCAGTTCGTTCTCAAAGGCCGTGGTGTCCGGTTTTATTTTCAAAGCGGGTAATACAGCTACATGGGTTTCTGCAAGCATTGTAGCAATGCGAACATCCTCTGATGTAGAATCCAGAACCAGAGTTCCGGTTTCAGCGACGCCCCCGTCAACAATGGTCAGTGATGTGTGGATTTCGTTGGCATGCGGCCTTAAGGGAAATTCCAGCAGCCTAAGCCCGGATGATTCGCACTCGTTTTTCAAATAGTCCTGCTCTTTGGTTTTTAATCCCGCGGTAACAACATTCCGACCTCCCTGTTTTTTAGTTATAGCCACGGCGTACTGACAGGCTTCTTTAATAGTTCCAATTATAGATACAATCGCCTGAACAGCCTCAGCTCGTTCTCTCATTTGTTGTATTAGGTCTGGGTTCCGCATTGATTTTCCTTGTATTATCAATTAATTATTATAAGTTTATGGATGTGAAGCTTGAGGAACAACAGCCACACCAATGCTATAATGTTGAATTTATTGCTGTCAACACGAATAGTAATGTATCGTCGGGAAACTACAACCTTAATTGAGAAGTTGCTTGATAAGTGATTAACTGTTAGATAGTTTTTGCAAATACGAAACCATCAATTTAAATGAGGAAACATCATGATAAGCCCTGCCCTGCTTAAAGAATTTCGAGTTGTACTGGGGCATGAAAATGTCCTCACAGACATGGCGGACCTGGTAACCTATTCTTATGATGCCGCTGTTCTGGAGCCGGTTGTGCCGGCAATCGCCCTGCGTCCTGTCAGCGGCAAGGCCTTAAGTCAGGTTGTACGATTGTGCAATGAAAACAGGCTGCCGCTCACCGTGCGGGGCGCCGGTACCAATTTGAGCGGCGGAACCATTCCTTCGCCTGAAGGTGTGGTGGTTTTGACCAACGCCCTCAATAAAATCCTGGAAATCAACCCGCAAGATATGTACGCAGTTGTACAGCCGGGGGTGGTAACGGCACAACTTGCTGCATCCGTTGAGGCCCAGGGTCTTTTTTATCCTCCTGATCCCGGAAGCCAGGCTGTTTCCACCATTGGCGGGAATGTGGCCGAAAATGCCGGGGGCTTGCGCGGCCTTAAATATGGAGTCACGCGTGACTACGTAATGAAGCTGGAATTTTTTGATGTAAACGGTGAACCGGTTATCACAGGCTCTAAAACCGTAAAATGCGCCACCGGTTACAATCTGGCCGGACTGCTGGTCGGTTCTGAAGGAACTCTGGGGGTATTCAATGAAATCACCTTAAAACTGATTCCACCTCCGGCCAGTCAAAAAGCCATGTTTGCCGTGTTCGACCATATCGATAAAGCTTCCGAAACCGTCGCAGCGATTATCGCCAATCGGATTGTCCCGGCAACACTGGAATTTTTGGACAACTTTACCATCCGCGCCGTGGAAGATTTCAGCCGGGCCGGGCTGCCGGTGGATGCGGCCGCCTTGCTGCTGATAGAAGTCGACGGCCATCCGGCCCAGGTGGAAGAAGACGCGGCCAAAGTTGAATCTTTGTGCCGTAGAATGGGGGCGACTTCCATCCGCGTGGCAAAGGATGCGACCGAAAGAGACAAAGTATGGGAGGCCCGACGCAGTGCGCTTTCAGCGCTTGCCAAGTTAAAGCCGACCGTGGTTCTGGAAGATGCCACCGTTCCCAGAAGCAAAATACCCGATATGGTGCGGGCCATGCAGAATATCAGCCGGAAGTTTGATATATTAATCGGCACTTTCGGCCATGCCGGAGACGGGAATCTGCACCCGACGATTCTTACGGACCGCCGCGATAAAGCCGAATGGCAGCGGGTGGAGTCTGCCATTGATGCTATTTTTGAAAAGGCCCTCGCTTTGGGGGGAACCCTCTCCGGCGAGCACGGCATCGGCACCGCCAAATCCCATTATTTAGAACATGAGACCGGCAAGGCGACTATCGTGTACAGCCGGCGGATCAAAGCTGCCCTGGATCCAAATAACATCTTGAATCCAGGCAAAATAATTGGACAATGACAAAATCCGGAGGATTTAAATGTCCAAAATGAAAGCACTGGCGACGCTGATGAGGGAACTGGAAAATCAGTTGGTGGTCTGTATGCGGTGCGGGATGTGCCAGGCGGTCTGTCCGCTCTTTGCCCAAACAGGCCGTGAATCCGATGTAGCCCGGGGCAAACTGGCCATTTTAGACGGTCTGATGAAGGAAATGTTCAAAGATCCTGAAGGGGTGTACACACGTCTTAATAAGTGCCTGTTGTGCGGATCATGCGGCGCCAATTGTCCCAGTGGTGTTAACGCCCTTGAAATTTTCATAAAAGCCCGCGCCATTCTCACCGGCTATATGGGACTGCCGCCGGCAAAAAGATTGATTTTAAGAGGGATGTTGTCCCGTCCGGAATTTTTTGACCGTATGGCCGAGTGGGGTTCAAAATTCCAAAAAATTTTCACCCAGCCGGCAAATGAACTTATCGGCACTTCCTGTGCCAGATTTGTATCACCATTATTGAAGAAAAGACATTTCATGCCGCTGGCACCGGTGCCGTTTCATGGCATGCTGCCGTCTTTAAATTCCGACCCGGGTCGCTCCGGGATCAAGGCGGCCTTTTATGTCGGGTGCCTTATCGACAAAATTTTTCCGCGCGTGGCCCAGTCTGTCGTCGATGTTTTAAATTATAGCGGTGTCGGGATTTATATGCCTGCAAACCAGGGATGTTGCGGCATACCGGCCATTTCTTCAGGCGATACAATTACATTTAACCGGCTGGTGCGCCACAATCTGGAAAAATTTCGATCACACGACTTTGACTATCTTGTTACGGCCTGTGCAACTTGCACCACAACAATCCGCAAAATATGGCCCCTGATGGTTACGGATGATTCCGGCGACATCAAAGCCGGTGTAGATCAAATTGCGGAAAAAACTATGGATATCAATCAGTTTCTTGCTACAAAAATCGGTCTTGAAAAAGGTGAATTAGAGCATCAAGCAGGTGTCATTGACGTAACCTATCACGACCCGTGTCATCTCAAAAAATCCCTCGGGGTAATGGAGGAACCCAGACAACTCATTCGTGCCAACCCGGGATATCGCTTGAAAGAAATGACCGAGTCGGACTGGTGCTGTGGCCTTGGTGGAAGTTTTAATCTGCAATACTATGAACTGTCTTCCGGTATCGGCCAACGCAAATTTGATCATATCAAAGCATCCGCATGTTCACAGGTGGCCACCGGGTGTCCGGCCTGCATGCTGCAGATCGCTGATACGCTTTCCAAGTCAAATGAATCTATTGCGATTAGACATCCGATTGAAATCTATGCGGAATC
>JACNIG010000049.1 GCA_014383215.1 Candidatus Desulfatibia vada | reverse complement strand
TCAGTAGTATTTGTATTTACAAACACTTAGGCCAAGCATGAAGTTGCAAAAGATTCGCCCATAACTAATTGAATTGGCAGCCTTTTTCATCCTTTGCGACGAACAACTGACAACTATCAACGGACATTACCAAAACCCGGCTACTCTACCATGTGTCAAAAACTTCTGTTTTGATCAGTTTGTTATCTCCATACAGCATGACGGTTGCATTTACATTCTTTGGAACAAGCAACCAGACTTCTTCTCCCGGTTTCATTAAATCATCAAAGATATCGTGTGATAGGCCGAAGCTGTTTAACCGAACCCGGATATGTCTTTTCAAAAATCCGTTTTTAAGCCGGTACCTGAACAGGTTGACCCCATATGAGCCGGAAAAATGGGTGGGGCCTTTTTCAACTGATTTTTTGTTTATGACCAGAGTGATTACGTCTCCGGCAAGCACACGATGGCCGGCCGGAGGCTCCTGTCGAACAATGGTATTTTGGGGTTTGTCTTCATCAAAAATCGAGCTTATATCTTCCAGCACCAGATCACTTCTTTCAATCAAAGGGATGGCGTTATCCAAAGAGAGTCCTAATAGATCAGGCATCATATAGGCTTGAGGCCTCATCCCCATGCTTACAAGGAGATTGATACATCCCCCCCGTGTGATAACGGTTCCCGCGGATGGATCCTGGGCAATAATTCCATCCGTTTTGATGCTTTTGCTGTAAGTTCTCGATATTTCTCCCTGGCACAAACCGTTTTCTTCCAGGTTGATCCGCGATTGCTGCACTGAGAGCCCTCTAAGATTAGGAACCAAAATAGTTTTGGCTCCTTTTGACAGTATTATCCTGACATCACGCCCTTTTTTTATCTCCGCGCCCGGCTCCGGTTCCTGAAAAATAACGTGGTTTTTGGGCACATCAGTGCTGTAATCGGATCCCTTAACTTTGGTATTTAAGCCCAGGTCAGTTAAGAATTCAAGAACGTAAACCACATTTTTTCCAACAAGGTCCGGGACAACGACGGTATCTTCGCTTTTTATGATCAGAGTTAGAGCAAAGTAGGCACTTAGCCCAACCACCAGAACGAATGAAATAAATAAAGCAGCTATTTTTATTATGCGTCCGATCATTTTATTCGCTTTAAACGCGCCGCAAAAAAACCGTCCATGTTATTAATATGAGGAGATGTTTTAAGATATCCATTTTGATCGACAAGGGAACGGGTCTTAAACGTCAGGCCTGTCGGTTTGTTTTCTATAGCAAATTCTTTGCGTTTATTCAAAAAGCCTTTTATCACCGCTTCATTTTCCTCGGGTTCCGTGCTGCAAACAGCATAAACCATAACGCCGGAAGGTTTGACAAGGTTAGCCAGATTATCCAGAAAACGTGCCTGTCTTTCATGGTAGTACGCCAGATTTTGTTTTTCAATTATCCATTTAGCATCAGGATTCCTGCGCAAGACGCCCAAGCCTGAACATGGTGCATCCAGCAGGATACGATCAAACATTCCGGAATGTTTTGGGATTAAGGGGTTATGCAGGTCATGAACACGGGTAGTTGCAATCAAGATCCCAGATCGATTCATCGCGTGCATCAGCTGTGAAAGTTTTTGCTCATCATTGTCCAGGGCGATAAGTCTGCCGCTATTTTTCATCACTTGGGCAATATGGCCGGTTTTTCCTCCCAGACCGGCACAGGCGTCTAATACTGTTTCTCCAGGTTGTGGGCTTAAAAAAAGGGTGACAAGCTGGGCGGCCTCATCCTGAACCTGAAAAAATCCATCTTGAAAGGAGTCCATTTCGGGTATAGCTGTTTTGGGATTACTGAAGGAGACACCATCCGGTGAGAACTCTGTGGGCACTATTTTTTGGGCAACGCCTTGCAGGGATTCCATTAAAAATGTTCTGGTGGTTTTAAGCGTGTTGGTCCTTACTGTAATAGGCGGAATGGTGTTGACGGCATCACAGAGACGAGCGGTCTCTTCAAGGCCGAAGCGATCCAGCCATCTTTTTATCAGCCATTGCGGAAATGACTTTTCGACTGCCAAGGCTGACACCGGGTTTTTTACAATATCAGGATACGGGACGTGCTGATATTCCTTGGCGGCATTACGCAAAAGGCCGTTTACATACCGTACTATCCACAGAGGTGCGGTAGACTTGGCCATTTCCACCGATGTGTTCACTGCCGCCGAGACCGGAATGCGGTCTAAGTATGCGATCTGGAAAAGCCCCAGTCGCAGGATGTTCAAAATCGTAGGATCGATGCGATCCAGGCGGGTTTTAGAAAAATGGCCGATTATCCAATCGAGTCGTTCCCGCTGCCTCAGAACGCCGTATACGAGGGCGTAAAGTAATTTCCGATCCTTGCTTGTAAGACTGGTTGCTTTGCCGAGCACAGCATCCAGCACACTATCCAGAGTTTGCTGTTTTTTGTCCAAAATATTCAGAATCAACAGCGCAGTTTTTCGAGCAACATCCGCCATTTAAAGGTTGTTTGTTAAAGTATTAGTTGGGTAGTTATGAAGTTTGTTATTTTTATGGCAAAACTTTTTCTATTGGCACCAAGACACCAAGGCACGAAGAAAGAATAATACTCTAATCAAGCGAAACGCTCAATGTCCGTTGTTTGTTGTCCGTTGTCCGTAGCTAATTTAGAGGAATTAAATTCTTGATTTATAAATCTTTAGCCAAAGCGTTATCATAACGCCGGATAAACCGAGTTAGATTTACAACTGACAACGGACAACAAACAACAGACACATTGAGTTTTAACTCAATTAGGTTAAGACATCCCCGGGAGCTATATTGTAGCCTCGCAGAAAGTCTTTTGTCAAAAGACGTTTGCCTGATGCTCCCTGAATTTCCAGAATGGACAGGGCTCCTCTTCCGGTGGAAACGCGCAGTTCGTCGGGAAAGCCCTTGATTACAGTGCCCGGAAGCTCATCCACTTCCATGGGGATAGGGCCGGCCTTAAATATTTTAAGACGTTTATCCATGTGGAAGGTAAATGCGCCGGGCCAGGGGGTCATACCGCGTATAAATGTATCAAGGGATTCGGCCGGCATTTGCCAGTTAAGATGACCGTCATTTTTTTTGAGCAAAGGTGCATAGGTCGCCCGGGCATGATCCTGAGGGGTAGGGTTTAAACCTTTATTTTCAATAGTTTTGAGGGTTTGGATGAGAAGGTCGGCTCCCAGGTCTGCCAGACGGTCATGGAGACTGCCGGCAGTGTCATTAAGCGTGATTTCAGTTTTTGATGACAAAAGAATGTCACCGGTATCCATGCCCTCATCCATTAACATGGTAGTAACACCCGTCTCTTTTGCGCCGTTTATAACCGCCCATTGAATCGGTGCCGAACCCCGATATTTCGGCAAAAGTGAAGCATGCACATTTATTGTCGCCAGCTTCGGTATTTCGAGAATATTTTTAGAAAGTATCTGGCCAAATGCCACTACAATGATCATATCCGGTTTTTGTCTTTTCATAAGATTTTCAAACTCACCGGTTTTGAGGGACACAGGTTGAACAACATCATAGCCTAATTTCAAAGCCACGGTTTTAACCGGCGGCGGAGTGACCTTACGCCCCCTTCCTTTGGGCCGGTCGGGCGGGGTTATTACCAGAGCTATGTTATTGTTGTTTTTGTGCAGGGCTTGCAAGGCAGGTACGGCAAAGTCCGGGGTTCCCATAAAAATGATTTTAATACCGCTCTTCATTTGATCTTTAAACTTTTTTGAATACGTCTTTTATACATCTGCCGTTTTAAGGAACTTATACGGTCTATAAACAGGGTTCCGTTTAAGTGGTCGATCTCATGTTGCAGTACCACTGCCAGCAGTCCTTCGGCTTCAATTCGCAGGGGTTTACCTTCGCGGTCAAGACCTTCTACCAGAATCTGAGAAGCCCGTTTTACATCGGATCTGAAATCAGGAACACTGAGGCATCCTTCATCTTCTGAAATCATTGTTCCTTCACTGGAAACAATTCTTGGATTAATGAGCACCTGCAGTTCTCGTTTTTCATCTCTGGGGGCAATATCATAAACCAGCAGGCTTTTATCGTGGCCGACTTGAATGGCCGCAAGCCCGACACCGGGTGCCTCGTACATGGCGGTAGCCATGCTTTCAATCAAGTGCTGGATATTACCATCGATATTCTCAATCTGCTTTGTGGGCTTGCTCAGGAATATATCCGGAAATGTTTTAATTTCGAGTATGGTCATAATTAGGTAGACTCTCTATCTTCATACGAAACCTGCCAAATATTTACACTGGTTACCAGGGCTGAAATAAGACCGATAACAATAACGGTAAACACTTGGACTGCGTGATTTACAAGGGTAAAGCCGGCGGCGTCCTTTGCGGAAACGCCGAAAAGGGCCAAAGCAAAAACACCGCCTGCCTCCCAGATTCCCCAGAAACCCGGCACCGACGGCAGGGCAATAAAAAAACAGACAATTATCATAACCGCTGTAATTTCTTTAAACGACAGCTCAATACCCGGGCAGCCTAAAGCCACGATATACCAGGATAAAGCCGAAAGCCCCCAGATAACGATCGAAAGTCCCGTACAAATGTATATCTTTGTCGGATATTTAACAAGTGTAAATCCGGTGGCGAAATTTTCAACAAAACCAACCAGCGGCAGACAGATTTTTTGCTGCAGCTTTAGTTTAAAAGAAGGCCCGCTGAAGAAAAAGACCGACGGGACGGCCATGACAGCATTGTTGATCACTTTGCGAGTTTTATCAAAACTGACCATGATGATGCCGGCAATAAGGACTACAAACAATTGCAACATGCTGCGGCCGACCATGATAAGGGTTTTCTGGTTTAAATGATAATTCCCAAAGGTGATATCAAGAGCGGGATCAATCTTAACGGTAGCGAACAAAACAACAAAAAGCACCATCAGGATACCAACATCAAATACCCTTTCAGCAGCTACGGTTGCAAGCCCTGTTAGAAATGGGACTTTTTCCTTTTTCAGCAGCACCGCCGGCCTCGCTAATTCACCGACTCTGCCCGGAAGGACGCAGTTTATCATAAAACCGATCATCAAAGGATGAAAGGCTTGCCAGAAACCGATTTTATGAGATGATTCCAGGATGATCTGCCAGCGGTAAGCCCTGATGGCAAAAACTATGAATATAACCACAACCGCAGGTATTATCCAAAGGTAGTTTATAGAGGCAAGGTAAATAATAAGTTCGGGAAATGGTACATTTCTAAAAGCAAGATAAAGTGCCAGGGCAGATAGTATTATCCCCAGAATCAGGGAAACGATTGCTTTATTTTTCATATGAGAACGGCGAACACGGAAAATAGTTCAAGCATAAAGGCCCAACCCGGACAAACCGGAAGCAAAAATATTTGCCACAAAGACACTAAGGCACAAAGGATATATTTGTTATTCTTTCTTCGTGCCTTGGTGTCTTAGTGGCAGAATGGGAAAAGTTTTGCCACAAAAATCAAAAAAACTACAACTAAGGAACTAAGACAGGATTGCGCGTGCTTTTTCGATATCTTTTTTAATTTGTTCTGCCAGTTCGGCAATACCTGGAAACTTTATTTCATCTCTAATGCGCTCGACAAAGTTAACGCGGATTTTCTGCCCGTAAATGTTTTGGTCAAAGTCTAATATATGTACCTCAACGGTAAATTGAGTGTCGCCGAAAGTGGGGCTGTATCCAATGTTGGCTACGCCTTGGTAGAGATTGTTCAGGCATTCAACCGTGACGGCATAAACACCTGTTTTGGGACATAATTCATCATGCAGAATTATGTTTGCCGTCGGGAATCCGAGAAGTTTTCCCCCGCGGTTGCGGCCGGTCGTGACCAGGCCTCTGATCTGGTAATTGCGGCCCAGCATTTTTTGGGCTTCAATAACCCTACCTTCCATAACAAGCTTTCGTGTGCGTGTACTGCTGATCCTGTCCGTCTGGCTGTTTGCAGTCTGTATCCAGTCGGCTACAATCACTTCAAACCCGAGATCCTCGGCATAAGTCTGTAGAAGGTCCAGATTTCCTTCACGATCTTTACCAAAGGTATAATCATTACCCACAACAATGGCTTTCATCCCGATACGCTTTACCAGGATATCTTCCACAAATTCTCTTGCTGGTATGGCGGCGAATTGCAGGGTAAAGGGGACACAGATAGTTACATCGATACCTGACCTTTCGATCAGTTCGACTTTTTGCTCATAGAGGGTAATCAGCGGCGGATGTTCGTTTGATTTGAGCACCCTTATCGGGTGGGGCTCAAAAGTCATTACAATGGAGGTGCCGCCGAGGGCATTGGCCTTTTCGTTTGTTTCATAAAAAAGGGCCTGATGCCCTATGTGGATACCATCAAAATTACCGATGGTAATCACTGCATTTTTATAAGGTTTTTCAATGTCATTTAAATTTTCAACGAGTATCATTGTATCCTTTGTAAGGCTTTAATAACTGCTTGACAACAAAAACAAAAAAGAATATATAAATCACCTTGTATTTTAAATCAATCTTTTTTAAACGACATAATTATTAGTGCCGAAGTGGCGGAATTGGTAGACGCGCTAGGTTCAGGGTCTAGTAGGGGTTCCTCTGTGGGAGTTCGAGTCTCCCCTTCGGCACCAAATTAAAATCTATTTAAAATCACATGCCGTTTCTCTTTTTCCATTATAGCAGGCGGTATATAGTTTTTAAGCAACAAGCCTACCTCGCTGAATTGTTCCCACACGATTTTTGCTTCAATATCCATGGATGCGCCTGATAGAAAATGTGCTGTTCCACGAACCGACTCGGCTAATTTTATTTTTTTGTTATTTATGAATCGAATACCACCCTCGGAAATATCTGCAATTTCAAACTCATGCATCCCAAGGGTTAGCTTTGGTCTTTTAGCGGGTTGATATGAAACCCTGAAAAAAGCCCTTTTTTCGGAACCTTCAGATGGTGTATTTTGCATAATAACCCTCACTTTTTAAGCCCGGTTAGAAATCCGGATCATAGCATCAATTTTATTATTATGATTTTGGCAAATCTGCCGAAAAATTTAAAGTCTTTTTGGATGAAATATATGATAACATACTGTCATTGTCATTTGAATACACTAAACCGATTAATTTTTTTCCTTGTAATCCTACCTGATTTGAGTTATCAAAAATTTTGTTTCGTACGCAACAAAAGCCCCGCATAGATACTTTAGAAATAATAATAATCAAGCTAACGATTTGCTAAGGTTATGCTTTAAACAAAACATTTAAAACAACTGAAAATACAACAAATTGCCTGGGTGGCGGAATTTGGTAGACGCAAGGGACTTAAAATCCCTCGGTCCTAAGTGGCTGTACGAGTTCAAGTCTCGTCCCGGGCACCAACAAACAAAGGGTTTGGTCCCGCAATGGCGGGATTAAGCCTTTTTTTGTTAGTTCTTGCCGATTTAAAAGAAATTGTCCGACAGCTGAAATGAAACGTTATTTTGGCAACTGCTAAAGAGTTTGGGCCAGGAAAATAGCATATCTGGGGAGTGACCTTTTGGAAAACGGAAGATTTTGGGTATAACTGTTGGGGAAGGGTACAAGAAATATCAAGCGTATAGCTGGCTTGTCCTTCTCTCGAATATTTTTCTCCTTTCTGCGCCGCTATGCGGAGCATCGTCCGGTTGCCTGCGCTCTTTGACAGAGCGCCTATCTGCTGTATGGTTTTGGAGCAGATAATATAACTGAAATAGTTGGATGGGATTCAGCCCTTCAAATTGGATACCTCGTTGCCTTACCTTGTTGGAATCGGAAGAATGCTCATCAGTTACTTCACGATCAGAAATGGTTTTGACCTGCAATTTTTCAATATAAAAGCTACTCTCTGTCATAAATATATCTAATACGTTGGAATCACTTAACTGTTGTTCCCCATCGACATAACGAATCGCCAGTCCGTCCTTACTCATATTCGTGATTTGGCCCATCATAGCAGGTTTATATTTGAGCATAGCATACGTACCGTTTTGGACATAAAAGCGTTTATGCTTGCGCTGCTCAATCATTTTTTGCGTGTTTGGCATGATATACCTCCTTGCTATTTTGATCCATATAATACGGCATAGGACCCTAATGCAATCAGTTAAACAATGTATAGACGTCCCAAAAAGGGAGTATTTTACTGTTAGGGTCAATTAACCCGGATTTCTCACAGGCCTGATTCGTTACCTGGTACCCATCCACGAATCCAAAATGAACACTACCTAAGCCTCGCCTAAAGTGTAATTTAGCAGAAAATGATCCAACCTGTTTGTTTGATCGGGCGTCAACTTCTCGAATTGCACACCGTATCGTTTGAAAAATATTGTGCTAAATTGTGAGTTATTAGCCAGTTCAATGTTTGAAGCAGCCTTGAAAGGGATCTGGTCAATGCTGAAACCACCACCAGATAAAAATAGTCCCAAATCATAATAGTTTCGTGATTGTTTGTTATCTATAAAGTAGCGAAATGCGAGCCCCTCCTTGCTTATATCTAAGAGTTGTCCGATTTCTATTTCAGATTCAGATCTGAGTTTGACAAAGGTGAGATCCTTAACTCTATATCGTTTTTCTGTCCTTTTCTGTGGTCCATTTCTTCTGTCAGGAGTGACTCGTTTGTCAATTGACCTGTAATTAGAAGCAGCGCATACCCTGCGGTCGTAACCATAGCGTCTGCCCGAAATATTAGGATAATCTTGATTCTCAGTTTCCATCATTTCCTCCTAAACACCTCCTTCTATTAGCTTTATAGGTGTTGATGATACCAAATTCAAATAGTTATTCTGATGATCTGACAAAAACAGAAATGTCAACACATAACAAGATTGTGAGATTATGTAAAGAACTACATAAACTGGTACGAAAAGAAAGCGTTAATATAATTCACAAGTATTGATTTACAGGGAAAAATCAGGTATAAGATTCAATCGACATTGATGTATTCGTAAAAAATCCAATTCATCACGATTTAGGTTTTAAGTGTTAGGTGTTAGGTGTTAGGTTGTTATTATGTTCCTTATTTACAGACACTTAAACCCTTAAACTTAAAACGTTTGTATTTCGAAGATCTTTTTGCAAGGGGGGTGAAATGGGTCAGTGCGTTTTGCTGAATGCGGACTATAGCTTTCTGAATGTGGTCAACTGGAA
>JACNIG010000039.1 GCA_014383215.1 Candidatus Desulfatibia vada | reverse complement strand
TGTTTTGCCGTCGATGCACTCGATGTAATAAAGGGTGGCTCCTACCGGAGCAAAGGATAAAAAGATTATATTCAGGCCCGGAATCAAAAACCATAGCCCGAATCCGAGGTGAAAACTAAGATTTTTGAGCAGAAATTTGAACCGGCGGCCGAAAGGCTCTATCCTTCTTGCCGGAATCAGGTCGGTGTTGTCCCAGGACAAAAAAATTGCCGCCGCAAGGGATGAAATGATCGTTATGACAGGAGCCAGTGGTGTGAGCCAGCCAAGAATCATGAGTATCAGGGCAATCAGCACCGGAATCACCGCCCTGGGGATCTCCTGTTTGAGCAGGTAGAAAAAATACTTAATCCATGGCATGTGCCGGGCCTCCTTTTCCTGCCCGGTAACCCTCTGCTCTGTGATCCTGGACATGGCATCCATGATGATTACGCTGAACAGAAGCTGGGAAATAAGAAAGGAAATCACCGCCGAAAGCCCCACGAGTAAAAGTGCCACCAGCCATGAAAAAAGATGCCACAGCCAGACGACCCAGGAACTCTCCGGCCGGCCCCATAGTAAACCCAGAATCTCATGGTAGTATGCAAGGACAAGGCCGGCCGAAGCAATGGTGATAGCCACAACAAGCACGAACCGGACAAGTCCTAACAATAGTAGACTCGGCGTTTTGACCCCCAGCTTCAGCCCTCTGTAATTATATGCTATGCCGCTGAGCAAATCCATGGCTATAGATATACTTCGGCCGCAAACAGATGTCTATCGTTTTTTATTCTTTGATCTCCAGGTCGACCTTGCACAGGGCAGTTTCCGGATCTGAGGCCGCATCTATAACCACCATCCATTTGCCGTTGTGAACATCCGGCACAATTTTTTTGCAACTCCAGGTCCGAAAGGCGTTGGATTTTTGGACCTCTAAAAAGACTTCGGCCATTTTCTCCCAGCCCATGCCGGCCTTGTACCAGGTGTGACGCAGTGTCCGGGCGACCGGTGATTTAACTTTGGTCCAGAGGCATACTTTTGTGTCGATCTTTGAATGTACGACCGGGATCATATGTTCCCGGCCTTCGGATCTTCCACAAAAACCAGAGGGTTCAAAGGCGCCCTCAGGCTCTAAGTTAAATACATCTCGAGCTATAACAACTTCGACGATTTCAGTGCTCCCGGATTCTGCAAAGATATATTGCGGAGATAGAAAAACCAGGCCCAGAAGCAGAACATAAAATTTATTTAGCATAAAGTCCTCCTTTACCATTAGTCTCTGGTGGATCTTGACCATAGCCGATTAAGAAGCCAGTCCTACTGCCCGGACTGCGCGCTCAATCTGCTCGAGACGGGCTTCAAGACTACCCGTATAGCCGATGGCCATCCGTATAAGTCCGGGAGAGATGCCGATTTTGGATTGATCCTCCGGCGGAATTTCCGAAGAAGTAGATGATCCCGAGCAGGACATCAGAGTGTCATAATAGCCAAGAGAAACAGCGATGAGTCCGAATCGTTCTTTATTCTGGAGCAGGGACATGAGTTCTTCCGCCTTTTCTTTTGTACCGCAGTCAATGGTGAGCATTCCGCCATAGCAATACCCCGGATTAACCATGGATTTAATAAGACTGTGCTGGGGATGCGACTGTAATCCGGGATAGGCTACCGGTGCGCCCATATTGTGAAGAAGCTCAGCAATTGCCGTGGCCCGTTTACAGTGTTCCCGCATCCGGATCCCCAGGTGAGGCAGGCGCTGTATAATATCATAGGCAATACGCGGGTCCATGGTGGGACCCAGAAGCATAGCGCGGCCCGTATGAAGGTCCATCAGCTTAAAAATGAAATCCCTGCTTGCACAGATAACACCGGCAATAGCGTCGCCGGCGCCGTTAATAAACTTGGTCATGGAAGAGATCACAATATCGGCACCGAGTGCTGCCGGCGTTACCACCATGGGCATGAAGGTGTTGTCAATGACTAAAGTGAGTCCTCGCTTGCGTGCCAGTTTCGAAAGCGCAGGGATATCAGCTACTTTGAGGGTCGGATTTCCTATAGTTTCGGCGTAAATTACACGGGTGCTTGGCAAAATGGCCTGCTCAAATGATGCTGTATCCATGGGATCGACAAAGGTTGTTGTGATACCCATCTGTGGAAAAAGCTCTCGCAGGAGCGCATGTGTTCCACCATAGATTGTATCGCTTGATATAATGTGGTCGCCGCTTCTGCAGAGCTGCAGCAGGGTGCAGGAGATGGCCGACATGCCGCTGGCGGTGCAGGCTGCAAATTCGGTTCCTTCCATAGCAGACATATAGCGTGCCAGAACGTCCACCGTTGGATTAAAATGCCTGCTGTAAAGAAAACATCCTCCCTTATCCAGCCCTCTGAGACCTTGGAAGATTTCCGGCATTATAGCGGGGTCCATGACCGTAAAGGTTGAAGACCTGGAGATGGATGGAGTAACACCGCCGTGTTCGCCGAATTCTCGGCGGGTTTCCCACAAAGCCTGTTCAGGATTGAAGGGTTTCATGGCCTACCTCCCGGGGTTGCCCTGTATGGAACAATTTGGTTTTTAATGATAAAAACTTCGGGTGGATCCCCATCAGCAATTTAAATGAGGGGTCGGGGAGTTTTCGCTGTAAGACCGCTCGCTAATTCACCAAGCATTATGGAAAAAAACTCCTCGACTGCTGATTTAAATATGTCTTAAAGATATGGAAACACAAGGGACTGTGGAGGGTCAAGCAAGAAATATAAATAATTACGATTTGATCCCGCGCATGTCCCCGCTTATTGCAGCCTGCAGGTAGGAATAAAGTCCATCTTTAGGGACGGATTGAGTAAAGCGGCAGGTGTTATCCCAATCGATGTATATCGGCATTGGGCGCATACGACGTGAGTCTATGGCGAGGTCTTTGGAAAGCAGATCAACGATAAGCATATTTTTGGTTATTTTATCTGTCAATGTGTGAAAAGGTATGTTTCGTCGCAGCAAAATGCGGTCCATTATGCCTTCGTCAACCGTATTGAGGACCGATATGAGCGTCGAATAAGATCTTTTATATTGAGTTTTAGGTTTTTCGAGGGAAATTATCGTATATCCTTTTTTGTAATTGGTTAAATTGACGATGCGTGAATGTCCCTGGACAATTCGATCGTTATTATTGCGAATTTCAGTGACCGCAGGATAAAAATTCGGTGCGGGAAACTTGGAGTTCATCCGTTGAGCAAGAGCGCGATAAGTTGCTGCATAATTAGCAGACGGGTTCCATACCGCCCAACTGGATGCTCCGGCATTTGCAACTCCGTCCAGCTGCGCCCTGATTTCTTCAGGTTTATACCAAAATCCCTGAATCCAGGGACGTATTTTTTTGTTGGTTCGTTTTTGAATACGTTTCATACTCAATTCCATTATTTCCAAGGGATAGTCTCCGGGAACTTTTTTGCCTAAAAAGCCAACGGGAAAGTGCGAAGGGTAGAACATAGGGCAAATTACATCAACGTACGGAGCAATTTCTTCTAAAACCTGACCGACGCCGAAATCCGTGGTTTTCCATGCCGTTAGCCCGAATACATCAACAGAAATGACCACATCCAGTGGCTTAAGCTCTGTATAGGCTGCTTTTAAAAATCGGCCGATACTCTGGGATTTTGTCAGATTATTAGATGAAAAAGGATAATGAATCGCCGCTAAATTACCATCACTTGGAAAACGGATATAGTCGAACTGAATTTCATCAAATCCAAATGCAATGAGTTCTTTGCAAAGTGTTATATTGTAATCCCAAACCCTGCGGTCATAAGGGTTTGCCCAGAACAACCCGTTCTGATCAGCCCATGAGCCGTCTGTTTGTGTATTAATAAGGCCCATTTCAGGATACTTGCTTACAAGTTGGTGATCGACAAAAATATCTATTTTTGCAATCGTCCAGATATTGTTGTCTTTTAACCTTTTTACAGTGCGTTCCAATGAACCATCGAAGGCCCTGGCGCCCATTGCCCGGGCAATGGGGTGATTCGATTTCCAGCTGATTTTGCCGAATGGATCTTTGACATGTATTACAACGGCATTTAGATTTGCTATGTCGGCGTAATGAATAAGCTCGCTGATTTTTCGGTCAGAACATTTGTGCGAAGGCAGGTAAACAGCATTAATGTTGTCAGGAATGGCGGCGATACTCTGGGATGACAGAAATAAGAGAATAAACAAATTTCCAAGAATGCGCCATATTTTTTTTTGGTGTTGTCTATCAGAGTTGTTTTTTCGCAAAATATTTTCGATGCTCCTAAGATTTTCACCCCAAACCAGCCTTTTGCAGTCGACAATTGATTATGTGCTCAGTTTATTTCTGGATGAATATATATAATATCGACCATTTGGCTGAGAACTTGAATAGAAAGTGTCAGGAATTTGACACGTAGTAGGGTTTCTAACTAAACAATTCCACAATAAGCGGCCGCACAATTTATAATTATATGTAATTATTGCCAAATTTATGAATGTACTAATTTGGCATAATTCCTGCAATAAGTTCAGTGCGTTGAGATGTTAAGCAACTGTCGCCTTAATAGTTGCAAGGTATATTTGAACTGCAACAGCGAGCGCATTCCCCGCAGCTTGTCGGAGTGCAGCGTAGATCCCGCTCAACGGGGCTGCAGGGAACTTCAATAGGGGTGCTTTATGAAAGTAATATGTCCAAATTGTCCCAATGTCTTTGACCTTCCTGATGAACGTTTTCCAGCGGGCAAAAAAATAGCTTTTCCATGCCCGGCCTGCAAGGGGACCATCGACCTCGATCTCAGACCAAAGACTGCTCGGGATAGTGCCGGTTTCTCTGAAAAAAAGAAAAAAGATCACCTGGCAGGCGAAGCTTTGAAAAAAAAGATTTTGCGGAATGTGATGGATTTGCCTCCCATGCCTCAGACAATCTTTAAAGCTCGTGATATTATGGCAGACAAGAAGTCTGACTTCAAAGAACTTGCAGATCTATTTGAAACGGATCAAGCAATTGCCACCAAGATCCTGAAGATCGCCAACTCTCCGTACTATGGCTTGAGCGGCAAAGTTTCCTCTATTAAACACGCCTCTCTCGTCTTGGGTCATAAAGCCTTAGGGGAACTCATCATCATGGGGGGCACTGCAGGCCTGTTGGAAAATAAACTGGAGGGTTACGGGATGGACGCAGGCGAGCTGTGGAAGCATTCCTTGGCGGTTGCCTTTGGTTCAAGGATTATTGCCAACATGAAGGAACCGGCATTGGCAAACGACGCCTTCACAGCCGGTCTTATCCATGACTCAGGCAAGCTTATTCTTGATCAATATATCACGGAAAGATGGGAACTGTTCGAGGAGTTAATGGACAACGGTCAGCATACATTTCTTGATGCTGAAAAAAAGATCCTGAAGCTTGATCACTCAGAAGTAGCATCTGAAGTGTGCAAAACCTGGAGAATCCCTGAACCGTTGACCGTTGCCATAAAATATCACCACTATCCTTCACGATCAAATGGGGTCAAATTGGCCTATATTGTTCATTTGGCAGATGCTATAGCGATGATGACCGGTCTTGGCCTCGGTATAGATGGTACATTTTATCAAATGGATGATAAAACTATGGAAATTTTGGATTTTCAAGAAGAAGACGTCAACGATATAATGGGTAAAGTTTTAGAAGCAGTTCAAAAGATTATCGATTAACAGCACGGTGGATCGTTGGAAATCTAAAGTTGAATTCGTGATTTTTTACGAGGCTATCAAAAACCTATTGGACAAAAAAGGATCACTGATGGGCAATATCAATGAACAGGGTTTGTTGGATGAAATCCGGTTTGATATTAAGGAAAATGATTTATTAAAGGCCAGACTCGTTTTTTCCTCCCTTGAGCACGTGAGTAGAAAGACCCAGAAACAGGCTCTGTTTGAGGTAAGCCGAGCCAACGACAATTTCGCGATTCCCCTTTTAGCCGGTGTCATTGCCAATAGCCCCGAAATATCCGAATCATTTCCGCAACTCAAAGAGACCATGTTTGCCAAGGTCCTGGACAGCCCCGAGGTTCTTTTGGATTTGTTATCCAACGCCGAGAATTCAGTAAGCAAGGCGTTTTTGGCAGAACTTGCAGGGGAAATCCGGCTTGAGAAGGCTGCGCCTCTCTTGCTTGAAATCCTGAACAAAGAAGACGACTTAAAAACCATTGAAGCCGCCATCATCTCTTTGGGAATGATCAGTCACCAGGCTGCCGTTGCTGCGGTCAGCGAATACCTGTATGCAGAAAAGATGGAGTTGGTTATGGCCTCAATTCGCACCCTGGGCGAGTTGGCCACGCCGGAGGCTATACAGAAGCTTGGCGGCATGCTAGGTAGAGATTCGGATCTGGACCTGATAATTATCGATATTATTGCTAAGATTCAGATTCCGGATGCGCTTGAAATACTCAATAAAACCCTCGACTCGCAGCATGCTCACTTAAGAACTGCAGCAAAGAAAAAACTCAGTGGAATAGGAGTGATGGGCGTTCGTGTGTTAATTAATAATCTTTCCCACAATAATCCTGATTTGGTCATTCATTCTTTGAACGTACTCGGTGACATCGGTGACAGCGCTGCCGTCCCTCCGGTTCTTAAGCTTCTACACAGCTACCCCGAAGATCCGAATATTCGATTTGCAGCGTATGAGACTCTTGGAAGGCTTCCGCTGGGCAAAGGGGTTTTCATGCTGGCAGCCGGTTTGAGTGACCCCGCAGACAACGTGAGAGATGCAGCGGCCATAGCCATTGACCGGAACTACGACGCTGTGCTGGCCGGTGGTATCAGAAATGTAACCCGTGCTGGGGACATAGAGGCATTAAAGATCATTACGACAATCATCAATTCCCAGTGCAGCAATATCTTCTTGGATCTATTGGAAGAAGAATTTTTTAAAACCCCGGCCGTCAATTATCTAACCGACAAGGCCCACTCCGATGTTCAATCGCATTTTGCCGGAATCCTTGCACAGGCTGGCCATGATGACCTTGCCAAACAGATAATCCCGGAGAAAGTAACCGCAGGCAAAGCAAAACTGAAGGTGTTTGCCGTGGACGACTCCAAGATGATTCTCACTATCTACAGAACCATGCTTCACAATTTGGGATGCGAATCTCATCTGTTCGAGTTTCCTTTCGGGGCCATTGAACGGACCCGGAAAGAAAAACCCGACGTAATCCTGACCGATTTAAACATGCCACATATCACTGGTATTGACCTCACCAAGAGTGTTCGGAAATGGTATAACAAAGAAGATCTGCCGATTATCATGGTTGCGACTCAGGACGAGGGTCAGGACAAAAAAGCGGCATTTGCAGCCGGAGTAAACGGCATTTTGCAAAAACCCTTTACCGAGGGTCAGTTAGGGAAGGCTCTGACGAAATTCGCGAGCAAACAACCTCCCTCATAATGTTTTGGCAGTGCTATCCCGCATTTCTCATTAAAGCAATCCGGCATTTCTCCCGATAAATAAAATAAAAAATAAATATTGATCTAAAGGGAGTGTTTCTTATGACTGCTGCCCCAACCGGAAGCGGCATTATAACGTCTATCGCTGCTCAAGCAACGATCCTGAAAGAAGCGCAATTACAAACCAATGTGGATGTCGCCATTCTATCAGATGCTCTTGACTTTCAAAAAGTGTTAGCAACAAAACTGTTTCAATCGTTAGGGATCGGACAGAATACAGATGTTATAGTTTAAGGTATTATATCCACCGGACATATCGCGTTACCCTTACTCCTGCACCTACCATTTTTTTAACAGCAGATTCAACAGCTGATAATCCCCCGTATAATGAAGAAGGCCTGAAGCTGCTTGTGCGCGCTCCCGCCAAACTTAAATCCACAACAATTTGAAGCCCTTGGTCTTTAAAATATTGTTGTGTTTCGATTGCAGATATGCGGACGCAGCTGTTTAAAGTACACCCTGCTATCACCAGTATTTTCTTGCCATCACTGATCAACCTATCAACCCACTCGCGGAAACCATTGGTGGGTGGGTATAATACACTGTTCCCAGGCTTGATGAAGTAAAGCTGTTTTGTATTGATTATCCCGGCGAAAGCATCGTCCCAATCATAGCTGCAAGGTGGAAACGGGCATCTAGTAAACATCGTTTCAATGCATCTACAGTTATCATTTAAAAATTGAGCACATTTTTGGAATGCCAGTTGAAGAGGTTTAACTTCAAGTTCGGCTTTCCGTCCCATTGATTTCATCCAAGCCCCTTTTGTAAAGGAGCGCTGCGGATCGATGACCAACAATGCTGCAGCATCAGTAGGAACTTCAAGTTCATTGATGCCCATATTTTCAAGAAATTTCCGGTAGTTATTTCCAACGTCAAGATTGGCAATATGCTTTAAAAGTGAAATTATATTATTAGATGTGTTGTCATTTGATTTTAACCCGTTCCGGTTTTCCCCCATTTTATGAACATTTGCTAACTTCAATTTTGGAATTACAGGTCTTTTTGAAGTGATTGAGGATAAAAAAAGTGGTGAATTCAGAAGCACTTTGCCATAGGGTCCATGGGGATCTTCACTAATTTGAGTCATATAGGCTATGAAGTTGTTTCTGGAGATAGGTTTTAATACTGAAAAAAGATCAAGAACCGCTAAAACAGGTGCTTCTTTCCAGTGCCACCCCATACGCTGGGCTGATTCATGGAGTTCTGATCTGGAAAGTTCTCCATCTTGGTTTAGATCTAAGCTGTTAAAGAGTTCACTTAAAATCACTTTGATACTTTGTTACCTCCCGATAATCTCCAATATATAATGTAAAAGATTTATTCCACAAAAGGAGCGGTCGCTTGTGTGTAGACTTGCTGATATTAACCGAAGACCGCGCGGCAATAGACATTTTTCGGGGAGAGGGTTTTCTATGCCACTTCTTCATAGAAAAATCCGTTCGCTTCCGATCTGATAGTTTGAACGCTGATTGCGGGTCAAATTTGAAAGCCGATTGACAAAGAAGCCCCAGAGTTTTCTCAGGGGCTTCTCTAATTTCTTGCATAACACATGCCAAGTTGATATAGCTTGTATGCGTTTTGTGTGTGAAAAATTGGTGGTATTCAATCGTTAATCAGTTGAAATTAATAAAAAAATGGCGGAAGTGCATGGGAATCGAACCCACCCGGGACGGTTTTAGCGCCCCACACCGGATTTGAAGTCCGGGAGCCTCACCAGTAAGCTGCGCACTTCCGCAA
>JACNIG010000159.1 GCA_014383215.1 Candidatus Desulfatibia vada | reverse complement strand
CTATAGTGATGGTCCTTTGTTGGGCCTTAGTGAATTAAGAGAGAAAAGAAAGGAAAGATTACTTGAGGTAGAGAAGGGTTGAGAGCAGTACCCCGTGCACCATGGACAACCTGATCAGATGTGCAGGTTATCGCTGAGTTTAATCTTATCTAACCTTGCGATCTGCTATGTATCTTTCATTTTGGCAACGTTTCAATTGGTTGTGATATCGGTTTTCAATAAGGGCAAATCCATTTCAAAGGTTTGTATCTCAAAATCATCTTAGCTGAATGCGTATAAATCTTCATTTTGCCATTCATCATGGTCATTTTCAGTTCTTAAAAGCTCCATTTCATCCTCTGTAAATTCTTCTACCATACCTCCGAACATGCCCGTTTCCTCCCAATAAAAAGCATCAAAAATATCATTCATTTCTATTTCTCCTTTAAATTCTAAGTTCGAGTTAGTGATAAGCCCGCAAAAAGTAGGATCTCTCTTTTCATTGTCAAGGGGAAAATAAAAAAATATCTTAAATTTTTAGTCTCTTATTTCTGATAACAGCTCCTATAAATCATTTGTCTTAAAGGATATGTAAGAGCTATATAGTGCCTGAACGAAAACCTCTGTTCAGGCAAAATCCGAATATCGAAATCCGAAACAAATCCGAATATCAAATGATTCAATGTTTTAAACTTAACACTTCGGAAATACTATGTTTTTGTAATTAGGACATTTGTGTTTTGATCATTGTTTAGTATTTCGTGCTTCGAATTTCTTGACCGAAAAAACAGGGTTTTCGGTCAAGCACTATATATGTAAAAAGGTTTTCAAGAGGAAGAGACATGGCAAATAAAAGAAAGGGTTGTGACAATCACCGGACCCTTTTCAGGTTCTTTCCCGGAAGCAGCCCGATCAGGGCGGTAGTGAGCAGGGGTACCATGGCCACGACCATGAGGACCGGTCGGATGGAAAACATATCCCCCAGCTTTCCTGTCAGAGGGGTCAGCAATCCCCCTGTACCGAAGGCCAGACCCATCATCAGGCTGGACACCATGGATTTGCCTTTGGGAGCCAGCCCCTGGGCCATGGCTACCCCGAGGGGCAGGGTGGCCAGGACCAGAAATCCTGCCACAAAGGCGTTGAAATAGACCCAGTTTCCCGGAAGAACCAGCAGGAGAAAAAGGCTAAAGGTGGCCAGGCCGTGGGTGAGAAAAAAGATCGGTTTATAACCCAGCCTGTCCGACAAATGCCAGCGAGAAGCCCGCTGATGGCACCTCCCACCGTAAAGAGGGAGATCATGGCCCCGATGGAAACCAGAGAGTAGTGTTCCCTGGCATCTTATAGCCTTTCCCCCAGGGCAGTTTTTGAATGGAAATGAGTTAAATGTATTGGCACCGAGAAGTCAAGGTTCAATCTTGGCCCAGACTTTGGAAGATTTACCGGGATGATTTCAGTGTCATGGAATTATCATTCATTTTCTCAAATGTCACATAGATCAATTTCATCTGCCGAATATCTTATCTATTATCATTCAGATACAAACACAGACAAAGGCATCAAAATTTAAAAAACTCTTGACAGGGTTCTGAAAATTATTATATATAATAAATTATATATAATTTGTCATTTAACATAGCTTTTCATGAGAGGTTTCAATATGCTTAAATACGCTATTCTTGGTTTTCTTAAATATAGACCGCACACAGGATATGAAATCAAACAGACAATGGATAAGTCAACAGGTCATTTCTGGCATGCGAAACAAAGTCAGATTTATACCACTCTCAAGAAGTTGAAAGAAGGCGGCCTGGTCATCTCCCATCCGGAACCTCAAGAGAGCCGACCCGACCGCCGGGTTCATATTATTACGGAATCCGGGGGCAAGGAATTGCAAAAATGGCTTTCACAACCAGTGACCAAGCTCGATGATTCCAAGGTCATACTGCTCCTGAAGCTATTTTTCTCAGGAAAAGAGAACAAGGAAACAATCCTGACTCAATTGCGGCTGCAGCGAAGCCTTCACGAACGACAGTTCGAACTCTACAAAACCGAGCCAACGGACTTTATTCAAGAGGTCGTCGCTTCCCAGCCGGATTTAAAGCGGGATGCACTGCTCTGGGAGGCTACCCGACGATTCGGTGAGTTACATGAGGAAATATACATACGCTGGCTGGATGAGACCATCGCTATGGTAGAGAAAAAATTTTAGGAGGTTCAAAATGAAAAAATTTAGATTGTCGCTCATTATTATCAGTCTCACATTATTTGTTTCGATGGCGTATGCTCAAACTGGAAAAATCACCGTTGAAATCTCGGGGATACAGGGTACGGAAGGGCAGATTTCGATCGGATTGTACACGAGTGAGGAAGGCTTTCCTGAAACAGAAAAGTCTTACAAAGGCACAATTGCTAAGGTGACTGGTGAAAAAGCTGTTGCCGCTTTCGAGGAAGTTCCTGCCGGAACCTATGCAATAGCGGTTTTCCACGACACCAATTCAAACAGCAAGCTTGATAAGAATTTCTTTGGAATTCCTAAGGAGGGTTACGCGTTTTCAAATAATGTGTTTGGTACATTTGGTCCACCCGACTTTGAGGAAGCTTCATTTAAATTAGATGGCAACAAGACGGTAAAAATCAAAATGGGATATTAGAAAGAGAGGAGAACCATGAAATTCATCATGAAATATTTACCGTTTGCTGGAATAATTGCGATTAATTCCTTAGCCGTTGCAGGTAGATTTCGCTTAGAGAGTCTTAAACCCTATGTTCTGGCAATAAGCGCTGTCGTACTCGTGAATCTAATAATAACGATTGCAGCAAAAGTAAAAAGCTATTTTAATTACGGGATTTCGGGGATTGTGATACTCGGGGCATTTTCGGTGTTTTTAGTACCATCATTAGGGCAGATATATCTGGAAAATGTTATAACAGCTCTGTATCTGGGCTTATTTTCCGTTGCACTATTTCCGCCTTTGTTCAAACTGGACCCTTTCACCTATGAATTTTCAAAAAAGAATTATCCTGAAGCCATAACTAAAACAGATCAATTCAGGAAGATAAATATAATAATCAATTATATCTGGGCGGCTTTGTTTGGAATTTGTATTGTTTTATCCAAAATAACATATTCTGACGACGGGGGAATACAGGTAATCGTTTCAAGTATTGCCCCAATCGTTTTGCTACTTGCTGTCGGCATACCGGTGAGCAGGAAATTGCCTGCGCTTTTGATGCAAACGACTCAGGGAGAACGGCTGCATTTCGAATCGATAAAAGATTTGTTCGAGGCAATGCCTTTTGGATTAAATAAAGGGCTCGCTGAGGGGCTGGATGCGATTATACAATTCCATCTAACAGGTGAGGAACCTACCGACGGATATTTAACCATTAAAAATCTTGAATGCACATATACCGACGGTACCCATCCAGATCCCAAAACAACTATCAGGGCCGATTCGAAACTCTGGCTTGCAATTTCGAACAACGAGATTTCGGGTGACCAGGCATTTATCAATAAGGAATATACAGTTGAAGGTGACATGACTATTTTATTAAAATTGGGTGAATTGTTTGCCCCATCAAATGAAGCTGAAGAGGATATAAAGCAAAGACCAAAAGAGATTGGTTTTGAATACAAAACATTTGAGCCCGGACGAATTAAACAAATTGTTGTTTTCGATGGAGGCCCGCGAAACACCGAATTCAGCAAAACCACCTTTATGGTGAAACATTTTTGCAGGGGAGCCAAGTCTGCAGGCGCCGAAATTGAATATATAAAGCTGAAAGATATGAAAATCAATCCCTGCACAGGCTGCTTCACATGCTGGACAAAAACTCCCGGAGAATGCATTTTTCAAGATGACATGACCGACCTGCGGCTGAAATACAGAAAGGCGGATCTAATTGTTTTTGCTTCACCTCTTTATATTTTCAGTGTGACCGGTATAATGAAGAATTTCCTGGACCGCATTGTACCAAATATGAAACCCTATATGATAATTGATAACGGGGAAACAAGACACCCGCATCGTTATCCGGAAGATAAGGAGCAAGGTTTTGTCGTGTTCAGCGCTGCGGGGTTTCCTGAAGTCGAACATAATTTCGACGGGTTAAGAGGCATGTTCCGATGTCTTCACAGTCACTCTGAAAAGGCATCTCTGATGGGTGAATTTTATATGCCTGGAGCCGAACTTATTGCTCAGCCTGTTTATGCTGAAAGGCGAAGGAGAGTCGAACAGGCGTGTTATAATGCCGGAGAGCAGGCTGTAAAGGAAGGACAAATCAATACAGGGTTAATGCAAACGGTATCAGACCCGGAAATTTCACAGAGTAAATTCCAGAAGCAGACTGATTATTTCTGGGAATCATTAGACGGAAAAGCGTCATATCTAAAAAACTGTCCCGCATTGGAATACGCCGATGATATCTGAGATTTTCAAGACATCAAAGAGATAGGAGCTATGATCGTTGCAGCATCCGGAAATAACAGACGTTCATTCCTGATCGGCATGGGCGCATCGGCGATTTCAGGCGTACTCACAGCGGCCTCCATGCCCAACTTTGACTTGAGCTTTTTGGGTTGGATTGCGCTGGTACCGTTGCTTCTTGCAATTGAGGCGCTACCAAAAGCATCTCCAACAACCCTGGCAATACCCTTTGGCTTAATTTGGTCAATCGCCGTCCACAACTGGTACCCAAACATGTTTGGACAGGTTCTTGGCTGCTTTTTGATTTTTGCCGTTGGCAGTTGGTATGCCATGTTAATCGGATTGGGAATCCGACTTCAAAGGCGGATGTCAGGGGCTTTCAGGTTGCTTGCGTTACCTGTTCTTTGGACGGCATTTGAGTTTGTTAAATACATTGCACCGGTAGTTGAGAATTGGTGGTTTGTATTGCTGGCCAAAAGTCAGTGGCGTTTCCCACCGGCGTTACAAATTTTAAGTGTGACGGGATTCCCCGGTCTTACCTTCTTAGTGATGCTCAGCAATGTTGCCCTGGTGTTTTTACTCTTGAGGGCGTGGCGAGACCATAAGCTGGACCGGTCGAGTGCAGCGGCATTGATGATTGTCATTTCCGTGGTTGTGTGGGGTGCTGTGAAAATTCCCAAGCCACCGCAAGAGACCTTCAGCATAGCAGCGACGGTGGACCTGGCGAATCAGGATCTTGAGATCCAGAAGCTAAGCCATTTACCTGCCGGAAAGGAAGGCTATTATACTGATACACCGGAAATGTCACAGGCGATCTTTGATGTAAACGCCGAACTGACACGCAAGGTTGTTGATACGAAAGGGGCGTTTGTTGTTTGGCCGGAAAACGAGTTTGCCGATGCTGACGATCCACGCTTCATTGGCCAACTCGGCGCACTGGCCAAGGAATTGGGTGCCTATATTGTGGCAGATGTCGTTTGGCGAGCACCTACCGGTATGCATGATACGGCACTGATGGTCGGCCCGGAGGGGAAGGAGATGGGACGTCGGGCGAAGATCAATACGACCGATGGTGAGGAACGCAATGGTTTTGTCCCCGGGCCGAGGGATTTTCCAGTATTTGACACACCCCATGGCAAAGTTGGCATCGGCGTATGCTGGGATAGGCACCGATTGTGGATTACCCGTGAACTGGCACGCGCCGGCGCAAAAATTGTGTTGATGCCGGTGGATGATGATTTTAATCACAGCCGTTGGTTCCCGGCTTTCCACGCGTCAGATAGCGTTTTCCGGGCGGTTGAGAATCGCGTCGCCTTTGGGTTAGGGTCAACCAGCGGCGTTTCATTGGTCGTCGATCCTTATGGACGTGTAATGGCTGAGAGCGGCATAAACGAACGTGAAGCTATCATCGGCAAAACTTTCACCGTATCAGGGAGAACGCTTTACACTCGTGTTGGAGACTGGTTTGGCTGGCTGATGGTGGTCGGGGTAGTGGCAATGGTTGGAACTGTAGTGTTTGGCAAGCTGAGAGATACTAATTAATCCCTTTTGAATTGTAATAAACTACCCCGCCGCAAGCAGCGGGGTATCAAAATGAGTGTTATCGTTTCTATCGCAGCAAGCTGCGGGGAATTAAACCCTACAGATTTCGCATCGTATTTAAAGTGATTAGAGTAATCCGTGTAATCTGCGAAATCTGTGGAATTAAACTCAGAAAACTGAAAGGAAGATGATATAATGAACATCCTGGTTCTTAATGGCAGCCCTCTAAGAAAGGGTACTGTAGCGAAGCTTTTAAAGGGTATTGCAAACGGCATTGACGAAAAAAATACAGTGGAATGGATAGATATATACGATCTAAAAATGCGGCCTTGCATTGCATGCATGAAGTGCAGGCCGGATGAAGAATGTGTTCTGCCCGAGGATGATGCCCATATAATTGGACGTAAGATAAAGGATGCCGGGGGTCTGATTGTGGGGACCCCTACCCACTGGGGGAATATGAGCGCTCAACTCAAGCTTTTATTCGATCGCAACGTTCCTGTGTTCATGGGTGAAAAACCGAATGGTTTTCCCATTCCCAGACAAAAGGGAAAACCGGCGGTCATCGTTACGGCCTGCACGACGTCATGGCCATTCAATTTTATTGCCGCAGAGAGCAGGGGGGCTGTGAAGGCCGTTCGAGAGGTGTTACACTACGGCGGGTACAAAATTTTGGGTAAAATTGTCAAACCCGGCACCAAAAGCAAACCACAAATCTCTCAAAAACTTCTAAATAAAGCTAAAGTAATTGGTGGTCGATTCTGATTTTTGTAAACACAAATAGGCAAAAGTGAAGAGATTATGAGTGTGCTGGATAAATTGCGGGGAGGGGATCTTCGTTCAATTGGCCGATCAAATGAGATGGTCGCCGATATTGAAGAGGACCCAACTCTCATTGAGAAAGTATTTCCTGGTCTGTATGACCCTGATCCTGTAATAAAGGCAAGATCAGCGGATGTGATCGAAAAAGTAACGCGGAACAGACCGGAATTATTATTAAAGCACAAGAAAGAAATTATCTCGATTCTGAAAAATGATGAACAACAGGAAGTATGCTGGCATATAGCTCAAATGATTCCAAGGCTTAGGTATACCTCGCAGGAAGAAACAGATATCATAGATGCATTAAACAGATATCTGGCACATAAGAGCAAAATAGTCAGAGTTTCCGCATTGGAGGCACTTACGGATTTGGCGGAAAAAAATCAAAGGATATTAAAGGAGGTTATAAGTACAATCCGGCTGCATGTAAAAACTGGTAGTCCCGCTGTTCAGGCACGCGGAAGAAAGCTATTGAAACGCTTAAATTCAAAAGGAGAATAGAACAATGATTGCATGTTGTGGATTCACATGTTGTACAACTGAAAAGAAAAAGTTAGATGCGAGGATTTCACAAAAAGACATCGGAAGTGTATATGACAAGATAGCCCCTGTTTATGACGTCTGGGGAAAATTGACGGAATCACGTGCTCGAAACAGGGCCATAGAGCTTACGGAAATCCAAGACGGCAGCCATGTCCTGGAGGTTGCCGTAGGAACAGGTCTGGCTTTTTATGAAATTGTAAAAAGAAACCCGAATGGAATTAACACCGGGATTGACTTATCACAGGGGATGTTGGAGAAAGCAAAAAAGAGGTTAAAAAAGATTTCCTCAAAAAATTATTCATTAAGTGTCGGGACAGCCTTTCAACTCGAAATGGCAGATGAGTCAATAGACGTCTTAGTGAGCAATTACATGTTTGACCTGATCCCTTTTGAAGATATGGATAAAGTGCTGACGGAATTTAGACGAGTTCTGAAGAGAGAGGGAAGGCTGGTTTTAGTCAACATGACAGAGGGGGAGCGTTTTGGCAGCAAATTATATGATGTTGTTTATAACCTCTCTCCTAAAACAATGGGTGGTTGCCGGGGGGTTAAACTGTCCGGCAAATTGGAAAAACTTGGCTTCAGGGTGGAAACGAGAGAATATTTTCAACAGATGTTATTTCCATCTGAAGTGATACTTGCGTATAAACCCGGATAAACCGGAAAAGTGCCTAAAGTGAGCTAAAGTGACTAAAATGCCTAAAGTAGATGTTTCTGTTACATTGAAATATAAATATGATTTCTTCACTTTCCGAACGACTGGGAGGTGAGTTAGCATGGGTATGGGATTTGAAGAGATAGATTACATTCATGAACTTGTCGAGGATTTCTATTTTGTCCAGGGAAATGGCCGGGGCCTTTTCCCTTATTGCAACGGATACCTCCTTACGGGCGAAGAAACTGTTCTGATCGACACTGGAATCGGTGAGGGAAAGATCAGAGAGATCGATAAAAAGAGCCGGATCGATGTTGTTATCATCACTCACTCGCATCCGGATCATATTCGCAACTGGGATCTGCTAAAGGACCGGCATCTGCTGCTGCCCCAACAAACCCCTGATGCGGTTTATGACCTTGAGCTTCTCGGCCAAAGATTTGCAGGTACATTGGAGGGCGGTGCAGGATGGGTCGAAGTCTTTGGCCGCGGACTGGGGATTCTCCCGTTGAGAGAACCTGACGGCAGATTCGATGACGGCGACTTGCTGAAGGTAGGCGGTGCTGAACTGGAGGCAATCCATGCACCCGGCCACTTAGACGATCATTATTGTTTTCTTGATAGAAAGAGCGGAACCCTCATAACAACAGATATTGACTTTTCGTCTTTCGGGCCGTGGTACTGCAACCCCGAGGCAGATATCGAGCTTTTTCAGGCTACTGTTGAGAAAGTTATGTCTTTACCCTATTATCGGGTCTGTTCATCTCACAAGACAGCTATCGAAGGCCGCGCTATCAGGGAGTTTGAAGCCTTTGTGGCAGGGTTTGACCGTCACAAACGTACTGTATTGGAACTCTGCCGTCCTTCTATGACCGTTGAGGAAATTACGGCCATGTCTCCTTTTTTCAAAGGTCGGATTCCGGATGGGGTGATCCAGAGAACATTCGAGGGCAACATGATCAAAAAAATCCTGGACCTTCTCGTGCGGGACGGAGCTGTTGAGGAATCGGAAGGGCGGTTCAGGAGGGTTTAAAATAAATCAAGGGTAAATTACCCAGAGGATAAAGCTAATTATGAATTTTGGTACTGTTTTGTATGAATCGAAGGAACGAGTTGCCACTATCACGTTGAATCGCCCTGAACGTTTTAATGCAATCAATGAAACCATGCCGGAAGATATAGCCGCGGCTTTTAATTATGCCAGTAATGATGATTCTGTTCATGTCGTTGTTCTGACAGGCGCGGGACGCGGTTTTTGCGG
>JACNIG010000042.1 GCA_014383215.1 Candidatus Desulfatibia vada | reverse complement strand
CGTTTTCAACCTCTCTGGCATCAAATACAGAGTTTAAAAAAATATCAGCAAGAATTTCCACGATGGTCTCAAGGTGGGTGTCCAATACTTTGGCGTGGTAACAGGTATTCTCCAGACCGGTAAAAGCGTTGGTCTGGCCTCCGATGGCATCAAATTCTTTGGCGATTTGAAATGACGTCCGTTTCTCGGTGCCCTTGAAAATCATGTGCTCGATAAAGTGCGATAGCCCGCTTTCAGTCTCTGATTCGTCCCGGGCACCGACATTTAGCCACACGCCCATTGATATCGACCGGACATGGGGCATCTTTTTGGTAACAATCCGAATACCATTTTTAAGGATGGTTTTATTGACGGCCGCATCCATTTTTATTTGGCTCTTTCTTCTTCCAGAACAGCCTTGTGACTCAAGCGGATCTTTCCGTCCCTGCCGACTTCGAGCACCTTGACTCTAATGCGGTCTCCTTCTTTGACGATGTCCGTGACTTTTGTGACGCGGTGGGGGGCAAGTTGCGAAATATGCACAAGTCCGTCCGTACCGGGTGCTATTTGGACAAAGGCCCCAAAATCCATAATCTTTACCACCGTCCCTTCATAAATTTGGCCCTCTTCGGGTTCCGCTACAATTTCATTGACCAGTTTTAAGGCCGCATCGCCGTCTGCCTGGGAAACGGCGGCGATTTTGACCGTGCCCGAGTCGTCGATTTCAATTCTTGTATTGGTTTCACTTTGAATCGACCGGATTACTTTGCCCCCGGGGCCAATGATTTCACGGATCTTGTCAGGATTGATCTTGATGATAATTATCTTGGGTGCATAAGGAGAGATTTCTTCGCGGGGTTCCTGCAGGGCTTCCAGCATCTTGTCGAGAATATGAAGCCGACCGACACGGGCCTGTTCCAGCGCCTTTTCCATGATATCCCTGGAAAGTTCATGGATTTTAATATCCATCTGCAGTGAAGTGATGCCGTCTTTGGTGCCGGCGACCTTGAAATCCATATCTCCGGTGTGGTCTTCATCTCCCAAGATATCGGAAAGGACCGCGACTTGATCTTTCTCTTTAACAAGACCCATGGCGATGCCGGAAACCGGGGTTTTTATGGGAACTCCTCCGTCCATAAGCGCCAGAATACCGGAACATACGGTTCCCATGGATGAAGACCCGTTGGACTCCAAGACCTCTGAAACGATCCGGATGGTATAGTCGAAATCTTCCTTGGCCGGCAGAACTTTTTCTATGGCTCTGGTTGAAAGCCCGCCATGCCCGATGTCCCTGCGACTGGGCCCCGTGAACCGCCTTGCTTCACCCACTGAATAGGGCGGAAAATTGTAATGGAGCATAAAGGGCCGGAACTCTTCACCGGCTAACGTTTCCACCCGCTGCTCATCCTGTCCCGAGCCAAGAGTCAGCACACCTAAGACCTGGGTTTCTCCCCGTGTAAAGAGAGCACTCCCGTGGCATCTGGGCAGGATGCCGGTCTCGCAGGCAATGGGCCTGACTTCGTCAAACTTTCTGTTATCGATTCGACGTCCTTCGTTAAGGACAAGATCCCGCATAATTTTTCTGTTTAAATCCTTCAGGATGGCGTTTACTTCACCTTTTCGATCAGCATAGTCCGGGCCCAACTTTTCGATTATATCAACTTTGATATTATGAAGCGCGACGCTACGTTCTGTTTTTGGGAGGATCGACAGGGCTTCGGATATCCGCAAAGATGCTTCCGTCTCAATTTTGCCGGCCAGTTCCTCATCCTTTTCAGGTGGAACAAAAGGACGTTTGGGCACGCCCTTGGCCTCTTTAAGTTGTGCCTGCAGCTCTATGATCGGCTGCATCTCTTGGTGGCCGAAAAAAATGGCTTCCAACATATCAGCTTCAGTGACGATGTCGCCGCCGCCTTCAACCATGACCACACCGCTTTTTGAACCGGCAACAATAATGTTAATATCAGATTGCTCCAATTCTTGAATGGTAGGATTGATTTTGAATTGACCGTCCAACCGTCCTACACGTACCGATGCGATGGGTCCTGCAAACGGGATATCCGATATTTCGAGGGCGGCCGATGCCCCGATCATCGCTAAAATGTCGGGATCATTTTCCTGGTCCATGGAGAGCACCGTTGCAATCATTTGAGTTTCACAGCGGTAGTCTTTGGGGAAGAGCGGTCGAATAGGGCGGTCGATGAGACGGGCTGTTAATGTCTCTTTTTCTGAGGGTCTTCCGATTTCACGTCTGAAATAATTTCCCGGTATCCGACCTGCTGCATAAATTTTTTCCTGATATTCAACAGTTAGCGGTAAAAAATCCGTCGGACGTTCTTCTTTGGTCGATACCACCGTTACCAGTACAATGGTGTCGCCATATTTAACCACAACCGAACCGGAAGCCTGCTTGGCAACTTTTCCGGTCTCGATACTCAGAGATCTCCCTCCGATTTCTGTTTTAAGTACAGTTTCCATATTTATCTCCTAAACAGCTATTTAAAAAATCACATGATTTTGTATCTTCTCAATAAATGGAGGCTACCGGTAATGAAATTTGAAAATGGCTGACTGTTTGAACGCATTAGTGAGTGTTAAGAAAAAACAGCAACTATCTGATATCTTCATAAACAATAGAGACGTAATAACCATAGATCATTCTTATTTCAATGTTATGGCCCTGTTTTTTCTTTAGACTCACTTTTGCGTGAGTTTCAGACGTTTTCAAATTTTATTACCGGTTGCCGGCCACTGACCAGAACTTATTGAAAAGTTACATGAATTTAGGCTAACTGATGGTAAAATTTAATTAAAAAGGTCCGGCACAATTACCGGCGATAAGACAAACAATACCAGGCAGCGGCCTGGTATTGTTTTGTAAAGCATACATTTCCGAGTCGGATATTATGAGCATCTGGCGTCTAGAGCGTGTTAAATCCCTCGGACGGCAAACCTGGTATAAAAAGGAGTCTATCTCCTCAATCCCAAGGATTCGATGATGATCCTGTATCGTTTTACATCCTTGTTTTTAACGTAGTTCAAAAGCCGACGCCGTCTGCCGACTAAAACCAGCAAACCTCTGCGGGAATGATGATCCTTTTTATGAACCTTCAGATGTTCCGTAAGATACACAATACGTTGTGTTAAAAGCCCGACCTGTACCTCCGGTGAACCGGTATCGGCCTCATGCAGCTTGAACCGCTCTATCATCTCCTTTTTGTCTTGTGATGTTGAAACCAATTCTTTTCGCCTCCTGTATTTGAAATTACAACAAATCCTTTTGAATTGCAACAATGCTTGCCAATCTCGCAGAAATTCGACTGTCTTCGACCCTGAGACTTCGGCGTGAGCTCAGTCAAACGCTCAGACCGAAGGGAGATCGCCCAAGTCTTGCTACACCTATAAAATAATACTCTAATCGAGCGAAACGCTCGGTGTCCGTTGTTCGTTGTCTGCTGTCCGTAGCTAATTTAACCCTAATCGAGCAAAAACTCGATCAGGTGTCTATGGTCAGTTGTCCGTAGTCAGTGGTTTTACAGGTTCTTTGGGCCTCTTTTTGTGTTTCACCTGTAGTTGAAATATAATTTCGCTTCTTATTGCTTAGCAACGGACGACGGACAAAGGACAACTGACACATTGAGTTTTAACTCAATTGAATACACAACAATAACTATACCTGCTGCTTGCAGGTGTATATTCTAAAACGGCAATAAGATCCTTATCAGTATCGACGATTTTGATAAAGCCCTTTGAAACATCTATTTGTTCGGGCTTAACATCCTTTTTGGTTACAATTTTGCCATACATAATTTTGGCAGTCAATGCTTTATCGGCAATGTGTTCGGGCATTTGCTGCAACGCATTTGACATGTTTATTATATGCTCGGGCAGTTTTCCGGATAAAGCAAGTTCTTTTAGTCGTTGAATTGTTAAAGCCTCATCTATTGTAAATCCGCTGCTCTCGATTCTCCTGAGATCCTTAAGGTGCCCACCGCATCCTAAGGCCGTGCCAATGTCGGCGCAAAGTGTACGGATATATGTCCCTGCGCTGCAGGCAACCATAAAATGTACCAGCGGTAAATCAATTTTAAGTACTTCAATGGTTGCAATAGATACTCGTCTTGCCGGTTTCTGAAAAGGTTTACCGCTTCTTGCAAGTTTGTGGAGGGGCACCCCTTTATGCTTCAATGCCGAATAAACCGGCGGCAATTGCTCAAGTGTCCCTTCAAACTGTTTAAATACGGATCGTATCGCTTGATCCGTAAAGTTTACCGCACTGCTGGTAGCTGTTACCGTTCCGGTTAAATCCTGGGTGTCTGTTGCAACTCCCAGGTGCAGAACAGCCTCGTATTTTTTACTGCTGTGTAAAAAAAACCTTGCAAGCTTTGTCGCCCGATTCACACAGCATATCAAGACACCTGTTGCAAAAGGATCAAGCGTGCCGGTGTGCCCTATTTTTCCGGCGCCAAGTAGTTTTTTTACAACGGCCACCATCTGGGCAGATGTTGTGTTAGCGGGCTTATCAACAACTAAAATTCCGCTTAAGTTCATGCTGCATTTATTTGAATCACAATCTTTCAGCCAGGTTAAATATTTTTAATTTTAGATCAGGAAGTGTCGACTCAATATTAAATCCGGCAGCACTGGAATGACCGCCCCCCCCAAACGAGGAAGCTATTTCAGCCACATCAATTGTTCCATCGGACCGCAGGCTCACATGATAATTACCGCATGTTTCTGACGTTCCATCACCATTTTGATGCTCCTGTATAAGTGCCGCAACTTTTACGTCCTCAATACGTCTTGCATAGTTAATCAGGCCGTCCACGTCTTCAGGCTGGGTCCGCGTCTTCTTGAGCATGTCCTGAGAGAGAGTCATAATTGACAGTCTGCCGTTATATGAGATTTCAATGGAGTCAAGAGCAAGGTTCAGCAGCTTTATGCGGCCCAGAGAATAGGTGCCATACACACGCTGAGCAATTTTGTAAGGGTCTACGCCCAGCGTCACCATCTCTTCACAGATTGCAAAAGCAGCCTTATTCGTATTTGAAAATCGAAATGAACCCGTATCGGTCAAAATCCCCGTATATATGGAAGCTGCAATGTTTTCGTCAATGGAAACAGACAACTGTTTTATTAAACGATACACGATTTCTGCGCATGCGCATGCGGACGTATCTATTAGTTGCAGATCGCCAAAGCCGGCATTGGTGACATGGTGATCAATGTTGATGATGACCGGTATCCGACGCACCATTGAAACCGCCTCTCCGATCCGTTCCAAGTCACCGCAATCAAGGATAACAGCCGTGTCAAAATTTAGGTTGCCGACTTCTCGAACAACGCTGTTCACGGCCGGCAGAAAACGATACACAGCCGGAATGGGACTTTCATTGTATAATGTTGTTTTTTTGCTGATTGCTTTAAGAGCAAGCCCCATCGCGATCAGGGAGCCGATGGCGTCGCCGTCCGGATTGACGTGGGAAACAACTAAAATCCTTTTACTGTTTTGCAAATGACTTATTATTTTATCCATTGTCTGTTTCAATAGCTTTCAGCACTTTATCGATGTGTGATCCGTATTCAAAAGATTCATCGTAAAAAAATTTAATCTCGGGCATATAGCGCAAACCTAACTGCTCGGCCAGGGTCCGTTTTACATACCCACGTGCGCTATTGAAACCTTCGGCAGCTTTCTTGCTGCTGTTCTTGCCTCCCGATGTCGTAAAATAGATCCGTGCCGTTTTTAAATCACGGGACATCTTTACGCCCGTAATTGTAGCCATCTCAAGACGAGGATCTTTAATGTTTTTTTTCAAGATGTCAGACAGAACCTTTTGGATATGGCCGCTGACTCTTTCGGAGCGCGCAAATGGTCTCATTGTGTTTTTTCAGCAGCGCAGCTGCCTTTTATAAAATCGAGTTATAAAATCGCGCAGCGATTTTATTTATAAATTAATTATCTCCATTTCACTATCAATAATCTCGGCCAGTCCCAATTCTTCTGCCAGATTGAATATTTTGTCAATCTTAGAGTTTATCACCTTGCGATTGTTGCCGACCAGTGCAAAACCTATTTCAGCCCTTTGGTAGATATCATTTGCTCCAACTTCGGCAACCGAGACATTAAAGTTGTTGCGCAGCCGGCTGATAATCGATTTGACAACTTTGCGTTTGCCTTTCAGCGACCGGCAGTCATGCAGCCTGAATGTTATGATCCCCAAGCCGACAACCATGATACCCTCAAAGTTATTGGTAGTTCGGTAACGGAAGCCATGCTTATTTTATCCAGTATCTAGTATCCAGCATCCAGTATCAGCGAGTTAAATGGCACGAATGACAAATTTTATATATATTTTCTTTGCCGCCTAGTTGTCCGGATTATAGTGTTTACTATTCAAGTTCAGGCCTGATTTCTTCCATGTAATAGCATTCGAGTATATCGCTAACTTTGACGTCATTATAATTCTCAATGCCGATGCCGCATTCATAACCGCTCTGGACTTCCTTGGTGTCGTCCTTAAAACGTCGCAGCGAAGAAATCTTGCCGTCATACAAGACAACCCAATCCCGTAAAATGCGCACCTTCTGCCCGCGCTCGATTTTTCCTTCTGTTATGTAACTACCTGCAATAGAGCCCACTTTGGGAACATGAAACACCTCGCGGACCTCGGCCCTTCCTAGAATATGTTCTTTGAAAGTGGACGACATCATACCGACTATGGCATTTTTAATATCTTTAATAACATCGTAAATGATATTATAAAAACGCATATTCACGTTTTCTTCGCCGGCCAGCGCCTGCACTTTGGAACTGGGACGCACATTAAATCCTATAATTATGGCCTCGGATACGGCGGCCAGAGAAACGTCTGATTCCGTAAGGGTCCCGGTAGCTGCGTGGATCACATTGATTTTGACTTCTTCATTGGATAGCTTTATCAGAGAATCCCTTAAAGCTTCAATCGAACCGTGAACATCAGCTTTTAGTATGATGTTCAGGTCTTTAACCTCTCCTTCCTGTATTTGCTCATAAAGTTTTTCAAGACTTAAACGGCTGGTTTTGGCCAGCTCCAGGGATCGCTGTTTATGAATTCGATGAGCACTAACCTGTTTGGCGTTCTTTTCGTCGGCAAGTGCGATGAACTCATCGCCGGCATTGGGCACCCCGGTCAAACCTATGATCTCTACCGGCATTGAAGGTCCGGCTGAGACCATCTGAACCCCTCGGTCGTTCAGCAGTGCGCGTACTTTTCCGTAATGCACACCACAGACCACCGGATTATGGACTTTTAAAGTCCCTTGCTGTATCAGCACGGTGGCAACAGGTCCTCTGCCCGAATCCAGCTTGGCTTCCACTACGTGGCCCATGGCCAGCTTGTCCGGGTTGGCCTTCAATTCCAATAACTCGGCCTGCAGAAGGATCATTTCGAGCAAATCGTCTATGCCTCGATTCTCTAAAGCAGAGACATCGATAAAAATGGTATCGCCGCCCCATTCCTCAGGCGCCAGGCCGGCCTCGGCAAGCTCGCGTTTAACACGTTCGGGCTCGGCATTGGCTTTGTCGATTTTGTTAATGGCCACAATGATTGGAACCTGGGCTGCTTTGGCGTGGTTGATCGCTTCGATGGTCTGCGGCATGACACCATCATCAGCGGCAACAACCAGAACTACCAAATCGGTGATTTTGGCACCGCGGGCACGCATTGCTGTAAAAGCCTCATGACCCGGTGTATCCAAAAAAATGATTTGGCCTTTATCCGTGGCAACATTGTAGGCTCCAATGTGCTGGGTAATTCCTCCGGCTTCATTTTCGGTAACATTGGTTTTACGGATTACATCCAGCAAAGATGTCTTACCATGATCGACATGTCCCATAACGGTAACCACCGGAGGCCTCTCGATGAGCTTGGCAGGGTCATCTTCTTCCATCTTTAAAAGTACTTCTTCCTCAAAGGATGCTTTTTCGAGCTCGTAATCGAACTCTGCGGCAACAAGAACTGCGGTGTCAAAGTCTATGATCTGGTTTACGGTGGCCATAACACCCAAATCCATAAGCTTTTTAATCATTTCACCGGCCTTAATTCCCATACGCTTGGCAAGCTCAGAAAGAGCAATGGTATCGTCAATCTTTACTCGGCGTTTTATAGCCTTGGGAGTTGTAATCTGGGGCTTTAGTTGAGAAACTGACGCTTTGGTTTTAGCACCCTTCCGCCCCTTGCGGCCCCGTCGAGCCGGAGTATAAAGGTCTGCCCCTTCAACAACCTCTTTTTTGCGGAACGAGATCTTCTTTTTAAAAAATTTCTTGTCTTTAACAGGTTCTTCAGATCTTTTTTCCCTTTTCTTTTTCTTCTTTTCCTTTACAGGTACTTCTGCCTTCCGTGCTTTGGCACTTGGATCAGCTTCCACCGGCCGTGGTCTCTCGGTAACCTTCGGTTTCGGTCTTTTATCCTTGGCTTTTTCGACCTTGGGGGCTTCTGTTTCAGGGGGAGGTTTTACCGGCAGTTTTATAATTTTTGCCGGAATCTCTTTTTTCTTTTTAGGTTTTGCTTTCTTTGCAACAGGTTTTTTCTTAAGCTTTGATACAACCGCCTTCTCAGGCTTTTTCATCTTCTTTTTAGCTATGGCAGGTTCATCTTCGCCGGCAGGCACATCGATCTGTTCCGCAGCATCTTTTTCTGCGGCTTCTTTTTTCTTGGCAACCTTTTGGGGGACCTTTGCTTTCTTGGCGGTTTCAGTTTCGAGTTCGGCCGCTTTTTTCTTTTTTTGCGGCTGTTTTTTTACAGCTTCAGCCTTTTCAGGATGCATTTCAGGCTCAGCAACCGCTTCTGCTTTAACAGGTTCTTCCTTCAAAGGTTTGCGGCGTCTTCGAATAATCGTCGGCCTAATACGCGTTTCCTCGACCTCTTTGATAACTTCCGCCTCTACGCCCTCTTCTGCCCCAAGGATTACCTTTTTAATCCTGGCAACCGCCTTGCCCTCCAGAGCACTCATATGGCTTTTTACAGGAATCTCCAGGTCATGTATTTTTTCGAGCAACGTCTTGTTTGTCATGTTAAGATCCCTGGCAAGCTCATATATTCTGATCTTTGCCATTAATCCCCCTTAGATTTATGTTATGTTCGTAGACCTTTGAAAAACGCCCGCTTTTAGTCCCGCTAAAAGCGGGACAGGTCGTCTCAAAGCCTCACATTCTGCAATGATTATAAAAATTATTGCTCATCGGCGGCATCATCTTTGCCAGACTCAATCCGGGCAGGCGCATCCTCACCTTC
>JACNIG010000387.1 GCA_014383215.1 Candidatus Desulfatibia vada | reverse complement strand
ACCCTCAAATTCTATGCGTAATGGTCTGGCCATAATGAATGAATAGCATCACAAGTGATTAGCGTCAATTCACTTTAATCAAAGATCAAGGTTTGACCCCATTTACAGCCATTTTTTAAAGCTTTTCATCTATTTATCAGACACTTAGCGTGGCCCGACCCCAATTCACGCTTGCTCCTGCAAGCCGGTTCCGAGGGGCCTGCCCTCATCTCTTGTGCAGTTATGCACACTTTATATTAAAGTGCGCTCGTGGCGCACTAGCCGGAATCTTCATATTTCCGAGACTAAAAATTATTCCCAAAGTATTTCTTCTAGATCTTTTCTATAGTTCTCATTAAATTTACTGTACACTAATTTTCTAGTTCCCACAGTCCCAAACTCATTTACAATGAAATTATTAATTACTAATTCATTCACGAATTGCCCGTATCGCTCCCCGAAATTAGTTGTAGTATGTCTAACCAACTCTGCCTGCGGGATAAAAAAATATCCTTCAAGTACAAATCCTTTAAGCAATTCTCTAGCATCGGGACCTAATTTATCAACTTTCTTTCGAATTCGTTCTCTCCTCTCACTTTCAAAGCCCGATAATAATTGAAGTTTATCTAAAAGAAGCGGAATTTTGTTATCTAAACCTTGTTCCAATGTTTCCCCATTTCTGTGCTCAATATAAATTTGGTCATCTATATCAAATGGCAGCTTCTCTTTACGGTTTGGATTCAGCAAGTAAAGAACAGGCTTTTGTAAACCTTGCATCAAACCTATTTCTTGAAATACATTATAGTTTAATGGAGTCAGAGAAGCTAATCCGAAATCTGAAGCTAAGGCATATCTGCATATATTACAAAATTTTGTTCCAGTTCCTCCTTCCTTACCTGCATTAAATAATCTCCATGTTCTTTGCATAAAATAACTTTCGAGCGTCTTTTCTAACCAATCATCTTGTTCCCTATACTGGAAAATGAAAAATGCTTTATATTTTTCTGGGGTCATTAAATAATCTTTATCCGCTTGAGAAAGATTACATTTCATTGGATAGTGATCAGGACATCTAATATTAAACTTTTCCATTTTTATCTCTCAAATAGTAAATTAACAATGCTTACCATCTTTTACATTTTAGTCCACTTCCATTATACAATCGGCATTATTCAATTTTAAGCTATATAACGCTAAAATTAGGCGACCAAAAAGCCTTTACAGAAATTTGTAAGTACCTAACTATGTTGGACTCTAAAAGTATATATAAATACAAGAAAACTCGCCCGGCTTTTTGTGTCGCCTACATTTTTTTGTTAGGCGGTCTTTATCGTTATATCAGAAGCAACGAGATTAAATGCTGCTTTAATTGATTTTTTGCCAAAAGAAGGCAGCCAGGAGAACAACATTTCTAAAAAGGCTCCCTTAGCAAGACTTACCCCTGACCAGTCACTAAAGCCCCAAGCGGGATCATCAGGGTCTTGTTTCTCAGCATACTGAAATATTTTTTCAAAACATTTGGATATATTTGGCATCGTATTAATTTCATTCAGTTTGTCCAGATACAAAACGACGGCCGATGAAAAATCAAGATGGGCTTCACCTGATTTGTCGAACCTGATGTTTGTAAGAATTAGATCACTCCCACCTGAGTATCTCCATTTGGTTTTATTTTCGACATCTATTCGATAATCATTGAAAAGTGAGGGAAGATAATACCAAATGCTTCCCTCAGGACCTCGAATCTCTTTGTATAAATCAGTAAAAAGATCCCAACCAGAGTCCTTTTCTTTTGCATATCCTGCAAAATAAAAGCAGATATTACCCTGAGTTCGAAAGTGAAAATAAGGCAAAGAAGGGATAATTTCATTTTTCGAAAGTTCTAGCTCAGGACGCGAGAAAACTATACCGATAAGTCGCGCCCTTCTCTGTTCTTTCGAATTTCGATAGCGCAATGTTTGATCTTTTTTGATCATTTCGAACTGTTTGCTTGGTAACATAACTATATTCCTTCTGCCTAATCGGGATAGGGAGGGGCCTCACGGCCTCCCCCCTCCCACACCACCGGGCATACGGATCACGTACCACGGCGGTTCGGTTGATTACTCTGGTCTGTGTGAGACCAGCCGAGTTTTCAGTTAATTTGGCTCAGCACACAATTTGCTCACCAACAAAGGTAAACGACCACACTTGAGTGCCGGTCTAATGAGCACTGTCCAAATGCCTACTTGCTCTCTCTAACCGTTCGGGCCTTCAGAGGCGGCATAACATAGAGCACCTTCCGCACTTAGGCCGAGAGTTTCCGGCTCCTGCTCTTTCGATTCACAGGGCGGGTTCCTAGTTCGTCCATATAGAAAAATGTCATATGCCTGTTTCGATTCTCCTACTATGCCTTCTGCTGACTTCTCTCATACGATCAGGGTCGATCGCTCTCCCCTCAGCCAATTCGCCTCGCACGCGACGCTCCAGGGCAGTACGAGAGATCTCCCAGGGTAAGACACGTAACTTTCGATGCATAAACGCCGGATTTATAAAGCACACCCCTTTGCGGATGGAGGACTTCGTGGTCACGTGCCCACTCGTCCCGGATGTACCACACCTCAGATCCGGTTCCTGTACGTCGCCCTGCATCTTTGGATTGGGCTTCCTCCAGACCCCGCCTCACGACGACGCCCTTGCCCTTCTCCTAACCTTCGGCTCCGCGAAAACCTGGTGCGGGGACTCTCACCCCGCTAGCTACGTGCCATGCCTGGCACACACGGCCAGGTTAACAGGCGCTCTTGGCGTACTGTTGAACCTGATGTTAGGGGCGTCTTACCACTTGGCCAAATTAGCATTTACAGCTACGACAAAGCTATTGAAAACTTTGGCAAGACTCAGCCGAGCCGCAACTTCCTTTGAATAAATATCAACCTTCCCCTCGTCAAAGGATGCTCCAACATATATACCTTCTCCCGCGAATGATTCAGCAGCTCCAATCGTAAACTTTGTGACGTGGCTGTATTTGTGGTAAAATTCCTGCCCATTTTTAAGTACTCTTACACCATCTTCTTTCAGTCCCAACTTTTCGATGTTCCTTAGAACATCGCGAATCGCGCCATTTGTTGAGTACTGGTCATTGTTAAACCGTTCTAGAATCGTCAAGTCTTTTCCTGAGCAAAGAAGGGCGAGAGCTATTGTTTCCAAAACTTGGCGAAATAAATTACCAGAGGCCACAATATTCCCGGAGAGAAAAAGTTTCATGGATCCAATGTGTAAGTGGATCGCTGTAAAAACTAATGCAAGGACCTGAAGTCGTTTTTCATTACCTTGGGCATCAGCGTGATCTTTCAACCACATTTGCATCACACGTGCCATTGCCTCCGAAAATTCTTGTGCCTCAGAATCAAACTGCGTCAGAAACTCTCCCCGTACATTAGGATCATCGGCTGTGATTTCATTGAATATTTTATCTCTTGCTTCCTGTAATGTAACCATCATTAAAACCCTAACACCGCAAATCACCGGCGGCAAAAAGCAGAGCGAGGAACGAGCGGCACTTTTTGCCGTCCGAGTGCATTTGCCTTGTTATGCCTCGTGCGGTGCAATTCCATTGTTTTGTAAAAACGTACAAAAATCATCAAGAGTCACGGCGTGGCCAATGACCAGTTGCGTTTGACTGCGGAGATACTGTAACACTTCCGCGATAACTTGTCCTTCAACGATCGTCTTAGTACTTCCATCCGGCAATGTCGCAGTGTACGTGAACCCGGATTTCTGTTTGGAAAGGGCCACCAGCGCGGATTGAATAGAGTCAGGCAACGGGGCGAGCTTGCTTGAAACTACGCCGATGACTGAACCGTCTTCGAGGTGTAGGACCGGACCACCTGAGTTACCGCTGTTGAACGCCGCGTTGACAACCCATCTTCTGACGATTGCCCCGCTTAGTGCCTTGACCTGTTCGATACCCGATAAATAACCGACCGTCAGCATCGGAACGAGACCCATGTAGCCAGCGGGAAATCCCCATGTTGAAACTTGCGTACCAATTCTAAGAGTTGTCGTTTTGCTTAACGGTAGCGCGGGAACGCCAACATCTTTCTCAGGTTCGATCAAGGCGAGATCAAGATCGGCTTCGGTTTGAACGGAAGTAATTTTGAATTGGTCACCTGTGGACGTAATTACCACAATTGAAGATGTCTCCGCACCGCGCACGACATGTTCGGCAGTTATGATTCGACCGCTATGGTGAATGAATCCCGTTCCGCCGGAACCAGTTGTAGGACAAACTACACGAACGACCGCGGACAGCGCAGTCGGCCCACCTTTGCCAGCCGAGTCAGTATCAACAGGCGCTGACACAGGCAATTGCGATTTGAACTCAGTCATCAAATCATTCTCCTATAAATTAGAGGCATAACGTTCCGGATAACCTGGATAAAAAGCGTCAGCTTTTTGTGTCTGAGTTAATCCGTTTGATACTAGTTATGGCCTTCCCTCAGATGAAGGTGTTATAAAAGAATTCGCCAATTCCAGTAACCCTTCACCCAAAGGAGGCCAAGTTATGAGATTTTACAATCAACAACACAAGTACTATTGCGGTATCGATCTGCACGCAAGAAAAATGTATGTCTGCATCCTCGATCAAAAAGGCAAAACCCATGTTCACAAAAACATCAAAACCGACCCGGAAATGCTTTTTGAACTAATCTTTCCGTATATCGATAACATCGTTATCGGTGTTGAATGCGTCTTTTGCTGGTATTGGGTAGCAGACCTTTGTTCCGAACACAAAGTAACCTTTGTGCTCGGGCATGCATTATACATGAAAGCCATCCATGGAGGCAAAACCAAAAACGATAAGATCGATTCATACAAGATTGCCGCGTTGCTAAAGGGAGGCAATTTCCCTATTGCCTATCCATATCCGGCAAAAATGCGTGCCACACGAGACCTGTTGCGCCGCCGCATGTACATCACTCGGCGCTGCGGGGAGTTGGTTGCCCACATCCAAAACACCAACACCCAGTATAACCTGCCGGCGTTTGCCAAAAAGATCTCACGCAAATACAACCGAAAAGGCGTAGCCGAGCGTTTTGAGGATCCGGCGGTCAAAAAAAGCATCGAGGTCGATCTGGCAATGATCGATTCGCTCAATCCGATCCTGGCCCAACTCGAATGGTACATCGAAAAAACCGCCCGGCAGCACGATTACAAAACCCTCTACCTACTCAGATCCATCCCAGGTGTAGGAAAAATCCTGGGCCTGGTAATCTTGTATGAGATCCATGATATAAAACGGTTCCCCAGAGTGCAGGATTTTTCGTCCTATGCGCGTCTGATTAAACCGGTCAAAGAATCCGCTGGCAAATGGGCTGGTAAAACCAATAAGAAAATCGGCAACGCCCACCTCAAGTGGGCCATCAAAGAAGCCGCTATTCTTATGCTCAGAGAATCAGGCCAGGCCAAAGACTATTTGGCCAGACTCCAAAAAAAATACAACAAAGGCAAAGCGCTTGGAATTTTGACTCATAAACTGGGTCGAGCCATATACTACATGCTTAAAAACAACGAGGCGTTCAGTATGGAAAAATTCTTCAAACAATAAACTTTGGACCTGGAGGGTGTCAGCTTGTCGCCTAACTGAGATCAATTGGGTAGATCTAAATAATCTCGTTGAGATAAAAATGCTTTGTAGAATAACTACCGAAACGAGAATGGACAATATGCCCGAAGCTCATACGTTTGATTGGCGGCATCTTCCAGGCCCATCTTCATATAGATGATGCCTTGGCATTTGATAACCGTGTTCTGCCCCTTACCTGAGTGGCGCCCTAACTGGATGGATTTAATATATCCAAGCCGATTACTTTGATTGCGCCGGGATTAAGGGTACCGAACTTATTCTGAGGCTGCCGAATGGTGGCACGCTGTTTGTCAAAGAACGTTTTGACTTCTCAGTTAATCTCTATAGATGTTTGGTGCAGACGCGTTATGCGCTGACACTCACTGTTGAAAACAAAAGCCGAAACGAACGGATCACTTGTCAAGAAATCATAAGTTGAGACGGAAATTATTTTTATACACATTCCGATCTATAGGAGTAGTTTATCCTTGACAAGCGAAGGCCATATAGAGGTTAGCTGAAATAATTCAGTGATCATAGTGACAATAGATATTGCTCGATTTCTTTCTTGGTTGATTTTTCAGGATCTATGATCTTGTACCCTTCTCCTATGATAACATTTTGAAACTTCTGATCTGATGTGACTACATGGGGCAAGGACGAACCCCCTAAAAATCGAAGGTAATTGATCACGCAAGAAATTATTTTTGCATCGCCGATGTCCTTGTCGGGCTTCAGGCCATATTTTGTTATTATTTCATTCTCATCTGTATCTTTCCCAAATTTGAACTTGGGCAATGGTTTGGAGTCTCTGACATGAAATACACTATCGAAATATGGTTTTGCTCTATCCTTTATCGCTGATGCATATTTTTCTGATATTTCATTATTTTTTGCTTTGCGGTCAATAACAACGGAAAATTCTTTTTCGACTTGCTCACTTGTAGAAAATGACAAACCTAATAATACTTTTGTTTCTGGTTCGCATAACCACCGCACGACATCACGACCTGGCTCATCAATCCAATATTTGATGATGGCACAAGTATCGAAAAATAGAGCCTTCATGACCATTCGGAATCTCCTTGGATCTCACAGCTAACGGAAAGTTCACCAGACAACAAAAGCCGTCAGGTTTTTGTTGGCTGGTGAAACGACAGGTTACACATCGCCCAAATGCTTAGTGGTCGCCTGTTCCCACAGATTCCGGGCCTCCCGGCGTGCCAAAATACCAAAAGAATGTACATTGGACGATGTGAGTTCAAACGGCTCACCCAGAACGTATTCAGGAAACATCGCAAGGCGTGCGTCAGCGCAGCCCAAGTTATGGATTATACAGTTCCTGAGGCAAGAAGCTTCCGCGAATTTCTCAACAACATCGAAGGACCAATCAAGTTGAAGCTTATCGGTGAAGTACGTGATGATGTCCCGCATGTTTTTGTAGAACAAGTCGTGAAGCTCCTTTCCTACAATAGTTTTAATAGCTTCTTCGTAAGTCCCTGCCTTGACTATCTCATCAAAGGTTATCTTCTTGTTTTTTGGAAGCATCTTAGGGCGAGCTACATAAATGCTTTCTGCTAAGTCAGATAAAAAAGCCTCAAAATACGAGTACCCCAGTACAAACGAAGAATGATTAATCTGCTTTCGATACACAGCGTATGTGTCTGGGAGGTTCTTAGCAGAGTCTGGAAACCATAAAGTTTCTTTTTCCTGAATCAGCGTGAACACATCTTGGCGCGAAATCCCAATGAAAGGAATAAGCGTGTCAAGCTGATCAATTAACCTAGTGACTAGATTGTCCATCTACTTTCACAATTAGTATTGGATGTGTAACAATAGATTAAGTGGTTTCTGGATATCATGCAGGGGTGAAATAAACCTGCTGCCTTCTGTTTATCATGCAATAAATTATGTTAAACGGAATATGGTTAACTACCAATGGAAAAATAACCGCTATTTTTGTTCATGGGAAGTCAGGGGCGATCATACAATTATCTGTTTTCTTTTTTGGTCACTTTAGTTGCTTTTTGAGGTCACAATTTGTGACCTTAAAGCGGGATGGCTTCCGGGAGCCTCAAAAAGATAAAGCCCTCCTTAGCATTCTTGCGCCAAGAAGGGCTTTTATTATATTTAGAGCCATATGGCCCCCTATGTCGGTTGTTTAGATCGGGCCGTGCCGGGAATTTAATGCCTGACCATATATAAAATATTTAAAAAAATCAATGGTAAATCGGGTTGCGAGTTGCGGGTTGCGAGTTGCGGGTTACGAGTTGCGGGTTACGAGTTACGAGTTGCGAGTTGCGGGTTGCGGGTTGCGGGTTACGAGTTTCGAGTTGCGAGTTGCGAGTTGCGGGTTAGATACTGGCTACTGCCGTCTACGCAGTGCTTCGCCGTGCCAAGGGGGGCTTGAGGAGCGGCTCGGGGAGCCTTGATGCGGGTTGCGTATTATCAGCCACAGACGCACACAGACAGACACGGGGCTTCGCTACGCTACGCCCCCGCAGGCAGACCGCGGTTAAATGGTCTACGAATTTAACATGGCATGCGTTTATTTGTTCGATCGACCCCGGTTAAATTCGCTGCGCTCCTTTTCTGCGAAAAATTTAACGGGGCAAGCGCTGATCGGACAAATGATGTCATCGCTGCGCGAATATTGCAAAAAATGCCACGGCTTCTCCGGTCTGGTTTCGGTCCATTTGAAATATATCCGGAACTGGTCGTTAATACGAATACTGAATTAGCCTTTTGTTACCTATGTTCCCGACTGTACCTACTTCTTCGGAAAGTAATTTACTCCTGAGATGCTTTTGAAATCCGAATCCTGAGTCCAAATTGTGGCGTTGAATACCTGGGCTGTTGCGAGAATAATACTGTCCGCCATTGGGAGTCCATGCTGAAGGCTGAGCTTCGAAGCTTCGATCGCGAGATTTGCTGTGAGATCTATAACTTTGCCTTTTTGCATGGCTACGGCTGCTTGAAGCGCATTATTCTCATTGGATTCCCGAAGAACGACTTTAAATACTTCATAGATCGTTACGGCTGGGACAACAAGTGACGCCGTATCTTTCAAGGGAAGGAGGAAGTGCTTCGCATTCGGTTCGTCCGCGAAGAATGCGAGCCAGCCGGAAGAATCGACGATATTCATACTCTATCTTCCTCCCGTTCAAATTCAGTATTTATTCCTTTAAGGAATCCTCGAAGCTCATTAATATCTCGTTCCGGGATAAACTCGATCCGTCCATCATATTCAATAACCTGCATTTTTTGTCCTGGGCGAAGCTTTAAAGACTCTCTAACCGCTTTGGGAATAACGACTTGATACTTAGGTGATACAGTGACTATTTGCATAACAATGCCTCCATCGATAATTTATAGTATTACAATATCACTATCGATAGGCTTTTGTCAATCTTTCGGTGGCCGACAGGTATTAGTGGGAAGCCCGTATATGCAATAGGCAGGGTTCCCGTTAGTACCATATTGCGGAAATCCCCGTCAAAGCTTGGCGAGTGCGGATCGAGGGCTTGAGGAGCGGCCGAAGATGGACTTGAGGAGCGCCCCGCAAGTACTTGGGGCTTGAGGAGCGGCTCGGGGAGCCTTGATGCGGGTTGCGTTTTTAGAGTAGAGTAGAGGAGCAGGTGACAATGTTTAGGCTTCGGCATACATCTGTATCA
>JACNIG010000173.1 GCA_014383215.1 Candidatus Desulfatibia vada | reverse complement strand
CCTTTCATCGTAAACTCCAGTCGCTTCAATATCGTAATCGATGGGTGTTCCGAATCTTCAATTTATAAACCTGCGATCTTTAATCGTAAATACTTTGTGATATGGTCAACAAGCGAAAAAGAGGCAAGCGGTGATACGTAATGGATATCTGAATAGTGTCAGATTTGGTTTGAACTATAATTTTTAGATGTAAGGTCGAATTTTAGTTTTTACAAATTAAAGACAACTTCCTTTTAAAATCCAGTATATAGTATCCAGTAACCAGCAACCCGAAACCCGCAAACCGTAACCCACATCAAGGCCTGCTGGGCCGCTCTTCAAACGAAGTGCTCCTCAAGTCCCGAATTCTTTCGGAACGCTCCCTCATCTGCGCCACAGGCGCTACACCCGCAACCCGCAACCCACAACCCGCGGATACCCCAAAGAACACCAACCGATTTTAGGTTGCATTAAATTTAATCTCTCGTTATTATTTAAGCGGATCTTGCGAGCTCTCGACAACACGACGGAGATAAAAGGAATTTTTCATGAAAGAAAAAACCAAACAAAACGTTTATACTGCTTTTATCGGCGAGGCCAAGGCTTATTTCAGACTGCTGGCATACGCCCAAAAGGCGGAAGAGGAAGAGGTTCCGCAAATAGCCTTATTGTTCCGTGCCATTGCCGAGGCGGAGCGGGTGCATGCGACTCGTCATTTAAACCTGGTTAAAGATATACTGGTTAAAGATACGGACACCAATTTGGAAAACTCATTTCAACGCGAAAAATCCGTCAGTGAAACTGAATACCCCGAGTTTATCAAAGATGCTCAAATAGATGGCGAGAAAGCGGCCGAGCTTACCTTCAGTCAAGCCAGAGACGCTGAAAGCTTTCACTTAAAATTGTATGAGCGGGCCATTTACCACGTGATCAGGGACGAGGTCAAAGCCTATCATGTTTGTCAGGTCTGCGGCTATGTCACCGGCAAAAAAATACCGGCCAAATGCCCGGTTTGTGAGGCCCCAAAAGATAAATTTAAAACTATCGATTAACGCGGCAAAATTACCAGGATACCTTGGGGCTCCTTAGAAAGGGACCTTTGAATGATGATGCAAAACCAGCAAGAAAAAAGAGCCGAAACCAGAGAGCTGCTGGATCAATTTTATAGTATCGAATTTTTAATAAAAGAGACCGGCGAAGTGTATCAGTTCAAATTAAGGGATATATCGACTCAAGGTCTGGGCATTCTGGTGCGGGAAGATTCGCGGGTATTGCAGTCCTTAAAGGTAGGCGATACGCTCGCCGTACAATACAATCCTCCGCGAAGTTCAGATGCGGCCTCAATTCTTGAGACCCGGATCCGGCATATCGCCAACAAGGAACAGGGAGCGCCTGACGGGCATTTTGTGATCGGTCTGGAGGTCATCTCAAGCCAGACCGGCGCGAAAGAAACAGATTTATAATCCGCATTGGAATCTGGCATGGATATTATCTTTTTAGGTACGAACGGCTGGTACGATTCGGCTACCGGCAACACGATCTGTATTCTGATCAAATCCCATGATTATTATATCATTTTAGATGCCGGCAACGGCATTCACAAATTGGATCAACACTATCAAAAGGCCAGGCCCGTCTTTATTTTACTGAGCCATTTTCACCTTGATCACATCGCCGGCCTGCATATTTTAGCGAAATTCGCCTTTACCGAAGGACTTGTCATCGCGGGCCCCAAAGGCACGCGGGAAATTCTAAACCATATCATAAACAAACCTTTTACAATGCCGCTGGATGATCTTCCTTACAAAGTAGAGGTGCTTGAACTATCCGGACAGAAAAACATTTTGCCGTTCGAAACAAGCGCCATGGAGCTTGTCCACACTTCCCTTACTCTGGGCTATCGGATCCATTTGGAGAATAAAACGATTGCCTACATCCCCGATACCGGCTTTTGCCAAAATGCCCTGAGGCTGGCCCGCGATGTTGATCTTGTCATCACGGAATGCGCCTATTTGCCGGGTGAATATTCGGATCAATGGCCGCATTTAAATCCGCAGGAGGCCGCCAGAATAGCAAAGGAGGCCGGCGCCCAACAACTCGCTTTGGTACATTTTGACGCCGGGCGGTATACGACGCTGGAGAACAGAAAAGATGCGGAGCTGCATGCCAGAGAAATATTTCCAAACACGATTGCCACCCGGGATGACATGCAGCTGCACCTGTAGCTTGAATGGCCCCGGCGTGCCCCGGCGAGTAGTGGGCAGGGAGCAGTGAAAAGTGAAAAGTAACCAAAGCCAGTCGTAGCGTAGTGAAGATTTATCCGCCTTTGGAAGATCCCGCTGCAAGCGGGGTAACCATTGACAAATGACCAGTAACCAGCATCCCTTGGCACGGCGAAGCACTGCGTAGACGGCAGCATCCAGTAAACAGGAGGTGCATATCAACAGTCTTAAAATAGCAGCAATTTACGGCAGTCCCCGGCGCAAAGGCAATACGGCCACGCTTTTGCAGCGTGCGGTTCAGGGAGCGCGCGATGCCGGAGCCCAGGTGGACGAAATCGTTTTGCGGGATCTGAAAATGTCCCCTTGCCTGGAGATTTACCAATGCAAGCAGGAAGGCGAGTGTGCCATCAAGGACGACTTTCAACAGGTACGTGACCAAATCCTTGCCGCCCGGGGATTGATGCTGGCCAGTCCGATTTTCTTTTACACCGTCAGCGCCCACACCAAAACCCTGATGGATCGCTGCCAGTCTTTGTGGGTCAAAAAGTACTGGATCGACAAGGTGCCTTACGGAAAATGGGAACCTGTACGCAAAGGGCTCTTTATTTCAGTGGGTGCCACCAAAGGAAAGAAGCTGTTCGACGGTGCCCTGCTGACCGTCAAATATTTTTTCGATGTGCTGGATATGGAGCTCTGGCAGTCCCTGCTGTACCGCAACCTTGAATTCGAAGGCGATGTTCAAGAAAAATCAGAATACCTCAAAGAGGCCTACCTGGCCGGCAAGGGGCTGGCCCGGGCTCTTCAGGAAGAAATCGTCTAACCCGGTTTTTTAGATCGAGGTTAATAAATCTCTTAGCGCCTTTGCGTGAAACAACCCGTAACCAGTAAGCGGTGACCAGTGATCAGTTAGGAGTATGCAGTAATCAGTAACTCGTAACCCGTAACCCGTTTCAAAAAAAGGAGGTACACTATGAGTGAAAAGACTTACAAAATTATTGAACTGGTCGGATCGAGTCCGACTTCTTGGGAGGATGCTGCCAAAGCCGCGGTGAAAACCGCCGCCAAAACCCTCAGGGATTTGCGAATCGCTGAAATTACCAAAATGGATATGAAAATTGAAAACGGCCAGGTCACCGCTTTCCGGTCTCGGGTAAAGCTTTCATTTAAATACGAGGCCTAAATATCCGGCTAATTAATTAACCAACATTAACTGATGAGAGGTATTAACATGCTGCCGTTTGAAAAAGCCGTTTCCGAGTTAAAAGAGATTTTAAAACATGATCCTGAAAATGCCCAGGTCTGGTGCAGCTGGGGGGTGGCCTTGATGGAGCTGAAACAGTTCGATGAAGCCGTCGAGAAATTCGAAAAGGCAGCAGGATTCAGCCCTGATTTTGCATCGGCCTGGTACGGCTGGGGAATCGCCCTGTCGGCTTTAGGACAAAAGGAAGCGGCAACTGAAAAAATCAAAAGGGCCATGGAGCTCGACCCTGACAGCAGCCAGTAACCAGTGATCAGTGACCAGTATCCAGTGACCGGTGACCAGTAACCAGTGACCAGTATCCAGTGACCGGTGACCAGTATCCAGTGACCGGTGACCAGTATCCAGTGACCAGTATCCAGTATCCAGCTACCAGTGACAAATGACCAGTAAAGACAACACATTCACATCCAAAATCGCCCGGGAGCAGAACATAAGCGACCATCACGTGCAGGCGGTCGCCGACCTTCTGGCCGCAGGGGCCACCATCCCGTTTATTGCCCGTTACCGCAAAGAAGCCACCGGCAGCCTGGACGAAGTCGTTGTTACCGCCATCCGGGACCGGCTCAACCAGCTTCGAGAAATCAAAGACCGCCAAAAAGCGATCCTCAACTCTCTTGAAAAGCACGGCCATCTGACGGACGAGCTTTCCGCAAGGGTTCTGGCCGCCGAAACCATGGCAATATTAGAGGACATCTATCTGCCGTATCGGCCCAAGCGGCGCACAAAGGCGGTTATGGCCAGGGAAAAAGGGCTCGAACCCCTGGCGCTGGCGATCCTGGAGCAGGACGGCATGGATCCGGTCGAAGCGGCGGCGGCGTTCATCGATCCTGAAAAGGGGGTCGAGTCAATCGACGATGCCCTGGCCGGAGCCAGGGATATCATTGCCGAAATCGTCAACGAACACGACCAGGCCCGGGCCGTGCTGCGGAACCTCTTTTTCACCAAAGCCACGGTTGAAAGCCGCATGGCCGCCGGCATGGAGGAAAAAGGCGCCAAGTTCAGAGACTACTTTGAGTGGAAAGAGCCGCTCTCCACGATTCCCTCTCACCGCATGCTGGCCATCCGGCGCGGCGAACAAGAAGACGTCCTGAAACTCGACATACTGCCCGATGAAGCCGAAGCAATCGCACTGCTTGCAAACCTGTTCGTCAAAGGACAAGGGGCGGATTCCGACCAGGTGAAGCCGGCAATAACGGACTGCTACAAGCGCCTGCTTTCGCGTTCTATGGAGACCGAAGCCCGGCTGCACGCCAAGCAGCGCGCCGACGCCAAAGCCATCAGAGTGTTCGCTGAAAATCTGCGCCAGCTTTTGCTTGCCCCGCCGCTGGGGGCCAAGCGCGTGATGGGGATAGACCCGGGATTCAGAACCGGGTGCAAGCTCGTCTGTCTGGACCGCCAGGGAAAACTGCTGCATTACGACACGATTTTTCCGCACATGTCCGACAAAAAAGCCCTGGAAGAATCCGTGAAAATAAAATCCCTGTGCCGGCGTTTTGACATCGAAGCCATTGCCGTCGGCAACGGCACGGCCGGCAGGGAAACCGAAGCCTTTGCCAAAGCAGTCCCGTTTTCAAACCCGGTGCCGGTGATCATGGTCAATGAGAGCGGGGCGTCGATCTATTCCGCTTCCGAGGCCGCCCGGCAAGAGTTCCCGGATCATGATCTGACGGTGCGCGGGGCCGTGTCCATCGCCAGGCGCCTGATGGATCCTTTGGCGGAACTCGTCAAAATCGATCCCAAATCCATCGGCGTGGGCCAGTACCAGCACGATGTGGATCAGGCCGCCCTGAAACAGGCCTTAGACGATGTTGTGATGAGCTGCGTTAATGGTGTCGGTGTGGATCTGAACCGGGCCAGCCTCCAGCTTTTGACCTATGTTTCCGGGCTCAACGCCGGTATCGGCAACAACATTGTCGCCCAGCGCGAGGCCAACGGGCCCTTTACGTCCAGAAAGCAGCTGCTGGGCGTGCCGCGCCTGGGTCCCAAGGCCTTTGAACAGTCGGCCGGGTTTTTGAGGATCCCGGACGCTGAAAACCCCCTGGACGCCGGCGCGGTGCACCCGGAAAGTTATCACATTGTCGACGCCATGGCCAAAGACCTGGGGGCCACGGTCTCTGACCTGATGAAAACACCCGAGATCCGCAGTCAAATAGATGTTTCACGATATGTAACAGAATCCGTCGGAATCCCCACCTTAAACGACATCCTCGATGAACTGGCCAAACCGGGACGCGACCCTAGGGAAAAATTCGAAGAGTTCTCGTTTGCCGACGGCATTGAAAAGATCGAAGACTTAAGGCCGCAGATGAAACTGCCCGGAATCGTGACCAATGTCACCGCATTCGGCGCTTTTGTGGACATCGGCATCCATCAGGACGGCCTGGTTCACATCAGCCAGATGTCCGACCGCTTCGTGAAAGACCCGTCTGACATCGTCAAGGTTCATCAGAAGGTGTCGGTGACCGTAATAGCCGTCGATCTTGCCAGAAACCGGATTTCCCTGTCAATGAAATCAAGCGCCGTCCATTCCGATCCTGATGTGAAAACATCGAGGGTCGAAAAAAATCTTCGTCGCGGCCCGCACCAAAAAAGAAGAAAGACCCGCAACCGTCGTTTAACACTACCATGGCAGAGGCATTAAGAAAAAGCGGCCGGAAATAGAAGCCCTTCTTGGCTCAAAAAATGCTAAGAAGGGCTTTATCTTTTTGAGGCTCCCGGAAGTCCCACTATGATGTCTTCACGATGTCCTTACTTTGTATCTTTTCTGACATGGAAATATGTTTCTTCGTAAATTTTTCTGCGGGGACCCATTGCGACAATTTCAACAATACGCTTTGAAGCAATTCGATAAATAATTCGAAGTCTGCCGACCTTGTAACTATGTAAACCTTTCAGATCATTTTTGAGGGATTTGCCGGAATGAGGGTCAGACAGGATGTTCTTTAAGGCAAACTTCACCTTTCGTTTTAGCTCTGGGTGCAAGCCTCGCAGCGTTTCAGCAACGTCATCCGGAACTCTGACCTTAAACAACGTCTTGGGGGGAGATGCCATTTCACTTACATCAGTTCATCAAGAGTATAGAGTTTGCTTTTCTTTTTCAATGCCAAAAGGCCTTGTTTAATTTCTTTCATAAGATCCGGATCAGATTTTATTTTTATGGTTTCTTTCCAACCTTCGTATTCATCAGGGCTAATCAGTACAGCCGAAGGTCTTCCGTTTTTGGTGATCACAATTTCTTCATCCATGGTGTTCACTTGCTCAACGAGTTGGCTGAGTTTAATTTTAGCCTCAGATAACGATAAAATTTTCATAATAGACCTCTTTTTTAGTCGACCAATATTTTGGTCTACTATAATGGTAGGTGTTAAAGATGTCAACAACCGTTTTAAAGCAAAATAAGTTTCATAGGCCCCGTCCACATCGAAGCGTTTCTCATCGTAGCGGAATCGAATCGACAGCGGAGTGTTGCTCGTCAGGATGAGTTGGCAGGTGTGTAAAGAAAACTTGTCCAGCTTCTTAGTTAGTGTCCGGCCAGTCCCACCTTGGCGGATTGTTCAAGATCACTTGTCCGGCGTAGCCTTCAGGCGAAGACGGAAGTCCCCCCACTTTCTTTCTGAAGCGGATGGATTGCACAGTGACTTCAACCCGTTTATCATCGGCTCCAGGCTGCCAGTTGCGACACTTCAGTCCGCAGCCTTGTTAGAGTTTCAGGAGAGTTGAACAGTTTCCGGCACAGTTCGCATTTACTATAGGTTATGATCTCGCGTGCCTTCATACCGGTAAAGGATGCGATATTTGTTATCCCCATGGTTCTAATGAGGTTGTGCAACCGGTCTGTTTCACTTTTAGTAAAAAGCTGTTCCATGGTATGGTCGCTTAAGTTCCCAAGGTAAAAAAAATTTGTTTCCGGGAAATGGATCCCCGCATCGCAACAGGCGTACATGTCAAGATCCGGTGTAAGATAGGGGTTCATGTCGCAGCAGTTTGCCTGATAATCGGTCAAAATACTCCTACGGTTGAAAGACTCCGCACGACCAGCATAGATGACCGGTTCGGGGAAAAACGTGAGGCCATGATCACGCAGAAACTGTTCATGCTGATCATCCTCTTTGGAAAAATCGGTAATAAATGAAATAAAATAATTTAACCCGATCTTTTGGCAGCTGAGTGCCGCATTCAACACATTGTTCCTGTTTACATTTTTCTGGTGCCACCTTGAGTAACTCAATCTCAATTGGCAAAGCCCATTTTTTTTCAGTTCTGAAACAAGGCGGTCGGAAGACTCTGCTCTTTTTGCCCAAAAACTGTTGGTAACAATTCTCGTATATATTCCGATTTGGCTGCACAGTTTCACAAGCTCTGCAATTTTAGTAAAATACAAAAACGGTTCACCAGCGGAAAAACTTATTCCGCCAACACCGGCCTGGGCCATCTCGACAATGATCTCTTTTGCCTTATCATGATCCATCTTCCTGCCAACAGAAAGATCTTCCGTGGCCACGCAGTGCTCGCAGCTGATATTGCATTTGGTTGAGTATCCAAAAGCTAATTTACGCATATATAATAATGACGATCTCGTAAAAAGTGACGGATTAAAGCTCCCCGGAGGAAGGTTTCTAATCCTCAAGCTCCTCGAAAAACTCCTTCTCGGCCTCGCACAGGGGGCAGCACCAGTCATCGGGCAGTTCTTCAAAGGGGGTTCCGGGTGGTATGTTGCGTTCATAGTCGCCCTCTTCCGGATTGTACACATACTTGGTGCAGGGACTTTCATATCGGGACATTTTTTTCTCAGTCATGTTCACCTCCGTAGCAGTTGTAGTTTTCCGAAACACTCAACCGGCAAAGAATATTAGTCTCGGACTCACGATAACATTTATACATAATATAATCAAAGTTGAGCGATTGTCGAATTTACCCTATCGTTGCATCCCGCATCCCTTGGCACGGCGAAGCCTTGCGTAGACGGCAGCAACCAGAAAGCAGCCGCCTACGCAAGGCTTCGCCGTGCCAAGGTAGGCAGCCGCCTTCGCTAAAGCTACAGCGCGCCACGGTTACAACTGCCAAGTTACAAACAACTCTAAAGGTTAAGACAGCAACTTATAACTCAAGTTTCGCACCCCATACTTCCCTCATGACAGAACAAGCTAAAAAGAACTCGACAAAATAAGCTAACCATGACACAACTAAATAAGCTAATTTTGGTGCTGCATTAAAGGCTAAATATTGCACGGCGCAAAAAGCTAACCAAAGAACGAGATTTATGGCTAACCCACATGAAAAACTGGCCGAATCCCTTGAGGTCCTGCGAGCATTACCAGAGCGCGGTGTCGTCGCCGTGCGTTCAGGTGATCTGACCCGGACGCATCGTGAACGCCTGGTCAAAAACGGCTTCTTGCAAGAGGTCATGAAGGGCTGGTATATTCCTGTCCATCCGGACGAGGTCACGGGTGAGAGCACGGCGTGGTACGCATCGTTCTGGGGTTTCTGTGCAGCCTATTTGAAGGAGCGTTTTGGGACGAATTGGAGCCTCTCTCCTGAGCAGTCACTATTGCTGCATGTCGGGAACATGACGGTTCCACGCCAATTGCTTGTACGCTCACCGAAGGCCCGCAACAAGATCACAACACTGCCCCATGACACGTCGTTATTCGATACGCGTGCGGCCCTCCCCGAGGCTGGACAAGTTGCAGAGAAGGACGGCCTACGTCTGTTCTCAGTACCTGCGGGCCTGGTGAGTTGCGGATCTGGATTCTTTCTACAGAACGCGACGGACGCTCGCGCGGCTCTGGCCATGGTGCGCGATGCATCTGATGTGCTTGCATTGCTCCTTG
>JACNIG010000047.1 GCA_014383215.1 Candidatus Desulfatibia vada | reverse complement strand
GCTCAACAAAACGACGTGCGCGCTTGTCTGTAATGTATACTTCCCAGGTAATATCAGTGGCATTTCTCAAATCGTTAAGATTCGCTTTAATATCTGATAGAATACGTTCCAATAATATTCGATCAACCATGAGTTTTACCATGCAGAACAACACCTACATGCCTGCGGTGTAAATACAGAAAATCTTCGTAGGTCTTCCGGCCAAAAATCTCAAATTGTTTGCGCCTTTTTGAATCCCGCTCATATATTAAGCGGCCGGAACGACGCACCTCGTATTTAAGAATTTCACCTGCCCTGTTCAAAGCAACAACGTCGACACGGCATCCGCAATTTTTTTCCAAAGATGATATAAATGAAAGCAGCGAAAATTCTTCTAGAGCGGCGTTGTCAAACAAAATAGCCACGTCAATGTCACTTGAAAGCTTTCTTTTCCCGAGTGCGACAGAGCCAAATAGATAGGCGGCATCTATGGCTGGTTCTAGTAAACATCGCGCTGAAATTTTCTTGGAAATTTTTTGCAAGCCCCTATCACTCATGTTAACCTTATATCTGTTATTCGCTGTCGATTTGCTCCAGCATGCTAAGGAAAATGTTGATTTGATTCTTGAATTTATTGGCTGTATCATGAAATTTTTTGGCAACTAAACATTCTTTTTCCCAATCCAGTTCAAAAGCATAGGAATGACGAAATTTGTGTCTAAAAGCACGAAAATCGTCTAATAGGCAATATAGTGCTTCATCAATTACGTTCGGTCGAAAACCGGATATTTCCAGTTTCATCCGTTTAAGCAGATCCTTGTGCCAATCTTGAGGAGCCAAGTCGTTTTCAAAAAACCGGGTAATGGAACGAAATATATTTTCACACCCGTTATAGAAATTGTGTAATAAATATCCAATAGCTCCACGATCGATATAGGATACTTTTTCTGCTGAAAGGTCGATCATTTTTTCTACTTTAGAAAATTCCTGCTCTAGGTGTTCCAGCTTTTCCAGTTCGTCATAAATGTCAGCTTTTAGCAGTTCAAGATTGTGCTTCATACAGTATTTCTCCCCGTGAAAGAATCTTTTTTACAAGGACAGGATCATCGTTTTCTGTATACAAATCTATTTGAACACCTATAGCTTCTTCGAGTTCGTGACGAAACTCCCAGTATTTATCATTTGAAAGTGGTGTAACCAGAATATCCAAATCAGACTTTTCACCACATAAATTGTCAGCAACTGATCCGAAAAGTATCACTTTGCTGACGCCAAACTTCTCAAAAACTGTTTTTCCCTGTTCCAAAAGTAAACGCTTGATTGTCTTTGAGCGGGCTTTTCTCTGCTCTCGCTTTAAAGCCCACCTTTTTTTTAGTTTTGCAAAGGGCATATTACAATGACCGGTATTCCCAATAAAATCGTGCTACGATTTTATATAGCGCGGCTTCGCCGCTCAATGTGGCGAAAGGCTAAAATTCCTATCTCCACAGCAAATTTTTTACAAATCAACATTTTCGTCCCTTATTGTTTTAATATCAATTATATCCTGTGGGCGACCGGACAACTTTTTAATTTTTATAAGATTGTCAGGACTGGCAATAGGAATATTAAGGATATTTCTGCTTCAGATATGCTTCTTTAAGCTTGAAGCACGTATCAATGAGTTCAAAAGTTTTAGCAAAATTATTCGGCAACGGAGTTGCCCTTGAACTTGCCCCCCGATTAAATTTTAAAGATTTAACGGTGCAGGCAGAATTGAACATTTTTCAAAGATCTCCATTCGGGACTAATAGTAGAGTTTTTTATACAGTCAAGTTTTGTAGCGTTTGATTATGATTGATTTAAATTCAATAAAATCTTTAAGTTCCCCTCTAATATACTCATAAACATAAGCGTCGTCTACTTCTCCGTAAAGATGAACAAGTCGATTTCTAAATTTAGCCATCTGGCGCAATTGATTTCCAAGTTTAGAAGGAATGATTCTTTCTTCTTGAAGGACCATAAATGAGTCAGAATAATCCTTTGGGGCTCGAAACTTTTCAGACGCAATAACATGATTTGCCACATCCAAACAACATTCAATGCTAACCTGAAGATAATATTTTGCACTCCCTATCACAATTTTATCTTTTAAGTAAATTTCTTGAGGTGTCTGGGATATAGCTTGTAAAATTCTGAGATATTCATCAAGCTGTTGAAACTTACGAATAACTTTTTCAAATGAAACCATGTTTTCCCCATTAATGATTAAATGCTATCGATATATGCTCGTTGATATCTGTGAATAACCGGTAAAAAGTCGAAATACGCGCTTCGAATAGCAGTCTCAAAATCGACTCGAACAACTTCATTCCTTGAATATATTAGCTGAAAGGATGCGTGAGTTCTGCAGCATAACTCCCATAAAGATAAGCAAACAATATGGGGTGTTTGTTAAAGATACCTGGAGCAACTTCGAGCAGATAATCCTTAATATTTTCTATACGAAGATCTGGCATTTTGCACCATTTTATTCGATCACAACCAATTTTTCGAGGGAAATGCCTTTTTCCGATATTTTATCTACAACTGCATCATTTGAATTCAAGGATGAGATAAGGATTCTGTCGAAGGACAGTGAATCGAGCATGGAAGAGCCTATCACGCGATTTCCCAAAAATTTCTCACCGATCTTTTCATCATCCGCCACAGCCACCATTTCAATAGGAGTCTCCTGTATCGAGAGGTAGGCAATCTCTGAAAAATCATTGGCACCGTATAACACTATGCGCCGGATTCCTTGAGACTCAAGGTCGTTGAATAAGTTACTCAGTTTCTTGCGGGATTCCCTGTAAAATTGATAGGAATATTGAATGTATTTGTAAGTCAGCCTTGTCTTTTCGGATGCGCCTTTGGGCGTAAGGATGTATTTGATCCGATTTTTTGGGATATTGGTTATCTTGAAGTAACCCTTTTGTACCATGCGTTTAACAAACGAATTGACAAGCCCCAGGGAAACATTCAACTCTTTTGCCAATTCGCGCTGACTGGGGGCATTTCCTTTGTCAATTTCTTCAAGAATCTTTAATGTGCGGAGGTCTTGATTATCCATGGTTTTAAGGGCTGGTTGCTTGTTGCTGGATACTAGTTGCTGGTTTCTGGATATGGATTGTGGAATGCTGTGTGATGCAGAATAGAGCAAAAGCAAAGAGTTCTGCTTTTTTAAGATCTTTTCTTGCCAAACGGAGCATTAACTGTGCTTGTTTAAGATCGTTCACAAAGGATTTTTGTTTAGATATTCAACGATATTTTTCTCAAAAAGCTTGAAATCTTCCAGATCATTCTTGATAAATCGATACAGCGTCTCTGCATCTATTTCCCAATACAGGTGAACCAATCGATTTCGAAATTTAGCCATCTTAACGAGGCGTTGACCGAAATCATCATCGAAGACCCCAAGCTTCTGCATGCCAATAAAAATGTCTGCATAAGTCTCGGGGGTATCAACAGGCTTTTTAAACTGGTAAAGCGAAATCAGCCGATTTCCAATATTCAAGCAGCTTTCAATAGCTATCTGCAAATATCTTTCGGAACTTGCTCGGTAAAGATCCTCTTGCATGAAGGTTTCTTTTTCAAGTTTCTGGATTTCTAATAAGGTCAGATAGTATTTATTTAAACGTTTCAAATGCTCTTTTATACGATCATCCATCATATCCGACCCCTTCCAGAAAAACTTGGTCGAAACTGTCTCTGAAATATTTAAAATCCAGATAATATTTTAGTACCTGATCGCGAAGATCAATAAGATCATCTTTATTTCTGAAGTAAAGAAGCTTGCCGGTTTTTAAAATGACATAGCAAAAACGCAACGATGCATCGTTTAGTATTATTAGATCAATTTCGTCGGTACGAAATACATTATTAAAAATGCCGATTAGCTCAAGATGCTTCTCAAATCGCTGTCGCTTTGAGAGTTGACCAGATAATAAAATTGCGTAATCAAGGTCGCTTAACGGTTTAAGTTCATTTTTTGCAGCGCTGCCAAATGAATAAAGTGCTACAACCTCGGAATGTTGTTTTAAGGCCTGGATAAGGTCTGGTAGTCTCTCCAGTATATCATCCTGCAATTTGATTCCATCACGGATCATTGGCTTTTTAAAGTATCGGTTTTATTAAGTATATTACAATTTAAAAAAAGGGCGAAAGAAAAACAAGAAGGATAGTTAGGGCTAAATACATAGCTCCGCATGGTGGGTTGCAAATAATAGCCTGCGGTTTGCAACTGTATTTGGTGTATATGGTGTGAAGTTATAGGTGGTTACGTTTGGTCTGTTCACAAATTGAACACAACTTAGATTATATGTCAAGCTAAATAAAATCGCTTCACGATTTTATTTATAGCACTTCTGCATCCAACACTTCTCTGATTTTTTTAGCTGTAACCTTTCCGATGCCATCAACCGAGGTTAAAGCCTGATCAGATGCATTCATGATTTTTATAACAGAATTGAACTGCACAGCGAGCTCATTCCTCGCAGCTTGTTGGAGCGTAGCGGAAATCCCGCTTATTGGGGCTGCGGGGTTAGCGAGCGAATCAAAACATAAACAGAATTCCTTACAGTCGCGCGAAGCACTGCCGCACGGCAGAACATTTCCTGCAAGAAGCTTGATGGAGCGTAGCGGAAATCCCGCTCAGCGGGGCTGCAGGGAGCTTTAAATGTTTCATTAAGCGTTTTGCGATCTTCGGTCCAACTTGAGGGAGGTCTTGTACCCTAATCGAGCCAAACTCGATTAGACGTCAGTGGTCAGTTGTCCGTAGTCGGTGGTTTACAGGTTCGTAGAGCCTCTTTTTATGTTTCACCTGAAGTTGAAATATAATCTCGGTTCTTATTGCTTAGCAACGGACGACGGACAAAGGACAAAGGACACCCAATTGGGCGTTTTCGCTCAATTGGGGTTGTAATATGTACAACCTAAAAACTGCATGAAAACTTTTGAAAAGGAATGTATATTTATTAATTATAGTTAGTTGGCGCCTATTTCGAGGTAGTTCCGAACGCACTTTATTGCTGTGTATCGACTTCTCCAAATTTTTCAAAATTTTTCACCCTTCGGGATCGCCGCTTTCACCGCATCTGCTTTGTTGCAGGGCATTCGCGGTAAATTACTACAGCTTCACACCCTACGCCTTGCAGCTGCGGCGAAATCGACAATTGCAGATTTTAGGTGCAATTTGATTCTAGTCTTTTAGGTCGATAGCCGCCTCTAAGTGGTACTACATCAATGCAGGTTTCAATCTGCCTAATGATGTAATCTCCATAAGGGATCTTTGTTGTATCTAATAAAACACTTCTGTTTTCGAGCAATTCAATTAGTCCGGATGTTGATTCGCGATAATCTGCAGTGATTCTCAAAAAGGTATCCCCATAATAAAATCGTTCTACGATTTTATTCCGTGCCGATGTAGTGCCGGATGGCATTGAACGTCCCCAGACCGATCCCTTCAACTTTCTTAACATCTTCAATTGTCACATACATATTGTTTGTATTTCTGTATTCATTTATCTTTACCGCCAAAACCGGGCCAACCTGGGGAAGCGCCACTAATTCTGTGAGCTGTGCTTTATTTATATTTACGGTGCTCAATAACCCCCTTTTTTGGATTTTTGCCTTAAATCTGTCATAGTGTTTTTCAAGATGTTTTTTTGCTACCTTTTTGTGCTTCTTGTCTAACCATGTTTCCTGATCCAGCATTCCCAGCACATAAATAAGCTGCTCTTCATCTAGTTTGCCGTTCTGATCATGATGAGGACAATGCCGCATTCGAGTAGCGACATCGTACTCTACGACTGCAAAGCTATCATCCGGAAGCAGGCGCACTTTGATATCGGGCCATCCCTGACACATACCGGTGCGTATACTCCCAAAAACCAAGACAAACGCGCTGAAAAGAATTACGCAAAAAGTGATAAAATGTTCATTACTTATATTAAAAATCAAGTACATTTTCTTTTTTCTTCGAGGTATCATATGACTCCTTCAACTACCGAAACTTGATTATGCCTTGATCTGAGTTGTCTTTCAGCAATACAGATCAAGGCATTTTGTGGATCCCTATCAAAATCATGAAAAATCCGGGCTTAACTTTTATTCCACCACGATCCGATCCTTATTTAATTCCAAGGTTTTGAGTCCGATGCCCGGAACCTTGATTAACTCTTCGGTAGTTTTGAAGAGCCCATTGTCCTCACGATATTTTACGATTCTCTCTGCATATTTCATTCCAATACGATTAAGTTGAGCAAGCTCTTTTACTGTAGCTGTATTTAAATTGATTTTTCCCGAATCTGCAGCCCATACCGGGGCGACCAGAATCATAACAACCGCAACAGCAATACTTATAACCAGTATTTTCTTTACTTGTAGCATACTACCTCCTTTCCTAAACAAATGATTTGTTGCTGCAATAAACGATTCAGACTTGCGAAATGCCCGGATTACTTCAAAGTCTTATCAAGAATCATGCCAGGGTTTAATAGATGGTAGATAATGTCAGAAGGAGGAAGAATTTCCAGAATGCCAGGAAATGAAAATGCTTTTAAAAATCACAATTTAATAATTATTGGAAACTGAAATATTGTCAAAAAAAATTGTGTCGTCAAATCAGATTCATTTGAATTTAGGAGAGTTCTTAGTGGGAAGGCTATCAATTACGCACAAAATTTTGAGCATGCACGCACAGTTAGATGTGCATTGATCTCGAGACCTTTGAAATATGCCCTCTTTTGTCCAATCCCGGCGTTAGGCTCAAATTTCAATCCTCGAAATACTCGATGTATGTCTGTGGTTAAATTTTTCGCCTGCCTTGGCCTTGCCCCCCGATTAAATATTATAAGATTTAACGGGGCAGGCAAAACTGAACATCTTTCAAAGGTCTCGCCTCGTTCCTTAAAAAATAATACGCCTTTCTCAGCTTCATATGGAAGCTGAGAAAAAAATCATGTGAATCCTGTTGATCCTGTCAGATAATAGATTTGAAAATAACGCTATGATGATTCTATGTGCTTAATTGCGCGCTGCCTTAGAAGATGATCTGCCAGGACAAGAGCTGTCATGGCTTCACATACAACATTAATGCGCGGGATGGCTGCAATATCATGACGACCCTTGACTGAAATTGTTCTAGAGTTGCCCGCCACGTCAATGGTCTTTTGTTCAATCTCGATCGAAGGAATCGGTTTAACGGCAACTCGCATAACAATATCATCTCCACTGGAAATCCCGGCAAGGATGCCGCCGGCATTGTTGCTGTCAAAGCCCTGAGGGGTTATGGGGTCATTATTTTCAGATCCCAGCATCACTGAAGCCTCAAACCCGGAACCGATCTCAACCCCCTTGACCGCACCGATACTCATCATAGCTTTTGCTAAATCTGCATCTAACTTGTCAAACACAGGTTCTCCAAGGCCTCTGTGAACACCTCTTGCCATAATTTCCACTATCCCGCCGATGGAATCTCCCTGCTTGCGAACACTGGCAACGCGTTTTTTCATCTTTGCAACAGCATCCATATCAGGGCAGCAAAACACATTTTTATCGATCATATTAAGATCACGCTTTATTGCTTTGATACCGCCAAGCTCTATTGTGTAGGCAAATATTTCAATTTCTTTTGCTTCAAGCAGAGCCCTGGCAACAGCCCCGGCCGCTACCCGTGCCACGGTTTCCCGCGCCGAAGCCCGACCGCCCCCGCGCCAATCACGTATACCGTATTTGGCCATATAGGTTATATCGCCGTGGCCGGGTCGAAATAGATCTGCATAAGGCTTATAGGCTTTGGAGTCGGCATCTTTATTCTCCACCATAATCGCGATGGGAGTGCCGGTAGTCATTTCCTCAAAAACACCCGACATGATAACCGCCCGATCCGGTTCCCGTCTGCCGGTACTTGCAGGCGACCTCCCCGGTCGCCGGCGGTCCAGCATGGACTGGACGATCTCTTCATTCAGGGGTATTTTAGGGGGGCAACCGTCAATAACAACGCCAACACCTTGGCCATGAGACTCGCCCCAGGTTGTAATTCTGAATAGTTTTCCAAAAGTGTTGCCAGACATGTTTATTCCCTTTCAATAGGCCTTCTTTACGCACAATTTAAAAATGTCAAAGAATCATTTTCCATTAGTCACCGCCCGCTTGTCCCGTCTCTACGGAGCTTCGCTCAAGACGCGAAGAACGCAGAGTTTATTTATTTTATTGTTTCCGTTGACCCCGCTTTTAGCGGGACAGGGACACCGGAAAACGATAAGCACCTAGCCCTGCGGGCATTTAAAGCAGATAAACTGCGTAGCGATTACCTTTTTCTTTTGCCGTCCTCTCAGCGGCAAAAGAAAATTATCTTTGCTTTGCGCCCTTTGCAACTCAGCGGTGAGTATAAAAATAAGTTCAGCTATTGTTAGTACAAACTTTCAAAAACTTCCCAGAAATTCGGGAAGGACTTTTCAACGCATCTTGGGTCTTTTATGCAGATGCCCGGGATTTTTAATCCGGCCAGTGCAAAACTCATGGCGATACGATGATCTCCGTATGTATCTATTTCAGCGCCATTGGGATTGCCGCCGGTGATTATCATGCCGGTATCGCTGCAGCTGGCTTCAATACCCATCTTTGAGAGTTCATTGACGACAGAACCCAGCCGATCACTCTCTTTGCCCCTTAGATGCGCAACATTTTCGATGACCGTTGTTCCTCTTGCAAAGGCTGCCACAACAGCCAGAGTAGGAACCATGTCCGGCATGTCGGCCATGTCTGTAGTTATGGCCGCAAGTTCTTTGCCGGAGACTTTAATTCCGTCTTTTTGGTACGATATGTCACACCCCATGGCTTCAAGAACCTTCACAAAACGAACATCACCCTGTCGTGATTCTCTATTGATCCCTTTAACCATAACCTCGGCACCGGTAATTGCTGCTGCCGCCCAGAAATATCCGGCCTGGGAGCAGTCAGGTTCTACGGTATAGGATCCGGCCCGATATGTTGCTCCACCCTGAACCCAAAAGCGTTCGTAGCCGTCACGTCTGATTTTTACGCCTAGTCTTTCCATTACTTCAACGGTCATGTCCACATAGGGTCTCGAAACCGGCCCTTCAATCACGTTGATATCAATGCCGTTTTTTGTGTACGGTGCGATTAGCAGCAGCGCCGAAAGAAATTGACTGCTGATACCGCACTTTAGCGCAATACTACCGCCTGCCAAGTCTCCCCCGTTTATCTCCAGCGGCGGGCAGCCATTGTTGTTAACTGACCGGGCATTGACTCCTATCTGTTTCAAGCCGTCAATCA
>JACNIG010000051.1 GCA_014383215.1 Candidatus Desulfatibia vada | reverse complement strand
TGATATTGTCCTGCTGTTCGACGGCAATGTCGAAGGCATCAAAATCATAGCAGACACCACGGGAATTTCCCGGGATAAATTACTGCCGCTGTGGTAGGTAGTATTTGTTTAAATAAGTTAAGTAGCGGATTGCTTAAATGGTTGCATGGTAATTGGGATGCCTTGCTTTTTTAAACAATATTAACAATAATTACAATATTATATATTTATTCAGCTTGTGTAAACGAGGCGGCGGAGCTGTCTTCACCAAAAGACCAATTTCAGGCTTGACTTGATCATTAGACATACATTGAGTATTTCGAGGATTAAAATTTTAGCCTGATCCCGCCACGAGCGGGAGGCAAAAGGGGGCGTTTTTCAGTGGCTGTCAGTGTAGTTAGTGTCTGAACGAAAACCGCGAACTATGATTTTTAAATCCGAAATCCGCATTCCGCAATCCAAAATCGTGACTGAACTGGGTTTTCGTTCAGACACTAACTACACTGGGGTCAGCACAACACTTCAGAAATCCGAGAGGCTGCTTGAAAAGAAATATAAGCCCAAACGAACCATTGATGATCTGATAGCTGTGGTAGCCGACAAAGTTGGAATCTCTCCGGAATTGATTTGCTCACGAAGTAGACAAAGAAAACCATCTGAAGCAAGAGCTATTTTTTCCTACTTGGCTGTTGAGGAAACAGGGTACCCGGCAGCCGATGTGGCAAGATTTTTGGGTGTTAAACGAATGAGCGTTCACGAGGCCGTAACAAGGGGTAAGGCACTATGTGACGGATACGCCCTTCTGGGGCAGAAACGTGAATAACCTTACAAACCTGCCAGCGTCCCCCATTACACGGCAGCCGAGGTGGCAAGGTTTTTTGGGTGTTAAACGAATGAGTGTTCACGAGGCCGTAACAAGGGGTAAGACACTATGTGCCGAGTACGCCCTTCTGGGGCAGAAACGTGAATAACCTTACAAACCTGCCAGCGTCCCCCATCGAACATTATCATGGCACAGCGTAAGAATTACTGGAGTTGTAGCAAGCTTGCAGACTGGATTCGTGGTACTGTTAAAGGTGGTGCGAAGACCGGCTCTAGTTGGCGTGAATGGGAAGCGAATGCGAAACAAAAGCACCCCATTCGTTACTGGATCGCTGAAGAAGCCCTGGATGCCATTCAAAACGTCATTTGGTGGCCTCTGGATAAAATCTATGATGCAAAATATTACATTAACAATCGCTGGGTTACTAAAACCCATGCGCTTACCGCTCACCCCAGTGATATACGGCCTGGTACTTGGTATGACGTGGGTTACCGCTTTCTTCCTTGTCTTTTTAACGAGCTTGTTGATTTCGTTGAAATAGAACTCGCTTGGCGTCAAATTGACTGCGGTATCAAGGAAGATCGCAGAAAGTATGGTGCGCCATTCTGGGCTACAGGTTGGTTCCGGTGGCGCACCTGGCGTAGCGCCCAAGCAGGCCTAGATCATCTCGAGTGGGCAAGCAAGCTGACGTTTGATGAAGAATGGACTGCTGCCGACGATCCTAACTACAAGAAGCCAACGCCACAGGCACTTGGAGCTATAGAGATTCGTGAACTGTACAAGTGGTGGACGGATGTATATCGAAAGCGTCTTGACCCACATGAAGCAAGTGGTTGGAGTGCGTGGTGTGATCGAAAGCGTGACAAGACTGGACACAAGTTCTGGCTTGATGATGAGACAGAAACTGCGGAAGAAAAAGCAGAAGGCAAGCTTATCATGAATATACTGCATAAGATTGAAGAAGATTACAAGGCAGAAGAAGAAGCCATGATGATTCGTCTAATTAAAATTCGCGAATCACTGTGGACATAAACGTACCACTACTACGATAATTCCTCAAGTACGGATCTGTGCGGGGGCTGCGGGCAACGGCATTTCTACCGCGACCCATTAGAGAGACTCGCCGAATAACAGAGACAAGCAACATATGAAGACCTGGAGTTATGGCATAAACAGCGAGACCTTTGCAAAATCCCAGTATTGTCATTGCGAGCGAAGCGAAGCAATCTCATAACACATTGATAAGCCGCGAGATTGCCACGTCGCTTTGTTCCTCGCAATGACCAAAATTGGGTAAAAGTTGGGGTTATGCAAAGGTCTCACAGCCTGTACAAGACTGCGTCTATTGATCTGCAGACCGGCCCATGGTGGGCATTTGTTTTGGAACGGGCGGTCGAGTGGTGCTGTGATTGTGCGCCTGCCATACCATTACCGAACGTAAAGCTGAGACTCAGAGATCCGGAAGACATAGAAATGAATGACGGTCATCAGTGGACAACCTGGAAGGAGTGGTACGGTGATTTGCGCCAGCTTTTTCACGGATTTGTTCATATGTCGGTTTTCAATTATTGCCAGAGACGGATCCGCAGTAGAATTATGGAGTTGGACTATGATAGGGCCAAAGAGATGTTTTATGAAGAGGACAAGAAATTCTGGGACGAGGAGCAAGATATGATCAAAGATCATCAATATGATCCTGTATCCGAAAGGAGCTTATAAGAGATGAAAGACAAAAAGAAGACACTGTATTTGTACGAGGCGCTGGAACTGCGTTCAGAGTACGACGCCAGGATTAAGACATTAAAAGACTGTTTGCCTGAATCAAAGCAGAATAGGGATAGGTTTTCATTTAGTCGAGATGATGGGATGCGTCGTGCCAGTCCGGACTTTGATGCTGTTTCAGCTCGAAAGGAATTAAGAAAGATAGAAGTAAAGCGGCGAAAACTCAACAGTTCAATCCAGAAGGCGAACTTCAACCATTTCATCGATTTCAGCGGAGATTCGATTAATCTCAGCGAGGCCTTGGAAATGCGCAAGGCCCTGAATGAACAGATTGGCGAATTGCACAATCAAGTGGTAAGTTCATCTTACCAAAAAATGATCTACAAGGAAGGTCGGGATATTGTTGAAGAGAATGAAATATCCTACAAGGACGCTGTCAGAGATCTCGAACAAGCCAGATTGGGTTTCAGGGATTTGAACAGAAAGCTCAGGTTGGCCTCTTTTGAGACATTCGTGGAATTTCAAGATGAATAATGAATAAGACGGAGTTTCGGAGACAGGGGAGCAAGTGCGAATGCTTTGGAGACAGAGCATAGCCCAGACCACAGCTTCTGAGATAGCTTTTACTTGAGGGCTGACGACCCACCGTCCGGGAAAGCCCTAAACATCAGAGCAGAAAACAATGCAGCAAGTTGAGGAAGAAAGCCGTATAGCAGCATGGCTCCGCGTCTCCATTTTCAAAACCCTTTTATGGTCAAAAAAGATCATCCATAACTGCCCTCGCCCAATCAGACGGCATCCCTTGTAAAAGTAAGGAGTGAAAAATGGACGTAACATGCTTTGTCAAAAAGGAAGGCAATCAATACGCCTCTTTGTGCGTGGAATTGGATGTGGCTTCCTGTGGAAGAACCAAAAAGGATGCCCTTGATGGTCTAAACGCGCTGTTGAAACATAGCCACGCCAACCCAGATTGGATGCCCCCGGTGTCCTGCAGCACGTAATGGCCCGGGGAATTGAACGTCGAAAAATCTTTTGGGATGATAATGGCAAAAAGCGGCATAAAAAACAGATTGGTGTCTACTATTGACGGCAGGGGTCATCGAGATTGGGGAATCGATAAGTCGAGATTGGATGATTCGATAATTGGGAGAAATTAGATGAATCGACGAATGAACGAGTACCCGAATGAGCGAATCAACAATTTAGCGCTTACGAACTTATAAAATTTGAAAGGATAGAGGAAATATGAATACCAGGACAATAAACATAACATTGCCTTTAGGGGCATTTTCAGCGCTTAAAAAGACGCCGGCTGAATTTGCAAAGGACATACGGCTGACGGCAGCGGTCAAATGGTATGAGATGGGAGTTATATCCCAGGAAAAGGCTGCTGAAATAGCCGGATTGTGCCGTGAGGATTTTCTCATGTCGTTATTAAGATTTCGAGTTTCACCTTTTCAGTACACGGCGGAAGAAGTCCTTCAAGAGGCTGGTTATGAATAAAAACCTGGTTATCAATGCCTCTCCCATAATACTGCTCGGGAAAGCCGATCTCTTGAAAACAATAAGCCCATTAGCCAAGAGGTGGATAATACCTGATGGAGTTATCCATGAAGTTCAGGCCAAAAGACCGATTGATTCTTATTTATCAGGTCTTGCATCTAATTCTGAGGTTGTGCGGAAAACTGTTTTAAACATTCATCCTTCAATAGCCGCCTGGGATCTTGGTCATGGTGAAAGCGAGGTTTTGACATTGGCATTGGAAAAACCTCGCGCAGGAGTTGTGTTAGATGATTTGCAGGCGGGCGCGAAAATGCGCTGAGCTTTTTGAGATCCCTTTGATCGGCACTCTGGGGCTAGTTGTTTTGGCTAAACGAAAAGGCTTGATCGCTCTTGCAAGCCGATCGCTTAACGTGTTGAAAACTCCTTAACATTTGCTTTTTTAGCGTGTAATATTAGGATTTTTCAGGCAGCCCAGCATCTGCCTGTTGCGGAAGATTTCTTCCAGAAAAAAAAGACCGCTGATACTCAATCAGCAGTCCTTTTTTATTTTTCTTCAACACGTTAAGCGATCGGCTCGTCGCTCTTGCCAAGCCTTTTATTGAACGCCTGGCCACCGTTGGATTGTACATTAGCTCGGCCATACTTATTCGTATATTGATTGGAGTTGGTGAAGCAGACCAAAGGGATAAAGAAAAATCCTGATGTAAATTTGGACAACTTTTGCTAAAACTGCTGAATGGTATCAGTGTTATTATCAAAATCAACAAGTTATTACTGAAAACCAGTTAAAAGAATATGTGGCTGATGCAGGTAAATCTGGATTAACCTGGGTAAATTAGCTTAAGTCGTAAATTTAATAAAGGAGGAGGCTCATGGAGGCATTAAAGAAAAAAATGATCGTAAATCATGATGGATTCATCAAAGTGCCGATCCCCCCCAGTTTCGGCAGGCAAGTTGAGATTATTGTTCTGCCCGTAACCTATGAACACGACCACGATGAGTCGGAATATTTTGAATGTGTGGCCGAGGATGGCACAGTATATAGACTAAAGGACTGGGCTGACGACGAATTCAACAAAGCGAGCATGATGAGTGCATGCAAGGATGATGATACCACTGCAGAGGAGATATTTGATGTCTGATATCGGCGCTCTTGCTCTGGTAAAATTCGACTATACCGACAAGTCCGGCTGGAAGGTTACGAAGTGAATCTATTTCACCGGGGTCCTGATCAGAAAAAATCAACAAAAAAACCCCTTAGCGTCCCATCCGTTTCAGCCTTCACAAATGAGGATGGCACAATCGTGTCAAAGCCATTGGAAGATATGTACCCGTTTTTGGATCGTGAAGAGTTTTCCAAAGAGATGATTGTCAAACCCATAGATGAATAAAAAAGCGAAAAAATATAATCTATTAACTCAAGATTTAGATCATGTTCTTGAGCACACAAAAGCATTATGGGAAGATTTGCGTGAGAAAAAGATGTCCCCCAATTTTCCAGAAGGCGATAAGAATTCAATTTAATTGCGAAATAGTTTAAAATGAAACTTCCCGATGATACATTGATCGCTCAAGAGAAACTGAGGCAATATCTGCTGACTCTAAGAAAACGAAACGACAAATCGCAATGGCTGGCCCAGGCAGGATATACCCTTGAAAACTGGCAGGTATTGGAAAAGGATCTAAGAAATCAGATTTTATCAGTTGATGCCACACCGACTGAAAACACAGAATATGGCCAGATGTATGAAATTAAACGAAATCTGATGGGACCAAACGGGAAAAATTTGCCGGTGTGTACAATTTGGATGACGGAAACCGCAACGGGCAATACAAAATTCATAACCATGTATCCCGACAAAAGGAGATAAGAAAATGGCCTTCAAATTATTTGAAGAAGTTGTTTTAACAAAAGATATTCCTAAAAGGGGCCTGAGAAAAGGTGACGTTGCAACTATTGTTGAGCGCCATCCTATTTCTGACGGAGAAGACGGTTATTCGTTAGAATTATTTAATGCAGTCGGAGATACAATAGCAGTGATAACTGTACCTGAGTCGGCAATTAAACCGTTAACTGTGAATGAGATTTTTAGTATTCGTTCTTTGGCAGTAGCGTAAAAACAATAAGTTAGTTGGGAGTAAGTTTCGCCTGATCTCTCTTGTGGTTGTGAAGTGGAGCGAGAAGGGATTGTACATAAGGTCTTGAAATTTATGGATAGAATCTACGGCACGCATTAATGAATATTTTACATGAAGATTTAGATCATGTTCTTGAGCACACAAAGGCATTATGGGAAGACTTGCGAGAAAAGAAGGTCTTTGTTACTGGTGGGACCGGCTTTATCGGGAAATGGAAGATGGCGGAATACAAGGAAATAAAATGTCAGATCCGCGAGCTTGTCGGAGAAGCAGACAATGCGGATTTGGAACAGTTGTCCGACAACGATATCCTGGACGAAATCATCCGGGAATTTTAATCGCTCAGCTCTGGTTACCGCTTCCGCTTATCGTCTTTAAACAAATAATCAATAATTTGAATAAGTTTAGCGATATTGGAAGATGTAATCCAAAGGGCGGAGCTGTGAATATCCGCTACTGGAACTCTGAACTTCAAACTTCAAACTTTGAACTCTGTCTTTTCTTTTCGCTCAACCACCAACCCAAAACCCGAAACTATTACTCCGGCAGTTAAATACCCCACGGTTGTCATTCCCGCGAAGGCGGGGCACGTAGTGAAGCATCAGCGCTATCCAGAAAGGTACTGGATGCCGGATCAAGTCCGGCATGACAGGGTGTGGCTATTTAGTCGCCGGGTTAATAACAACCAATAACTGCTTTTCAACTCCCAACTAAACACTAACTGGGCGCATTTCACCGGGGCCGTTCAATCTTATTTCTTTTTCTGTCTGCAGGGCATAGTTCTTTACCTGATCGTCCGTCCCGAGCAGGTAAAATAAAAAAACCCCTTTGCGTCCTTTGCGTCCTTTGCGCCTTCGCGGTTCAGCTTTTGGTTTTGGGATTCATCTTTTATCTGACGTTTCAATTGATTGAAGGAGCAGCTGGTGGGATACGGAAAACGCAATAATCAGAAAAATGAAAGAAATGCATGAACGCATGGGCGTCCCCATGGTACCCAGTTTTTCCACAGTTTTTTGCTTTTCTGCTTTTTAACTCAAAACACAAAACTCAAAACAGCCCTTTTTTTACTCAGTCCACAGTCCTTTTAGATTTTGTACAATTTGTCAACAACGTCCCGCAAGTCATAGGATTTACGGTGAAAGAGAAACAGGCAAGATACGGAAAACAAGGTAATCCAAAAAATGAGGGAAACGCATGAATGCATGGGCGTACCCATGAACCCCGGCAGCCGATGTGGCAAGGTTTTCGGGTGTTAAACGAATGAGCGTTCACGAGGCCGTAACAAGGGGCAAGGCACTATGTGACGGATACGCCCTTCTGGGGCAGAAACGTGAATAACCTTACAAACCTGCCAGCGTCCCCCATTAAACCTGCCAGCGTCCCCCATTACTGGCCATCACCGGGAATCACCAGCTTTATCTGCCAACAGAAATCCAGAAGATGCTGAAAGACGCAGGGCGAATAAGGATACAATTGGTGTAAAAAGATATTTCAGCCGCAGATTCACGCAGATGGACACAGAAAAGCTTAAATACAAAGAACAAATTGGGTTTTGCTTTTTTATGAAAAAGATCAGCGGTAATCTGTGTAGATCTGTGGCAAAATAAATAAACTCAGCCGCAGATTCACGCAGATGAACGCGGATAGGTTAAATACAAAAAAAGCACAGCGTTGTTCTTAGTTTTTATAAAAAAGATCAGTGTTAATCCGTGTAAATCCGTGGCTAAAAAAAATCAGTGGCTAAATAATTAAACATTGTCGTGGAGAACCGATGGAAGTCAATGTTTCTGATTTAACCTGGGATCAGTTCATCTACCCGAGAGGAGGTAAAAGCGAGAAAACCATTAACGCGTATGTTGAAGCACTTGCAATCGGTGCGCAATTTCCGCCAATCAAGATTCAAAGGGTTTTTAACTATGCAGATGGCAATGAAACAACCGAAGCGACTATAATTTTAGATGGTATCCACCGCTGGTTTGCGTTTAAGGAAAAGGGAATCAAAGAGATTGCGGCAGTTGAATGGAAGGACGAACCCCTTGATTACGAAAAAAATAAAACAACGCTTCTCCTTGAATCAGCCGAATGCAATATCAGCCATGGCGATCGTTTAAGCGCCTCGGACAAAAAGCGCATTGCCCGGGATATTGCCGCATTAGACCCGGAATGCACGTGGACTGAAGAGGCCCTGGCAGAAAAATTGGGGGTTATCCAGCAAACAGTAAATACCTGGATCTCAGACATTAGAGCGCGTCAAAAGGTCGGCCGGAACATCGTTATTATCCGGTTAAATCGCCTTGGCTGGACCCAAGAGCAGATCGCGGGGATAGCGGGGATGACCCAGGGTAGGGTTGCTCAAATTATTAATAATACCAATTTTGGTGAAATTAATAATTTACTCTCTCAGGGGCGGGATATGGATTATATAGCCAGGCATTATAACATGGATCTTGCACTGGCCTGGGCCTTACGATTAGAAGGAAAGACAGACCAGGAGAAGTTCAAGGCCCTGAATTGGGGCCTGCGCACGTGGGATCAATGGAATTTCAACGAATGTGACGAGCGTTTCGGGGATGACTGGCCCGGGAGGATACCGGCCCAACTAATTGCGCACACCCTCTTCTATTTCACAAAAGCCGGTGATCTCATCCTCGACCCAATGGCCGGCGGCGGCGTTGTCTCTGATGTGTGCCTTCTCTTTGGGCGAAAATGTCAATCTTTTGATATTGCAACGAGGGACAATCGTCCCGAGATATTGTGCCATCACTGGGACCCCCGGAACTGGAAGTGGCCGATCGCAAAAATGCCGGATCTGATCTTTTTTGATCCGCCCTATTACATCAAAAAAGAGAAGGAATACGAGAAAAAGGCCAATGAGAATACCCCTTCCATCTCATCCTATAAAAAGGAGGAGTATGAGGGGTTTCTTGAAGGTTTCTTCCTGCAGGCCCATAAAAAATCAAAAGAAACCACCACAATGGCCTTCCTGAATGCCGACTGGAGGGATTTCGAATCCACACCCGCTTCAAAAGAGAAACCGGATAATTCCATCACAATATTCGACTACCACAGACTCTTATCTAAGACAGGATGGAAAGTAACCCATCGAATAGAGTGCCCCCTGTCCTCTGAACGTCTGA
>JACNIG010000203.1 GCA_014383215.1 Candidatus Desulfatibia vada | reverse complement strand
TCAAAGAAATATCCGGGTGGTATGTAAAGGAGCGGGCGACGGCCGAAGAGAGGCAGCAGGTAGAGGATTGGTATGACAGCCGTTGGAGACTCAACTATAAGACTGTACCAGTTGAAGCACCGGGAAAGATGCTCCTGGCCCTTGGCAGGCTAGCCCGTGAAAAGGGTATGGAAGGGCCGGGATTCAACAATTTCATAGAAGGGATTCTGGATGAATACCTGCAAAGCCGGGGCATAAACTGGAGGGAGTAAATCGTTGGTCTATGGGTCTTTGTTTGAATCTTAACTGAAGACCCGGGAGGATATCTCACCAACACATAAAGAAAACGGGGTCCGCCTTTGATGGATAAGAACAAGGTTCCGGTGCTGGTTGGAACAGGGCAGCTGGTTCATCGTAAAAAGACGTTGGATCAGATGGATCCCTTGGAAATGATGGCCGAGGCATGCAGGGTTGCTGCTGACGATGCCGGTGTAGACTTTGTCGCTAAAGTGGATACGCTTTATGTGGTTAATTGTTTAAGCAGGTCTCTTTACAACCCGTGTGAGGTGCTTTCAGAAAAGATCGGCTGTACCCCTTCCGAGACAGGATACACGGGAATAGGGGCGACAGCGCCACAGTGGTTTGTCAACCGTACGGCCGAAAGGATCTACGAGGGAAGTTCCGAGCTGGCATTGATCTGCGGCGCCGAATCATTCTATACGCACGGGAAAGCCCGTTCCCTGCATGAAGCGACGGTTGATTTTGCCAGGGAAAGCCGGTCCCGTACCCCTTACCCGTACGTGGGTGATATGAGGGTTCCATTCAGTGTGCTGGAAGAGCAATACGGTCTGGTTGCGCCTTTAACCATGTACGCCCTCATGGAAAATGCCCTGCGGGCCCACAGGGGTAAATCCATTGAGGATCATTTTCGGGAATTATGCGTTTTCTGCGCTCAGTTTTCGGAGATCGCATCTCGAAACCCTTTTGCCTGGTTTCGAAAGGCCAGGACTGCTTCTGAAATAGGCAGGCTCAATGAAACCAACCGAATGGTGGCCTTCCCTTATACCAAGCTGATGTGCTCAAATATGACGGTCAACCAGGCCGCAGCGTTGGTAATGACCAGCCTGGCCAGGGCAGAGGCAATGGGCATCGCGAGGGACAAGATGGTTTTCCTGCGTGGCTCTTCCAATGCCGAAGACGTATGGCTGGTTTCAGAACGCCCCCACCTGTGGGCCAGCCCTTCAGTGCGCGTGGCCGTAAACCGGGCCCTGGAACCCATACCTGCCTCAATAGATGAGATCAAATACCTCGATCTTTACAGCTGCTTTCCGTGTGCTCCACGAGTGACAAGGGAAATGCTTGATATATCCGATGAGGATTCGAGGCCGCTGACGATCACCGGTGGCATGGCGGCCTTTGGCGGGCCGGGAAATAATTATGCCCTCCATGCAATCTGCCAGATGGCGGAGAGGTTGCGCGCCGATCCGGACGCCTTTGGACTGGTTCAGGCGCTAAGCTGGTTTATCAGCAAGCATTCGGTAGGGATATATAGCGGCAGGCCCGGAGAGACCGGCTGGGCACCGACAAATAATGGTTCCCTGAAGCGAAAAGGCGATGCGTATCAACCGGTAAGGGTGCATAAAGAGGCAAATGGCAAGGCCCGGGTGGAATCCTATACGGTGCTTTATGACAGGGATGGTGTGCCGTCCGCAGCGATTGTGATAGGAAGGGATGAGCGTGAAAACCGGTTCCTTGCAAGAGTAAGACCCGGGGAAAATATTTTAAAACAGATGACACAGGAAGAGATGATTGGAAGACGCGGTATGGTGAAATATGATCGGGCCACTGGTCAAAACTGGTTTCACATTTGATACGACCCCAAGAAGTTTCATTTCCCCTGTGTTAATAATATCCCGAGATCAAGAGCCTTTATATTCGCCTCAAATAAATCCGGCCTGGTAAATTTTTCTTCATAAATACTCGCTACACTGGAGCGGTCGATTGGCAATATATTCGTACCTATTGTTGCCCCCATTAAAATTGTATTTGCGTATAGTCTGTTACCCATCTTCAACGCCTCTTCTGTGGCATTCACAACCCATAATTTGCGTGAATAGTTTTCAATATTTGCAAGCAATTCGTCGATATCCGGGTATTTGGCCGCCCCGCTTATTACCGGTGGAGGATAAACAATCCTCGGGTTGGTGACTACCCGGGTGTTTGGGTTTGAATACTCCCCCATTACACGAAGAGTCTCTGAGGGCTCCATACCGAGAATAAAATCGGCATGTCCTTTTGGAACAATTGAGCTATACTCAATATCTTTTGAGATCCTTATGTGGCTTGCAACCGATCCCCCCCTCTGTGCAGCGCCAAAGGTGTCGCCTACAACAGTAAAAAAGCCCTCCCTCATTAGGGCCTGTCCAAGAATCTGGGCCAATAATACATTGCCCTGTCCGCCGACACCCGCAACCAGTACATTTAGTGGATCTTTTGATAATGTCTTCATGTCTATGTGATCTCCTTTATAATTACACCTCTTGGACATATATCGGCGCATACTCCGCACCCGGCGCACATGACTTCGTCAATGGCCGACCTGCCGGTTTTTTCGTCCCACATCAAACCCGGGCAATGAAACATCCTGGTACAAACCCGACCACAACCGCAGTCTTCTCCAATGCATTTTTCAATGTCAACATGCATTATAAAGGGTGCCTTTTTTTCGATTCGAGCCCTGACAAGTTCACAAACCCGTCTCACTACCAGAATCCTGACGCCATCATCGTCTTCGATCAGATCAAGAAGGGCGTTTTTTGTCCCCTCCATATCGAAAGGATCACACACCTCCACACGGCATCCCATAGATCGGCAGACAGCCTCTGTGCTTATAGGTTTTGCAGATTCTCCCATAACGTTTTTTTCAAGACCGGGATGCGGCTGATGGCCTGTCATGGCCGTAGCGCTGTTATCCATCACAAGTCCAATAAAATTCGAACGATTCCAGACACCGCTCGCCAAAGCAGGCATCGCTGCATGGAAAAAGGTGGAATCACCAACCATCGCGAGAACCGGTTGTTTAAAGCCGAATTGCCTGAGTTTACCCAGCCCGCATGATACGCCAAAGGCTGAACCCATTGCATGGGAGGTCCTTCCCTGCCAATAACCCGAATTGAAGGCACCCAGGGTATAGCAGCCAACATCATCAAGGGCAAAGCCATCCCTGCCGTCGAGCTGCAATGTGTTCTTGAGTGTCCAGAAAAATGGGCGATAGGGGCAGCCCGGACACAGTTCCCAGGGCCGTTCCGGGTTCATCTGGGTCAGTGCGCTTAATTCCTCGCTGTATTTGCTGTCGCGCGGCTCATAGCTGCCCCCGTTTATTTTGACAAGGGCGTCTATCACGAGATCGACATTTACATCGCCATAGCCCCTCATATGGCCTGTGCGCATACCACAGAACTCAATGCGTGGAGATCCGGCAGGAAGGGTGGCGGCCAGCTCCATCACATTTCGTTCTATAAAAGGTTCCAGCTCTTCAACGAACAGGACCTGCTTTGTAGTGAGAAGGTGCTTGATTACAAGTTCTTCCGGTATCGGCCATATGGTGCCAAGCTTGAGGATACCGATTTTTTTACCCTGCTTCAAAATTTCGAGGGCTTCTCTGGCATATATATACGAAACTCCTGAAGCTATTACCAGTAGCTCGGGGTTTTCAGGACCCTCATACCAGTTAAATTCCTTAGGTGCATTTTCGAATATTCCCTTTACCTTGGCAAATTTCCTGATCTTTTCCGGATGAAGAACCAGAGGGCCGCCAACAGTACAGTGGATACCTTTGGCGGGGTTGTACATATTCCATGTATCTTTAAAATAGGCTTTTTTTTCAAACCTGGGCAGATCACCCATTGAGACGTTGGCCCGCGTATGTCCAATACGGCTTACGGTACGCACCATACATATGAGCCCGCATTGCTCGGAAATCTCAAAAGCCCATCTGGTCATTTCCAGGGCCTCCTGAGCACAGCAAGGCTCAAGGAGAGGAAAATCCATCCATTTTGCCACAATACGCGTGTCTTCCTCATTGGAACTTGATAAAGGTCCGGGATCATCGGCAACAAGCAATACCAGACCTGCCTCAATTCCGGTCATCTGGAGGTTGGCGATGAAATCCAGAGCCACATTAATTCCGTTCTGTTTCATCACGGCCATGCTTCTAATACCGGCAAAGGATGCGCCGGCAGCCGATTCCAATGCCACCTTCTCGTTAGCCGCCCACTCAACATATATATTGTTTTGTTTGGCCACATCAGCGAGAGTGGGGATAATCTCGGAAGACGGTGTTCCCGGATAAGCGCTTACAAAGCCTACACCGGCCTCTAATGCTCCACGGGCAATAGCCTCATTTCCCAGCAGAAGATCAATTTTTCCCGGAGCATCCATATCAATATCGGTCATTATCTATAGCCTCCTTACCGAATAATTTTTCCAGTTTTTCAGTCTGATAATAATTTCTCTTTCAGCGTATGGGAAATACCCAGATAACCTAAATCACCGTTGTACTTTTTACTGAGCTTACGAACAGCACTCTTCTTTTTGTTTAAACAGGCCTTCTTGAGATTCATGATATTTTCTTCCGGCAGCGGCTTAGTCTCAAGGACCCCTTTTTCCATCGCTAATTCAACCAGTTTTTCACCTGTGCCGGTGCGGGGAATAAGGGTGTTCCAGCCTTTGTATTTGGAACGTCCTGAGCCTACGGAAACGTCTGAAAATTCAGCAGTCATGTCCCAGCAATAATCACACGCGGGATTGATATATTTTCTGATGTCTTCAAGCTCTACCTCTTTTTTGGTTCCGTCTTTATAATAGGCATCGTATGTATGTCCGGGAGAATGGGGGATATCAAATTTAACAATATTTTTCAGATCAAAATTATCCTGGAGATATCCGTGAAAACCTTCAGCAAGTGTCCACCCGCAGAAAAGTCCTATTATTAGATTAACATTCTCGAGATTGACCCTGTTTCTGGTTTTGTATGCCTTCATCTTGGATAATGCTGCTGAATGACAGGGCAAACTTACAATTCCCAGTTTTTCGGTACTGTCATAAGGCAGCCCATTTAATTCCTGTAATGTAGGACACGGCTCATAGCTGTTTCGAGCACATTCCAGCAACTGCTCTCTTGTTCTTGCAACAAAGCCATTGGGCACCTTTTCCTCGTCCATTTTTGCTACTATGGCAGCATCTATCAGACCTTCTTCAATGGCAACAGTTAACAATGCGGTCACCACGCCCCCGTCCTGGCCCCTTTCATGTATCCGGGCGTCCGCAGCCTTGGCGAGGAGCAGGTTTCTTGAAAAACCAATTTCGTTTGCTCCGAAGGGTTCCCCAAAGAATTTATTGCTCAAGAAGTCCATATCCGTAAATGTTCTTGGACAAAACTGGTAACATTGTCCGTCTTCGCGGTCACAATTATCCATTACAACTATCCTGCCCTTGTATGCAGTGAGATACGGGCAACCGCCGGCGCATGCGCCGCAATAGACACACAGACCGCCTTCAACAACCTCATTTATCAGATCCGTGTGCCCTTTGTTCATTAATTTGGTTTTTGTTTCAGGATTTTCCTCCATACCAGCAGATCCCTCCTTCTATGATTTTCCCTAAGGGGTCGGAGCATATTGGCAAAAGGCATTGAGAGTCAAGCAGAAGATATTATAAAGCATGGGTCAGCCCGTTGACATGAGACATTGTGCCGGACTTTCTCTCAAGAGGTCGGTTCAAGTTTCTAGATATTTATCATCACCCTTCAAATGATTAAGATAATCCGCGCAATCTGCCCGCTCGTGCCTTGCAATGGCACCGCACCGCGGCATCTTCGACAGGCGGGTCTGCAAAATCTGCCTGCCCCGTAGGTAGGAACTATCGTACTGGGGCGGCTTAAAGAAGATATTCTTGACTTATCCTTCCTTTTCAATAATATTCCTCATGATTCATAACCTGCACCCTGCAACTCTTAGCCCGTCGAAGCAGAGCGAAGATCGCGCTTGCTGTGAAACAGTAGCGGGATAACTCGCAACCTGACACTGGTTATAAAGTCCCCGAACGACAACTTTTCAAACAGGGCTGTCAAAAAACCAAAAAAAGTCCCTGAACGGAAACTTTTCCTTGATTCTCTCTTAAAATGATGATAGAAGTCCCTGATCGGAAACTTTAAAATGGAGAATAAGTTGAAACCTTCAATAAGAATTAATAATCCTAAGGAATTGGGGCGATTTATTTGCAAAGAACGTAAGATTCTGAAATTGACCCAAAAAGAGATATCAGAATTTACCGATGTTGGCAGGAAGTTCGTATTGGAAGTCGAAAAAGGTAAAACAACCGCTCAAATCGGCAAGATATTTGAAGTTTTAAACGGCCTTGGTCTTGAGCTGCATCTCATTAAACGGGGGGACAGCTGACAGTGGAAAGTTTGAATGTTTTTTTCGAGCAAACCCTGGTCGGTATTATTAGGTTGGATGATAAGAGATTGTTTTCATTCCAATATTCTAAAAATTGGCTTGAGACATCTGATTCGTTCCAGTTGTCTGTTTCTTTACCGATGCAGAAGGCCATCTTTCCTGATGAGAAATCAAGACCCTTTTTTGCCAATCTATTACCGGAATCTGCTGTAAGAAAATTGATCGCCAGGCAACTTGGTATTTCTGAAAAAAATGATTTTATGCTTCTCAAACGCATAGGCGGTGAATGTGCAGGGGCAATAATACTCTTACCCGAATCAATCTTACCTGAATCGTGTGAACAATATTCGTATCATCAGTTATCAGGAGGACAATTATCAGAACTGATAAAAAAACTTCCTGAACGCCCTTTACTTGCAGGAGAAGATGGTATTCGCATATCCCTTGCAGGGGCACAGGAAAAGGTTGTTCTTTTTTTGAAAGATTCAATATTTTACATCCCATTAAATGGTGCCCCGAGTAATTATATTTTAAAACCCGGTATGCTTCATTTTCCTTCATCAATTGAAAATGAGTGTTTTTGCATGATGCTTGCAGATGATTTGAATTTATCTGTACCGTCAGTCAAGATTCTTAAGGAAAAAGAACAGAAAGCGTTGCTCATTAAACGATATGACAGAATTTATGATAATGATTCAGTACGCCATCTTCATCAGGAAGATTTTTGTCAGGCCATGGGGCTTTCCCATGAATTAAAATATCAGGCTGATGGCGGACCCGGCTTGAAAGAATGTTTTGGTTTTGTTCGAGAGTATTCTGCAAATCCAATTAAAGACCTTCAACAGTTATTGCAATGGGTCTTTTTTAATTATTTGATCGGAAACATGGACGCACACTCTAAAAATTTATCATTTTTATATGATTCAAGGCAGATACGTCTATCACCTTTCTATGATATGCTTTGCACAAATATCTATGAAGATTTGGCAAAAAGACTTGCCATGAAGATAGGGGGAGAGAATAGGCCGGAATGGATCATGGCAAGGCATTGGGAACGGCTTGCAAAAGAGGTAAAAATAAGCCCTTCTGTTCTCAAAAAACAATTATCCAATTTTTGTTATAAATTGCCTGAGAAGGTTGAAAATACATATGTGAAGTTCATCGAGAGATATGAACGGAATAAACTTGTGGAAGATATCACAACCGCTATAAAGCAAAAAACTATTAACACTCTTAATCAACTCAAATAACCCTACAACAAAAACATTTTGACAGGCAAGCCGCATGAAATCAAAAGTGTGCGAGAAAAACTTGATGTCTCGCAAAATGAATTCGCACTTATGATCGGAGTCAGTGTTCGTACTTTACAAAATTGGGAGCAGGGCAGAAGAAGGCCGGAAGGTCCTGCCAAGGCATTGTTGAGAATTGCATCAAGAAATCCCGACGCTGCACTTGATGCTTTACATGCCGAATAGATGGCCAACCACGCAGTTGCACCAGATAAGTTGGTGAACTGAGTGTTATGTGAAAAAATAGAAGGAGAAAATAGTGTTCAAGGTACTGCAAGAAGTTAATGATCGCCCTGCGCCTTTTCAATTTTATACAGCTGATGAATTGTGGACAAATGAGCATACATCAAAACATATGCTTGAATACCACTTAAATGAATCAATCGATGCTTCATCTCGAAAAAAAAGTTTTATTGAACGCTCTGTGCGGTGGATTGTCTCTCATTTTAAAGTTGATAAAAACACTGAAATTGCAGATTTTGGCTGTGGTCCGGGACTATACACAACCAGGCTGGCAGAACGCGGCGCAATTGTTACCGGCATTGATTTCTCAAATAATTCCTTGATGTATGCAAAACAGGTTGCTGCTGAAAAAGGTTTAAATATAAATTATGTTCTGACAAACTATCTTGATTTTGAAACAATAGACAGTTTCGACCTTATTACAATGATTATGTGTGATTTTTGTGTATTAAGTCCAGAACGAAGGAAAGAAATGCTCATAAAATTCAATTCGTTATTGAAGCCAGACGGCTCTGTGCTGCTTGATGTGTATTCTTTAAACAGTTTTAACCAAAAGGAAGAATCAGCAACCTATGAACTGAATCAATTAAACGGATTTTGGTCTCCAGATGATTATTATTGTTTTGTTAACACATTCAAATACGAGAAAGAAAAAGTAATACTTGATAAGTACACAATAATAGAAGAGACACGAAAGCGTGTCGTCTACAACTGGCTGCAATGCTACAGCAAGGATTCAATTATAAATGAATTTGGGGAAAACGGTTTTAAGGTAGAAGAATTATACGCAGATGTAGCAGGTAAAGCCTTCTCCTCTGAATCAACAGAAATTGCTATTGTAGCAAAAAAATCATAAATAGCCTCACATAACAAGGCAAATGCAGCCGACGCAAAAAAGCCGTGCGGCTGATTTGCAGTGTTCTACTTGTAAAAATGAGATGAGAGATAACAAACTCAAAATCAATCCGCCCTTATATTTGGTTGGGAAAAAAATATTCTGCTGGAGCTGCGAAGAAAAAATGCCCGCAATTGCCTTGCTTGCCTCAAATGTCGATGCAGCAGAAGATGAAATTTGCATATTATCTGACATTCAAGAACTTCCAAAGGATGTTTATTTATTTGTCAAAAATAGGGTTCCGTCGTTCAAGATGAAATATTCAAAAATGGCTGGCCACAAATATTTAGGAAACACTTGCCCAAAATGTGGTTTTTTGTCAGGTGAGTTTTTTTTGCATGCCGAACCGGGAAGCCCATTCTTTCCTATGGATGATAACGACGCAAAATCGTTATATATTGGTAACGTTCAAAAGTGTTCGCATGGGCTAGGGATTGATTAAAATACGATCT
>JACNIG010000285.1 GCA_014383215.1 Candidatus Desulfatibia vada | reverse complement strand
GGTATGAATTATAAACCTTAATGATTCAGTTTTATTGGTTAAATTAGTTCCATTGGTTTGGTTGGTTAACAAATAAAACTAATTAAACCAATAAAACAATCGGACAATTTAAATTAATACTATAATCTTAGTGTCTTAGTGCCTTTGTGGCTGACCTATTACGATTTTTTACGAATTCGTCAATATTATTCTTGAAAACTTTTTAAATATGTATAATATAAAGCCGACTTTTTTTAATAAGGAGGATTAGGATGCATAGAATACACATTGGGGTGATGTGCTTGTTGATGGTTTTGATTCTTGGGGTATCATTGGAAGCCATTGGGCAAGATACGGATGCCGGCGAACAGAAGATAGAGGATATGAGTGTTCCAATGGGCGTCATCGTGCTCAAACCGGATGAGTCGATTGAGCAGAAAAAGTCTTCGGTTCAATTTAATCATCCCCAACATTTTATTTATGACTGCAAAACGTGCCATCACAAATGGGAAGGAAAAACCCAAATCCCCACCTGTACCACAACAGAATGTCACGATTTGCTTAACTCACCGAAAAAACCAACAAAATACCTTGTTTATACGGATACGGGCATCAAGTATTACAAGTATGCATATCACAAAAAGTGTGTCGGGTGTCACAAAGATGTCAAAGCCAAACGCAAAGCAATGGAAATGTCATATCAGGTTTTGAAAGAAAAACTGCCCAGCAGCGGCCCCACCGGTTGTATTGAGTGTCACCCGAAAGAATAATATTGATGGCGTCGTAAAAAGTCCCATCTACTGCGCTGTTGCAGTTCAACTTTTTACGAAGTCATTTCATTCCCTCCTTTTAGATCCAACCTTTTTGCACTTGAACCTTGCATAAGTGTTATGTTAATCTAAACTATTCATAAAGAATGCCGATAGTTCTTAATAATGGACATTCGTACAATCAGTAGTTTTCAGTCAAAAACTATGCAGAATGGAAGGAAAATAAGATGCCAAGGAAGAACCTCGCGTCTTTAATGAGAGAGAACAAGAATGCAAATCGTAACGACCCACAAAAACACCGATTTTGACGCTCTGGCTTCTGTTGTGGCAGCCACAATTTTGTATCCGGACGCGATTCCGGTGCTTCCAATAAACGTAAACCCCAATGTTAGAGCCTTTTTGTCCCTGCATAAAGACCTGTTCAACATGCATTCATCCAATCAAATCGACTTTAAAGACGTAAATAGCTTGATTGTGGTTGATGCCAACAACTGGGGGCGCCTGGATAGAATGGATGCGCTCAAACAGGTTGATAATTTAGAAATTATACTCTGGGATCATCATTTGAATGCAGGGGATATTAGCCCTGACTGGAAGTGCCAGGAAGAGATGGGGGCCAATATTACTCTGATGATGCGCCAATTAAAAGCCCAAAAAACAATTTTAACTCCTGTTCAGGCTACCCTGTTTTTGGCAGGAGTCTATGAAGACACCGGCAATCTAACGTTTCCATCATCGAAACCCGAAGACGCTTATACCGCTGCATATCTGCTGGAGCGCAAAGCAGACTTAAAGGTCCTCAACTCTCTGCTGCGTCCGGCTTATGGTAGAAAACAGAAGACCATACTTTTTGAAATGCTGCAAACGGCCGAAAAAGTCGAGGTCAACGGATATAATATCAGCATTAACCGGGTGGATATTGAAGGTCATGTGGAAAATCTCGCCGTGGTTGTCAATATGTACAGAGAAATCCTGGATGTAGATGCCGCATTCGGTGTCTTTATCAACAAGGATCGTAAACGCAGCATTGTTATCGGGCGCTGTATTGTTGACACCCTTGATATCGGGTCGATTATGCGGGAATTGGGGGGAGGCGGACATCCGGGAGCAGGCTCCGCCATGTTGAGGTCGGTTAAACCGGACGCGGTTGTGGAAATGATCAAAGAATTAATCGAAGGGAAACAACCGTCTTCGGTGCAGATCAGCGACCTGATGTCTTTTCCTGTATTTTCCATCCCACCGGACACCTCCATGAAAGAGGTCGCTTTAATTTTGAGGAAAGAGGGCTGTACGGGTGTTCCGGTGGTTGATAGTGAAAAACTGGTTGGCATCATTTCGCGCAGGGATTTTCGAAAAATAAAGAAAGAGGCTAATCTCAAAGCTCCGGTCAAAGCGTATATGAGTGCGAATATAAAATCGATTGAACCGGGGAAAAGTCCTGCCCAGGCAACCAACTTGATGGTTAAACATGACATCGGTCGCCTTCCGGTGGTAGAAGACGGCAAAATTGTCGGGATTGTTACACGTTCCGATATAATGAATTATTTTTACGACCTTTTACCGGACTAGCAATGAGTTGGAACAAAATGAAAAGAAGAGACTTTCTCAAGGCCTTATCCACAAGCATTATTGCCGGAGGAATCGTTCCGGCCAAAGTTCTGGCGGAGATCGCAAGAAAATCTCCCGACTCCTCCCTAAAAGAATACGACAACCACATTAAAGACTACCTGCAAAAGATACAAAGCTTTGACTCACCTCATGCAGAGGACGTCTATCTGGATCAAAGCGACTTTCTGTTGCTGAAATCCTCGACAGTGCGTTTCAAACGACTCCAGCGCACCGTAGGTTATGGTCATTTTCATTTATTGAGTTTTGACGATGCCGTCAAAATTGCGCGCAACTATTCAAAGGTGGGTGCTTTTTCAAGCCAAGAGATCGATTTTTTGGAAAAGATATTCTATGGTGATCCTGTTGTGTACGGTTTTTTGGGCGAAAAACCGGTTAAAAACCTGACTGACCGCATTAAAAAGCGCGAAGTGGTCAAAATTCCTCACACCGGTAATTTTCTCTACAAGGGCGGGCCGTTGGAGACTTACAGGAAAATCAAGCGTGATATCGGTGACCAGGTAATCCTGACTTCGGGACTACGCAGTGTCATCAAACAGTTTCTTTTGTTTTTGAACAAAGCGTACCTTAACGCCGGCAACCTTTCTTTGGCTTCGCGCTCACTCGCTCCGCCCGGCTATTCTTTTCACGGCGTCAGCGATTTTGACGTGGGGCAGGTTGGATTCGGCGGCGCCAACTTCACCGGGCGTTTTATAAATACGGATGTATACAAACAATTAAAAGAACTTGGCTATCTCCGGCTTCGATATCCCCGGGCAAATTTGCTGGGAGTACGTTTTGAGCCCTGGCATATTAAAATCCAAACTACTTAGTGCTCTGATTCATAAATACGGTGACGTATTATAATTAGTTTATTCAGTCTATTTAAAAGTTTAAAGTGCCTAAAGTGATCTAAAGTGCCTAAAGTTAAGGTATTCTATCAACTTTTATTATAATTGCCCTCGCCAGAGGCGAGTTCCATAACTTTAGCTCACTTTAGGCACTTTAAACTTTAGGCACTTAAAAGGTCCCAATACGAATACATGTACTTAGTGCTCAAATGTCTTTATGGATGGAAACTAACTGATTAATCGGACTTTTGTTGAAGCCAATGCTCGAGACGGCGTAGGCCTTCTTCCGTAGATATGCGGGGAGCATATCCCAAGTCTTTTTTAGCGGCGCTGATGTCAAACCAGTGGGCTGTAGCTAACTCATCAGCTAAAAAACGTGTCATTTGCGGCTCACCTTTTAAATTGAATATTTTATAAACGCATTCAAGGAGGGCGCCGATCAGCCACGCCATTTTGTGGGGGATTGATCGTTGGACCGGTTCAAGACCCGCAGCTTTTAAAATCCCGTTGATTATGTCCCAGGCAGGCATTGGTTCGTCCTGGCTGATGAAATAGATTTTGCCGGAGAGCCCGGGATTTATTTCCAGACGGTCTGCCGCCGCTACATGGGCCTCAGCAGCATTGTCGATGAAGATGGTATCCACAAGATTCCTGCCGTTTCCGACCCTTACCAGACGTTTTGCCCGTTTAATAATCCTGGGAACGAGATGATTGTCCCGCGGCCCCCATATTAAATGGGGACGCAAAATAATCGTCAACAAACCCTTGCCGGCGGCCTCTACAACCAGCTGTTCAGCAAGCGCCTTGGTCGCGGGATAATGAGCATGAAACCCGGCCGGATAAGGGGTCGATTCATCGATACCTTCCATATCAGTACCGTTGAAAACAACGCTGGGCGAACTGGTATAAACCAGTCTGGCAACCTTGTGCTTGATACAGGCTGAAATGACGTTGACGGTGCCGGTGACATTGGTTTGATAATATTCGGAATAGTCACCCCAAATGCCTGGTTTGGCTGCAACGTGAAAAACAAGATCCATCCCCTTTACAGCCTGCTCAACGGCATGTTGGTCGCTGATGTCCCCCTGGATTTGCTCAACACCTAAAGTTTCGAGCTCAGTATAAACGCTGCGGGAAAAGCTGCGGACGGCATCCCCTCGTTTTTGAAGCAGGCGGACGATTGCTCCCCCTAAAAAACCGCCGCCTCCGGTGACCAGCACGTTTGTGGTTTTCTTAACGTTTAAGGAGTTTGTGTTATCCATCCGTTACCTGATTTTAGTAAATTCTCAATAAGTTAGGGTTTAGCAAAGTGCCGGGCTTAAAAATTTTTCTGAAAGGCGATATCAACTACGCTATCTAAGGGTGACCAAATATTTATGATTTGTTAAATTTATCGAGAAGTTGTAAAACGTTTTCGCAGCAATCATAAATATTTAGTCACCGTGATATGCCATGGCGAATGATCAGGATATCACCTTTCAGAAAAACCCTGAAGCCCTTTTTCCCAGAAGTTATTGAGAGATTTTAGCCTAATGAAAGCAGCTTAGTTTCAACGGTGATCCGATTTTAGCCGTGTAGCTGTATGAGGGTATTAGAGAGCGTTATGAGAAAGCAGCGCATTAGAAAAAATTATTTGAAGATAAAATCACGGCGACATTATAGTTGCTTTATTTAATGCTTGGGCTCTGCTTTTTCATTACGCTCACTTGTGCCCGAGTTCTACACGGTTAAAATCGGATTGCCGTTGAAACGACCATTTTCTTAGATCTCGTTCCTTTTATCTTGTTTTTTGTAATAGTTCAGCCACCAAGACACCAAACCTCTAAGATTATAATACTAATTTAAATTGTCCGATTGGTTTTATTGGTTTAATTAGTTTTATTTGTTAACCAACCAAACCAATGGAACCAATTTAACCAATAAAACTGAATCATTAAGCTTTATAATCCATACTCTTTCTTTGTGCCTTAGTGGCTGAACTGTTACGTTTTTTTCAGCTTTTTTTCTGCCCAGACAGCCAGTTTTTCCCGAAAAATCTTTGAGTTATGGCGGATGTCTACCGGGAACGATTTGTGAAACAATATGGTTTCGATGTTTTTGGTCAGTTCGTGCTGCCGGGCGAGTTCAAAAAGGACTTTTTTGAGCTTTTTTTGATTGTAACCGTCAACATCTTTTTCCGGTTCAATACAAATTACCGGCTTTTGTCGAAGCCCGGCACCAATGCCGACCAGGGCGCTGCGATACACCATAGGATGATTGTTAAAGATGGCTTCGCACTGAATGCTAAAAAGTGTTCCATTGGCGGTCACAACACGGTGGCTTTTGCGACCGCAGAACCAGATCCTGCCTTTGGTGTCTTTCCAGCCCAGGTCCCCCATCCGGTGCCATATTTGATTTTGGTCTTTGATCTTGGCCAGCGCATCCGCTTTGGGCCTTTCAAAGTACTGTCGGGTTACCAGGTCGCCTTTTACAGTTATTTCACCAATTTCACCGTCTGCAACCAGTATTTCATCCGACCACTTGTCGATGGGGTCATCGCTGATCTTTATAATACGAATCTCTAGATCGTTAATGGGGCGACCTATGCAGATGCCATTACCTTGTTCACTCAGTTCTCTGGTTTCAGACAGGATTTCATTGCTCGCAATGGATATGACAGGCACCGCTTCAGTGGCACCGTAGGGTGTATGAACTTGGGCATCATTACACAGCATGGAGGAGAACTGTTCAATAATAGCAGGTGTTACCGGTGCACCGGCGGAAATTACCCTTTTCAAAGACGGCAGCTTTATGCTTTTGCGTTTACCGTACGCACCCAAGCGTTTTAATAGAGCCGGTGAGGCGAACATGTTTGTCACCCCCTGGTCAAAAATTGCTTCGATGATCTTTCCAGGGTTTGCAAGGGCAGGTTTTGTAGGGTCCATGTCCGGGATGATCGACGTTATCCCCAGGGCGGGCCAGAAAAGAGCAAAAAGCGGGAATGTGGAAAGATCAATTTCATCCACGGTTAAACCCAAATGGGATTTTATATGCCGAAGCTGGGCATCGAAGTTGCCGTGAGTATAGACGGCTCCTTTAGCCGGTCCCGTGCTTCCGGTGGTAAAAAGAATGGCGGCCATGTCGTCCCGACCGGTTTTTGCCGTGGGATATGGTTTCCATGGCCTCCGGCGGATCTGGTCCAGGGTAAAGCCTCCCCAAAACCAGCGCCGGCCGACCGTCACCCATGTTTTAACAGTGTCGAAAAACTTTGGGTAAAGGGTTCTCAGTACATGGGCAGGGGGGATGCCGATAAATGCCTCCGGACGGCCTTCTTTTAAACAGCCGACCATGCGTCTGATACCCATTCCGGGGTCCACTACGACCGGCACAGCTCCGGTTTTGAAAAGAGCAAATATTATCGTAAAAAAATCCAGGCTGGGTTTTACCATTAATATAGTACGGGTATCGCGTTTTATGCCGGCTTTTTCAAACCCGTGAGCCAGGCGGTCGGATTCCTGGTCAAGTTGCTGAAAGGTGAGATGGTTGTACGCAACACAGTTGTTTTTGTCCCGGCCGGCCGGACAGACCACCGCCCGCTTATAGGGCTGCAGGGCGGCCATCCGTTGCAGATGAGAAGCAACGTTTGTAAAATCGTTGCTATTGTTTTTGTCTGACGGTTTCATCTTTTTGCACTTTTGTAATGGTTTAGCCACAAAGGCACTAAGACACTAAGATTATAGTAATAATTTAAATTGTCCGATTGGTTTTATTGGTTTAATTAGTTTACTTTAACCAATCAAACCAATGGAACCAATTTAACTAATAAAACTTAATCATTAAGGTTGATAATCCATTACCAGTCTTTGTGACTTTGTGTCTTAGTGGCTGAAAAGTTAAGTGTTTTCATGTTTGCGTGATAAGAAATCTTTTACCAGAAGCACGATTTCATCCGGCTTATCCTCGAGAACATAGTGACCGGCATCTGCAAACAGATGTGTCTCGGCATCCGGAAAACGGCGCTGCCACTCGTGCAAGTAATCGGTGTCAAAAACAAAGTCGCGCCGGCCCCAACAGATCAGCATGGGTACATGTGCCAGTTGATGCAAATTTTGATCCACATTTTTAACCAGGCTGTAGCTGGGATCTTTTTTGCTGACAGGAATATCCTGAACAAATTTAAGGGTTGCGATGCGGTTTCCCCAGCAGTTGTATGGGGCTGTCAGGCCGGATTTAACAGCCCGGGACAGTCTTTTGTGAGCAGCCATGGCCAGAGCCCCCCAGGCAAAAAGATTGAATCCTTGAACAGCCAGAGTTGCAAGGGGCCTGACATTGCGCACCAGCCGGAGTCGCATGGGAAGCTTTTTACCCTTGGGCGGAAAAAAGGCGGCGGTGTTCATAATTACCAATCTGCGAATCCGTTGTGGATGTTTCAAGGCATAGGCCATACCGATCATGCCTCCCCAGTCGTGCAGCACGAGGGTAATGTTATTGTTCAATCCAAGATGATCAAGCAGGGCCTCCAGGTCATTAACGCGGCTTTTCAGTCTGTAATCATATTTGCTGGTGCCGGGTTTGTCAGACAGGCCGCAGCCGATATGATCCGGCACAATAATACGGAACTGCGTGGACAGATCTCTGACAAGTTCCCGAAAATAAAACGACCATGTAGGATTCCCATGAACCATTACCACTGCATCACCGGCACCTTCGTCCAGAAAGTGGTACTTAAGACCGTTCCGGTCCATAAAGCGTGATTTAAAAGGGTACAGATGCCGAAAAGGTGAGATGTCTATTTGCTTGTTTTTTCTACAAATCATAGCAGTTATTAGTAACCTGTAACCCGTAACGCGCAACTTGCAACCCGTATCTACCACTCAACTCCCAGCATCAGGCAGTTCAGGCCGCTGCCGATACCGAAAAAACCGACCAGATCATTTTTAACTAAAAACTCACGTTCGGAAGCAATGGCAGCCGTAATCGGCAGAGATACCGTGCCGATGTTCCCTAAGTACTGGAATGTGGTGAAGTCTTTCTCCGGCGGGATATCGATAGAGTCCAAAATATATTTCTGATGGGCGGATCCCACCTGATGGCAGATAACCTTGTCGGGCTTGTCCCGGGGCCATGAGAGTTCTTTTTTAAAGGCCTTGTAGGTTTCGATGCCAAGGGCTACGCCGTGCTGCAGTACACCGACGGAATCGGTCTGCATGACATGCAGTCCGCTGGCGGGTATACCGGTATCCGGTCCCCAGCGGCACAGTTCATGATGGTCGGTTGCACTCCGGATGACGCCGCCCAGCAGGCGGTGTCCCCTGTCAGAGACCGCAGCCGACGTCATCAGTACGGCTACGGCACCCGAACCGCCGGTCAGGGTTGCCAGGGTCAGTTTGAAATGCTCCATGTCTCTGGTTTCAAGCAGGCGTTCAATGGTCGAATCTACAATCTGGCGGGCCGATTCACACGATACCAGCAGGCCGGCCCGGACCTGACCCAGTTCAATGGCGTTGGCCAGCAGGACCATACCATTGATGATTCCCAGGCAGGCATTGGAGACATCAAAAACCTGGGTTTCGGGACCCAGGCCCAAACCGTGGGACACGGCGCAGGCGGTTGCCGGTTCCAGATTGTCCCGGCAGACCCCTCCATAGATCAACATACCGATGTCATCAGGTGCAATACCGGAAGCTTCGAGGGCCTTTTTGCCGGCCTTGACAGCACCTTTACTCATAGTTTGGTCCGGATCCCAGAAGCGGCGTTCCCGTATCCCGGTGATTGCTTCCAACTGCCCTTTTTGCAAATGCAGGGTTTTGTACAGCGGTTCCAGGCGATCTTCAATGTCGTCGGATGTAACGATGTTGGGGGCCAGTTCATAGCCGAAAGCGTCGATGTAGACTTTGGAATATAGCATAATAAATGTAAATTAATTCTCAGTTTTTAGTATTATGATATTATTTTAGCCACAAAGGCTCTAAGGCACTAAGATTATAATATGCAGAAGTCATTTGTCACTTGCCACTTGTCATTTGTATTCTATTTAGTATGATAAAATGATATTTGATGTCCAGGCGCCGTCAACAAAGCGAAAACGCTCTGTTTATATTTTGCCTTTTAAAAAATATCATCCAACCCTTGG
>JACNIG010000282.1 GCA_014383215.1 Candidatus Desulfatibia vada | reverse complement strand
AGATGATGGCCGCCGGCGTTTAGGCCATATAGTTTAAAATCCAGCATGTGTGACAACCATGTTAATGGATGCCAATTGCTCTCATGTGCTGAAGTGAATGCCCAGGTGACACTCTCTAATGTAAATTTGTCTTGAACATGGCGGTTTCCAGTGACATAAGCTGAATCATCATAGATAAGAAAGGAGTAACCGGCAACCTGCCAATAAACAGCAAGTGTGGCCATAACAAGAAACAGACAGATCAAAAAATTACGCCGTGTATTAAAAAAAATCTTTGTATGGAAAATATCTGTGGTCATTGATGAGTAATTCGCCTTTTTGTTGGTTATCCAATATTTTTTTAAGGTTTTTTCTTGCGTTTTCATGGTCAGGTTTTATGCGCAACGCCTCTTGGAAATGAGCAACGGCCCCGTTGATGTCTCCCTTGATAATAAAAGCTATACCCAGATTGTTGTGTGCTTTATGATGATCAGGCTTCATCCGCAGCACTTCTAAATAATGATTTATTGCTTCATCGATACGCCCCTCTTCTGCCAGTGCAACACCCAGATTCCAGTGCGGCTGATAGTTGTTAACAGCCACCCGGATGGAATGCTCAAAAAGAACAATGCTGTTTTTCCAATAGCGTACTTGATGCCAGGTTAATGTCATTAAAATTGTAAGCGAAGCAGTTGCTAAAACGGCAAGCCATATCTTTCTGCGTCGCCATTTTGGCAAAATCTCGGGGACACCCCAGGCAACAATTATAAATATGCCGATAAGAGGTACATACGTGTACCGATCCGCCAGAGCCTGTTTTCCGACCTGTACCAAACCAATTACAGGAACAAGGGTCCCAAGGTACCACAGCACTCCTACCAATACATATGGATGTTTTTTTGACATTCGAACCGCCCAAAAACATACTGCCGCTATCAAAACCGCTGATCCAACGGCCTGCCACCAAGGCAGCAACTCCCCTATATGGGGATAAAATACGCCAAGATTAACAGGCCAAATCGCTTTGACAACATAGCTCACATAGGAAACAAAAGCGTTGGCCACACGGACTTTCAGTGAAAAAACTTCTAAAGACCTGACAGCTCCCATGCCGGACTGGGCCATAAAAGTTAAAATGCTTGATATTACGACAAGAATAAAAAGCGGAACCTTTTCCCAAATTAATTTAAAAATATCGCCACTTGCTAAAAACCTCTTATCCTCGCCCTCTCTTTGTCTGTCCGCATTACACTGATAACGCTTTAGCGGCCAATAATCCAATAAAAGTAATACAAACGGCAAAGTGACCAGCATCGGTTTGGCCATCAGACCCAGGGTAAAAAAAACAATTATCAAAAAAAAACTGCTAAGACGGGGCTTTTTCACATAACAATGGTAAGCTAAAAGAGACAGCATGCCCCAAAAAGTGCTCAAAACGTCCTTACGTTCCGACACCCACGCCACAGATTCCACATGCAGCGGGTGCAAAGCAAATAAGGCCGCGACAAAAGCGCTTCTCCACAGCGCTCCGGTCATTTTGCCAAGAATGATAAACAACAACAAAGTGTTTGTCAGGTGAAGCAACAAATTGGTCAAGTGGTGCCCCCCGGGATTTAATCCATAAATCTCATAATCCAGCATATGAGAAATCCAGGTTAATGGATGCCAGTTTGCCGCATAGGTGGTTGTAAACGCCCACATGATGCTTTCAGGCGTAAGGCCTTCCTGCACATGACGGTTTGCAGTAACATAGATGTCGTCGTCAAAGTTAACAAAATCATGATTTTGTACCTGCCAGTATACAGCAAGCGTAGCTAAAGCGAGAAACAGGCAAATCAAAAACCCGCTGCGCATATTAAAAAAAATCTTTGTATGGAAATTATCCGGGGTCATAGATAAATTGCCTTTGGCCCGATATGTTTTTATTCTTATAAGAAGAATTTACATGAACATCACCCTGATATCAAGATGAAACGGTTTTTTTTACCATTCTTGTTGATCACGGTTGTCGTTGCTTACGTTGACTCTTTCTGATTTTTTTATAAATATTTATTTATTTTGAATTGATTTTACAAAGAACAAATACTAAAAGTAAGACTTGGGGGAAATTATGAGTCTTTGTAAAATATGTAATCAAAAAATGGAACCGATCATGTTGTTTGGAAAAATGCCCATTTCCAACAGGTTTGTTTCAGAAGTAAATAACGCTGAATATTTCTACGATCTTTCGATATGTTTTTGCCCTGGATGTTTTATGGTCCAGCTTGAAAACTGTGTTGAGCCGACAATGATGTTCAACGAGGATTATGCCTTTTATTCGTCGACTTCCGAAGCCATGTCAGCCCATTTTAAAAACATAGCCGAAGAGATTTCCGCTGCAGTGCAGGGAAGGCCTTCTCCCCTGGTGGTTGAACTGGGATGCAATGACGGAATCATGCTAAAGCACATTGCAGAGCAAGGCATAGCCCATTTGGGGATAGAACCTTCGGCTAATGTTGCCGCTTTGGCGAGAGAAAGAGGAGTTTGTGTGATCGAAAACTTTTTTGCTGCCGAGAGTGCCGGTAAAATCCTGGGAAAAAACGGCCAGGCCGATATAATATGCGGATCCAACGTGATGTGTCATATCGAGGAGATTAACTCGGTTTTCAAAGGTATCAACATTCTGCTCAAGCCCGATGGCGTGTTTTTCTTTGAAGATCCATATTTATTTGACATCATAAAGAAAAATACTTTTGATCAAATATATGATGAGCATGTATACTACTTCTGCGGTTTGTCCATTTCAGAACTGGCCCAAAGACACAACCTTCAGCTTGTGGATATGATTCCGCAAAACGTCCACGGTGGATCTATGCGCTATTATATTAGGAAAGGGAATAATAATACTGTTTCGCAGAATGTTGAACACTACCTTTTACAGGAAACGAATCTTAATCTTCATAACATCAACGGTTATATTGCTTTCAAGGATAAAGTGAACAAAATATGTTATGATTTTACTAAAACCCTAAGAGAAATTAAGTCCAAAGGCCATAGAATCGCTGCTTACGGTGCTACATCCAAAAGTGCGACGCTTTTGAATTACTCCAAAGTTGGGCCGGGCTTAATTGACTATGTTTCGGACACCACGCCTGTAAAAATTGGCAAATACACTCCGGGAACTCATATTCCGGTTAAATCTCACGAACATTTTATAGCCGACTCACCCCCTTATACTGTTCTTTTGGCCTGGAACCATAAGCATGAAATCTTTAATAAAGAAAAAAAATACCGCCAAGCAGGTGGAAAGTTCATAACCTTCTTTCCAAAAGTTGCCATTGAATAAAAATGTTACATCATCTTGAATATTATAGCGGCAAAACTATTTTGATTACCGGAGCAGCCGGTTTTATAGGTTCCTCATTGGTCAGGGCTCTAAGTGGATTCGATTGTGACCTTATTTGTTTGCAGACCGGCGACCGCAAATTTGATGTTGCACCGGACAGTAAAGCCCGGATTGCGGTTCACAAAGGAGACATCCGCGCACCTGCCATATGGGACGACCTTTTGGAAGATACTGATATCGTATTTCATCTCGCCGCCCAGACGAGTTCTCGATTCGCCAATCAAAATCCAATTGAGGACATGGGACTCAATCTGGTCCCTGTTGTCCGGTTCATCGACACATGTCAAAAGAGAGGGATTAGACCGGATATTATCTTCTCCGGAACAGTTACCCAGACAGGTTTGACAACCAATTTTCCGGTCGACGAAGGACGCCGTAATCTTCCCATTACAACTTACGACATCAGTAAGTTAGCCTCAGAAAAATACTTGCAGTACTACGGAATGGCAATGGGCGGCAGATCAGCAACTCTCCGTTTAGCAAATGTATATGGGCCCGGGGGCAGAAGCGGCAGTTCAGATAGAGGAATCCTGAACATGATGGTAATAAATGCTTTATCAGGCAAAGAACTCACCGTCTATGGCAAGGGAGACTATATCAGAGATTATGTCTTTATTGACGACGTAGTCAGTGCGTTTTTAACAGCCGGAGCATACATGCATGTTATAAACGGTCAATATTATGTTATAGGAAGCGGAAAAGGCCATAGCATAAAAGAAATGGCGGAAACCGTACGCGATCTTGTAGCAAAAATAGCGGACAAGCATGTAAAAATTGCTCACGCCCCCATCCCACCTGATCTCTCAGAGATTGAATTCCGTCATTTTGTGGCCGACATCCGCAAATTCAGCATCGCCAGTGGATGGAAACCGAAATTTTCACTACAAAAAGGTGTTCGTAGTACGATACGATTTTTTAAGGAAAAGTAAACGATGAATATATTGATTCTCGGCGGCGCCGGTTTTTTAGGCTGTAACCTCGTTCGAAGATGTCTGGGCGATAGTAATAATAATGTGACGGTTGTCGATTCCCTTGACCCTATTTTCAAAAGCAGTTTCGAAAATCTGCAAGGTACGGCAAACGCTATTGAATTCATTCAAGGCGATATGCGCGACATGGCCCTGATGGAAAAAGTTGTGCAGGGCAAAGATGTAATTTTTAATTGTGCGGCCCAAACTTCCCATACATTATCTATCAAAGATCCGATTTTTGATGCCGAAATCAACTGCATCGGCAACCTTAGCCTGCTTGAGGCCGTTCGAAAGTTCAACAAAAACGCCCGGATCATATACACCTCAAGCAGCACGGTTATTGGAAGATCAATCGGCGACATAGTTACAGAAAGCCATAAAGAATTTCCGCTTGACATTTATTCAGCCAACAAGTGCGTGGCGGAGAAATACTACTACATTTATCATAAGGTTCATAATATAAAGACCCTGTCATTGCGTTTTGCAAACCTGTACGGCCAGTATGGCAAAGGCTTTTCTGATTTTGGATTCATCAACTATTTTATCTGGCTGGCAGCAAACGACCGGGAGATCACCATCTTTGGCGACGGCCGTCAATCCCGCAATGTCATGTATGTTGAAGACGCAGCCGATTTGCTGTATCACTGCATTAGCCATGACAGGCTTTATGGGGATATTTATTTTGCCGTACATAAAGAGCATTACCCTATTCTTAGGATTGCCCGGGAAATCATCTCCGTGTTCGGCAAGGGGAAACTGGTTAAAAAAAGATGGCCCCAAGTAAGAAAAAAAATTGAAGTCGGCGATATTATTATCAGCGGAGCCAAATTATATTACGAAACCCAATGGGAGCCTCAATATACTTTAAGAGAAGGATTGTTGAGGACAAAAGAAATAATGAAATTATAAGGTAAAAAAGGATTAACTAAATGAACATATGCATCACCGGAGCATTAGGACATATCGGTTCTAAACTGATTCGTAATCTCTCTATCGACAATCTTGAAAAAGTATACATTGTGGACAACTTCTTAACGCAACGTTATGCATCCCTGTTTGATCTTCCGGATGGAATCGATTTTACCTTTTATGAGATTGACGTTCAATCAAAGATAATGAAATCTATTGTAGAAAAAAGTGACGTCCTTGTCCACTTAGCGGCTGTAACGGATGCTGAAAAAAGCTTTGAAAGAGCCGATGAGGTTGAAAAAATAAATCGAAAGGCGCTTGAACACGTCGCCGACCTGTGTGCGGAAAAGGGCTGTTCGCTGCTCTTTCCCTCCTCTACCAGTGTATATGGCACCCAGGAAAAAGTCGTTGATGAAGACTGCTCTGGCCGGGAGCTTAAGCCCCAGAGTCCGTATGCCGACTCGAAATTATTTGGAGAACGGCTGTTGGCCGAACTTGCTGATAAAAAAGGATTGAAATATGTAACATTGCGTATCGGAACCATTTTTGGTTATTCAATCGGTATGCGGTTTCACACCGCCGTGAACAAGTTTGTCTGGCAAGCTTCAACAGGGCGGCCGATTACCATCTGGACCACCGCACTCCACCAGAAACGACCCTACTGCGACTTGAGTGACTGCGTCAGGTCGCTCAACTTTTTTATCAACAAAAACTGTTTTGACAATCAAATCTACAATATTGTAACGGCCAATTTCACGGTTCAACATCTCGTCAATGTGATCAAAAAATATTTGCCCGAAATTAACATTTCATTTGTCGATTCCCCCATAATGAACCAGCTTTCCTATGAAGTCTCTAACAAAAAATCAACAGAATTAGGGCTAACATACCAAGGCAACCTGGAAGCCGGTATTATTGATACAATGTTAAAACTCAGAAACGTAAACACCGGCATTAAAATGCGGACAACCACATGACTGTTTTAAAACAAATAAACTTGTTGTTATAATATGAATGTACCTTTTCTAGATTTGAAACAGACTTATTTGGAACTTGCAAAAGAAGTAGATGCGGCCGTCAAAAGTGTTTTAAAGAACGGCTGGTATATTTTGGGCGAGAATGTGGAAAGTTTTGAAAATGAGTTTGCGGAGTACTGCGGGTGCAAATACTGCATAGGGGTTGCCAGCGGCCTGGATGCGCTGCAGCTGCTTTTAAAGGCTCACGGCATCGGTCCGGGTGATGATGTCATCGTTCCGGCCAATACTTATATCGCTACCGCTCTCGCTGTATCCAACATCGGGGCTAATCCGGTCCCGGTGGAGCCCGATCCCCTAACCTGCAACATTGATCCTCAGCGAATTGAAGAAGCCCTGACTGTAAGGAGCAAAGCTGTGATGGCCGTCCACCTATACGGTCAGACTGCGGATATGAAACGCATCCAAACAATCTGTCAAAAACATAAGCTTAAACTATTTGAAGACGCCTCTCAAGCTCACGGCGCTACGCATAATGGTATCAAAGCCGGAGTCCTTGGAGATGCTGCCGGTTTTAGCTTTTACCCCGGAAAAAATTTGGGTGCTTTTGGTGACGGGGGTGCGGTAACTACCAATAACGCCAACGTTGCTGAATATGTACGCAATGCCAGAAATTATGGCTCTGAAAAAAAATATTACAACACCATAAAAGGAGTAAACAGCCGCCTTGATGAAATTCAGGCAGCCGTTTTAAGGGTAAAGTTAAAACACCTTGATGAATGGAACAGCCGTCGTTCTGATATTGCTCGAATCTATTTAGAATCTCTTAATTTCCTAGATGGCCGCCTCATTGCCCCTGTAACCGGCGAGGGGAACAGCCATGTATGGCATTTATTTACCGTTCAATCTAACCTTAGGGATAAACTACAGGCCTATTTGGGACAAAAAAGCATCGAAACGCTTATCCATTATCCGGTCCCCTTTTACTCTCAAGCGGCTTACCAAGAACTAAGTCATCTAAAGGGTAACTTCCCGATTTCAAGTGCTGTTGCCGATCAAACCCTGAGCCTCCCCTTAGGCCCGCACCTTACAAAAGAAAGGGTGGACTACGTGTGTGAGACAATAAATGCATTTTTTTAATAACGTTGATTAGTTCAAAAAAAATTTTAGTAATTACAAAGACCAAGGAGTGAGGTCGCCCGGTCAAAAGCACGTCAGTGCTTTAAGCGTTGATTCTGCTGCTGTATCATCAACACCTTTTTAAGGTTGTTCTTTGCGCGACTATAGTCAGGCTTTATTCGTAACGCCTCTCGGAAGCTTGCTATTGCCCCTTTTACATCCCTTTTACTAAAAAGAGAAACTCCTAAATTGTTGTAAGCATCCACATAACCAGGTCTTATCCGCAGCGCTTTTAAATAATGTTCGATGGCCTCTTCTGTACGACCTTGCTTCTCAAGAGCAGTGCCTAAGTTGTAGTGTGACAAGTAGTTGTTGCTGGTAATTTCAAGGGTGTGCTCAAAGAGCGTAATGTTGTTTTCCCAAAAGCCGACTTGTCTCCATGTCAAAGCCGTAAAAATTGTAAGCAGAACGGTTGCCGATCCGGCAAGCCATATTTTTGGGTTCCGCCATCGCGCCACAAGCTCGGCCCCCCCCAGGCAGTCATAATAAAAAGACCGATAAGCGTCACGTATGTATAACGGTCCGCCATGGCAAAATTTCCCACCTTGACCAGTCCGATCACCGGCACAAGGGTGCCCAGATACCAGAACCACCCGACTATAAGATAGGGAAAACGCCGCCCTGCCCTGACAAATAAAACAGATAATAACACAAGCACTGCTCCGGCCCCAACAGCCTGCCACATGGGCAGTATCCCGGGATGAGGGTAATAAACCGCTAGACGGCCGGGCCAAATCATTTTTACAATGTAACTTACATAAGAAACAAGCGCGTTGGCTGCTTGAGTTTTCATTAACGAAAAGCTGGTAGGCGGTACAGCCCCCCCTTTTTGCTGGGTAACAAACGCCGCAACGCTTATAATCACAGCAATTATAATAAAAGGGATTTTTTCCACAACCAAACGAAAAACCGATGATTTGCAAACCTTAAAGCCGCCCTCCCCGCCGGCCTGCCCCATTTGCAAACGGTTCAGCGGCCAATAGTCCATCAAAAGCAAAACAAATGGCAACGTAACAAGCATGGGTTTAGACATCAGGCCCAGAACAAAAAAGAAAAAAGTCACAACATATCTTATAAATCCAGGCTGCTCAGCGTAACGGCAATAGGCACACATAGTCATAAACCAGAAAAAAGTGCTGAGTACATCTTTTCTCTCCGAAATCCAAGCCACAGATTCCACATGCAGCGGATGGAGTGCAAAAAGTGCGGCTACAAAACCGCTTTGCCATAACGCCCCTGTCATTTTCCTGAAAACAAAAAACAACACCAAGGTGTTGGCAATGTGAATGAACAGATTGGTCAGATGGTGACCGCCGGCATTCATACCGTAGAGATTAACGTCCAGTATGTGTGACCACCATGTTAAGGGGTGCCAGTATCTTGATACACTTGTGCCGGCCGTAAAAGACCAAGTGATTGTTTCTTTGGTAAAACCGCCCTGAACATGCCTGTTTTCGACGATGTAACGAAAATCGTCGAAAACAAAATCAAAGTGCTGAACTTGCCAATATACAGCAAGAGTAACCATAACGAAAAACAGGCATGTCAAAATATCACGATTTTTTATGATCAATTCTGTGATATGATTATTTTTTCTGACCATGGCAAAATAGCTGAATCTGAAAACCGCTCCCTTTTGTTTACGCCCATTTAGGGTTGTACTATTTTGTGCCTCCTGCGTGTACTGCAATTCTTTTTTCTAATTGCTCATAAGTCTCCTCGAAAAAGCTAACATCCCCTTTGTCAATGGCATTGTATAGTTCAAAAGCCGGTTCAATCATCGTGCCGGACTCATTATGTCTAATCTGATAACGGGGGTTGTCGTCTTTTATGCGTGTGCGAACCCATTTCGTGCCCAGCCTGTTATTGATGTATTGGCCAAACAAGCTTCCAAGGTTGTATGCTACTACTACACTTGACTGTTTTGACGCTTGAGAGTCAGTCATCCAGTTACTTAAAGCGGCTGCCA
>JACNIG010000145.1 GCA_014383215.1 Candidatus Desulfatibia vada | reverse complement strand
TTTTTTATTATTATTATCAACAGGTTATATCAATACGGGCTTTGGAAGATCCGTTGTAAGAGAGAAGTCATTATCTTTACTCTTAGTTGTCTCGGGTCAAGAGTCAACAGCAGACCCCAAAATATGACCCACAACTGGGGTATCGTCCATGGGTATCTTCAATGATGCTAAAACTCAGTTTTACTCGTCAACAAAAACATCGCCTTTCTTCAATCCTCTTGCTTTCATTGCGGGGTCTGTAATCTCCTCAGATATAGTAATGCGTCCTCCTTTTTTAAGGCCTATTTCGCTTCCATGTCTATCTATAACAAATTTTCTTCTATTTGTGGTCTCCTTCATGAGAGGAAAAAGAAGGTCCTTTGGTGTCCCGACAAGGAAGATATCTTTCTTCTTTATTTTGACATTTTTCACTCTAATGCTTTCGGATAATATTGAATCAAGACGATAATTCACTTCAAATGATCCACGAATTAAGAGATGGGTAATGAGTATAGCTTTTTCAGGCTTATCCTGAGTTTTTTGACTTTGCGTATGGATTTTCTTGCTCTGTTTTTTATCTATTTCAAGAAAAACATCATCCAAAATTACTTCATTTAAAATTAGATTTCCATGAATTAAGGAGGAATAATCAATGTCAACAGTCACCCCTTTTATTTTAAGGTGCCAACTGATATCTGTATTTCTCACAGTCTTTATGTCGAGATTTTCCGATCTTATCTTCCCTTTCAGAAGGTCAAAATCGGTTTTTGTATCTTCAATTTTGCATTTCCAATTTTCTTCCATCTTGCTTTTCAGATGTTTTACGAAAGGTCGAAGGAGAGGGGAATTCGGGACGAAAAGCAACGCCACAATGATAACGATGATAAGCACAATGAAGTATTTGAGTTTTCTCATTATTTAGTGAGAGAATCTGGGGTCATTATGTTGATTTGTGAATTGAGGAGCGCGTAGTTGTTCTGGAAATCCTGATCTGTTTTCACTTTAGCTTTCACCTGTTTCACAATGTGGCTGACAGCCGAGTAGGTAATACCGAACATGTCTCCGATTTCCCTGTTGTTATAAGCTCCCCCCTCCCATAAAAAGAACACCAGAAGATCTCTCTTGTCCTTGTCCTTTCCGTAAAGACGATCCTTTTCCTTAAACCCGGCCGTATCACAGTTGAATAATCCAGAAGCCTTTTTGATGACCTCTTCCGTATTTACCCTGCCAACCACACCCCTCTGCCGCGGGATCTCACGGTGGGGTCTCCCGGTGGGATATCGCTTTTTTATGAGATCCACAAACCGGCCGGTGCCAAGGGCTAATCCCTGTCGAAAATCTTCCCACAACCGTTTTTCCTCTCCAGCATAGGACTGCACTTTTCTCCGGTAGGCCCCCCGCGGGTCCTCACCCTGGAAATGGGCCAGAATGAGGTCTGTTTTCAGCCAGTCAGGACCTTTCCGGCCGTAGGCATATACCGGATAACTGCTCCAGCCGTAATCGATCAGCCTTTTCACCATTCCAGCCCTGAGGGGGTTTCTATGGATGTAGCAGGACAGCTCTACCACGTAGGCATCGTTTTCCACCAGAATGCTCTTGAATCGCCCCTGAAACAGATGACCGGCCCTGAAATGCCTGTTATTGAACCTTCTGGTGTACGTGACTCAAACCATTGCATGGCCCTGGACAAATTGGCACCCCTTGTCTGGAGTAGAATATGGTAGTGGCTACTCATAAGAACAAACGCGTATACCTCCACATCGAACCGTTCGCTGGTCTCCCCTAGGGTTTCGAGAAACACCTTCCGGTCCTCACGGTCATAGAAGATATCTCGCCCCTCGTTCCCTCGCGAAAGGACATGGTAATATGCACCGTCGTATTGAATTCTCCAGGGTCTCGCCACCTTTACTCCTGTTCCCTCTCTCTTTTATGTAAATGAAAATATCATAGATTAATTCACAAATCAAGATGTGACCCCATATTCTTTTCTCATGCCCCTGAGCGGCCTGTTGGCATTTGTAGCTCCTTTCGTAAAACTACGATTGTTCTGGTGGGCTGTTGGTGCTCATACCAACGCCCCATTGATTTCGCTTTTTCATAATTCAAAACTAACATGTTATCTCGATCATGTCAAGATAAAAAACAAATTAAATCAATAACATATCTCAAAAAAAATCCCTACGTGGTAAGTGACAAAGTAGAACTAAGTAGGCCTGGAATGAAGCGTTACTTCGTTTCGTTAGCCTGTCGTCGCTTAGATCACATTTTAGCCCTCAGGTTTATCATTTTTGTCCTCAGTTTGTTGACTGTAGTGTTTTGGCAAATGCTAACAAACGGTTCCTTTGCCTAATTTTGTAAAATGTTTTCCAGTTCATACCGGTCTTGTGCAATTATTTGCTTAAAATACTCTTAAAGCACAATATGTAGTATGAACTGATAGCACATATTACAATGTATGTCAACTATTGTTTTGGGTTAACAGCCTGAATTATCAATATTTTGTGAGTTTATGCGTCGGCTCTATAGCCATTGTGGGCAGAATGATACGTTTTAAGCCTTTGCGTCTTCGCCGATGTCCCTGCTGCGCCTTTGCGTGAGACCTCTTCTGTTCCGGTTTATCCGGGTTAGGGTTGGGATATCTTCCTGCATCTCTTTGACGTCTCGAAATATTCAGATATCACCGGTGTATTCCAATTTAGGAGACCTTTTGAGATATGACGCTTTCCCGTCTAATGATTCCCAAAAATAATCCGCCTGCTCCTGAAATTTTTTCTGTGTAATTTCCACATCTGACACAGCTTCCATAAACTCCATATTGATTTCCCCTTCTTTTACAACCTGCTCTCCGGCATTAGAACATGCCAGTTCGATTTTTTTGCGTCTTTCACCATATACAGGTTGAGAGATCAGTTCTGCTCCGGGCATATAAAATTCACCCATCAAAAATGACTTTTCAGAGTGACTGTGAAGACAGCGGAACATGCCTTTTAACCCGTCGAAATTATGATCCACTTCGGGGAATCCGGCAGCGCTGAACACAACAAAGCCTTGCTGTCGATCCTCAGGATAACGATGCGGGTGTTTTGTTTCCCCGTTTTCAATTAGCATATAGGGTTTCATATTCGGCAAATTGCGGTCCAGAAAATTTTTCATTATACCGGTCACGCTGAAAATATAAAGTGGCGAAGAAAAAATAATTAGATCTGCTTTTCTGAATTTCAGCCGCAGATCGCTCATATCATCTTTAAAAATACATTCCCCAGGCGTTTTCGTCCAACACGTATAACAACCTGTGCAGGGATTAATTTTCATATCCTTCAGCTTGATATATTCAATTTCGGCGCCTGCCGATTTGGCTCCCCTGCAAAAATGATTCACCATAAACGTCGTCTTGCTGAATTTGGTGTTTCGCGGGCCCCCATCGAAAACAACAATGTTCTTAATCCGTCCCGGTTCAAATGTTTTGTATTCAAAATCGATCTCTTTCGGTTTTTGTTTTACATCCTCTTCAGCTTCACTTGACGGGGCAAACAAATCACCGAGTTTTAACAATATCGTCATATCACCATCCACGGTATATTCTTTATTGATATACGCCTGGTCACCGGACACTTCGTTGTTCGAAATTGCAAGCCAGAGTTTCGAATCGGCCCTGATAGTTGTTTTGGGTTCTGGATGAGTACCCCCAGTATATGTGCATTCAAGATTCTTGATGGTCAAATATCCGTCGGTAGGTTCCTCACCTGTTAGATGAAATTGAATAATCGTATCGAGTCCTTCAGCGAGCCCTTTATTTAGTCCAAAGGGCATTGCCTCGAATAAGTCTTTTATCGATTCGAAATGCATTTGTTCTCCCTGAGTCGTTTGCATTAAAATTGCGGGCAATTTCCTGTTTATCGGTATGCCCACTGCAAGCAGCAAAACGATTGGGATAATACTTGAAAGAATGACCTGTATGCCCCCATCATCGGAATATGTTATTTTGGATAAAATAATACAAATCCCAAACAAAGCCGCCCAGATATAATTGATGATGATGTTTATTTTCCTGAATTGGTCTGTTTTGGTTATGGCCTCAGGATAATTCTTTTTTGAAAATTCATAGGTGAAAGGGTCCAGTTTGAACAAAGGGGGGAATAGTGCCACGGAAAATAGGCCCACATATAGAGCTGTTATGACGTTTTTTAGATATATCTGTCCTAATGAGGGCGCTAAAAACACGGAAAATGCCCCGAGTATCATAATCCCCGAAATTCCGTAATTAAAATAGCTTTTTACTTTTATTAGAATCGCTATTATCAAATTCAAGAGTATAATAGCGCTTATGATGAAGACATAGGATTTAAGACTTTCCAGGCGATATCTCCCTGCAATCGCCAGGGAGTTAATCGCAATTATTCCGGCAAACGGTAAGTGTTTTATTATGAATTTCATGGTTCCCCCAATTCGATTTTGGATTGCGGATTTAAAAATGAAGGTAATTCATACAGGACGACTCCGCCTTCCATTTTTTATGAAGATCGGTTGCCGTATGACCTCGTGCCTGCATATACCTTAACCCGGATAAACCGGAAAAGAAAAGATCTCGCGCTGAAGGGCACGAAAAATGGGTAACTGAATGGCTTTATGGTATCTTCGTGATCTTCGTCGTGAATTAATTTCTGCCCACTATGGCTATATAACAAATCCTGCGCAAATATGATGTGATTTGAACAAATAGGTACTAAAACGAGGAAAATTATTCGGTAAACAGGGAACCCAACCGGATCGAATTGCACGTAAACGATGGCCTGCACAAATCCGCAGTCCGCAATCCGCAATCTGCAATCCACAATTCTAATATCCCATTTTGATCTTTACCGTCTTGTTCCCATCTAATTCGAACGAAGCATCGTCAAAGTCGGGTGGGCCAAATGTGCCAAATACATTATTTGAAAACGCATAACCCTCCTTAGGAATTCCGAGGAAATTCTTATCAAGTTTGGTGTTTGAATTGGTGTCGTGGAAAATCGCTATTGCATAGGTTCCGGCAGGAACCTCCTGGAAAACGGCAACAGTTTCTTCACCCGTCACTTTAGAATTTATGCCTTTGTAAGACTTTTCTGTTTCAGGAAAGCCTTCCTCGCTCGTGTACAATCCGATTGAAATCTGCCCTTCAGTACCCTGTATCCCCGAGATTTCAACGGTGATCGTTCCAGTTTGAGCATATGCTATTGAAACAAATAATGTGAGACTGATAATAATGAGCAACAATCTAAATTTTTTCATTTTGAACCTCCTGAACCGGATAAAGTTGAATCAAAAAGGTCTCACGCAGCAGGGATACCGGCGAAGGCGCACACAAAGAAAACCTACATCCTATTCGCAACCCTACAAAGACCATCACTGGCCACTTTCCCTTTGGAATAATTGAATCATTAAAGAGATGTCACCATTTACCTTCTGAGTAGTTACTTGACTGAAGCCTATTTTAATCAGATAATTTCTTAATGCAATTTCATTGAGACAGGTTGCTGAATATGCAGGATGAACTGTTTAAAACACAGGATGAATGGTGTTGCGAAGACATACCGGATTTAGTATCATAGGCCCAAAGGAATTCAATCATGGATATGAATACATACAAAATGACAAAAAAAGAGATTACAAAAAAGTTGGCCATTACTGCAATTTTCAACACCCTGTTTGCCCTTGTGTTATTTTACCTTGTGCTGGATAAAGATAAGTTTTCACACCTATTTATCATATCCCAGTTCATTGGACTTTCCATATGCCTGTTTGTTACCACAGCAATGCATTTTGGCAGCAGAAAGGGAATCAAAGGGTTAATTGCAGGGATCATTTTCGGTTTGATTGCCGGGATTCTTTTCGGCTCTTTTATCAGTTGGATATTCATGTATTTTACCGAAGGTATGGGCATTGATTATTTTTTAAAGGATGTCTTTATCTATACCTTTGCTTTTGGCATTGTATTCGGGGTGCCGGCCATTTATTTTTTCTCCTCCCGGGCCAAAATCGAGGAATCTGAAAAACAGATTCAACAGGAAAAAATTAAACGGCTGACCACTGAAAAAGAATCGGCCATAACAACCCTGCGGCTTCTCCAGGCCCAGATCGAATCCCATTTTCTGTTTAATACCCTTTCAAATGTGGTTTCCCTGCTTGAAATCGATACAAATAAGGCCAAGGCCATGCTCATTGATATTAACGAATATTTAAGAATATCCCTGCAAAGAACCCGGCAGGAGATGATCTTCCTTGACCAGGAGCTGGAGCTTGTGAAAAGGTATCTTGATATTTATAAAATACGTATGGGCAAAAGGCTGTCCTATACCATAAATGACCGCACAGATACCGGTCAGATCCCGTTTCCGCCCATGATTATTCAGCCGCTGGTTGAAAATTCCATAAAATACGGTCTTGAGCCCAAAGAGGACGGCGGGACCATCACCATAGAATGCACTATTGAGGACGGCAAGCTGAAAATCATTATTGCAGACACCGGAAAAGGCCTGGACCAGGATGCAAACCAGGCCGGGATCGGCATAAATAATGTCAGCACACGACTGGAGAATATCTATGGAGACAAAGGGAGCCTTGTGTTAAGGTCAAACAGGCCTTCGGGAATTAAAGCGATTATAGAGGTGCCTTATGAATCATCATAGAGCAGTTATTGCAGATGACGAAGAGATTTTGATACAAGGATTAAGAATCATGCTTGACCGCCTGTGGCCCGAACTTGAGATATGCGGTGAAGCACAAACCGGTAAAGAGGCTCTGGCGCTTATTGAAAAAACAACGCCGGATATTGCCTTTCTTGACATTAAAATGCCGGGGCTTTCAGGTATCCAGGTGGCAAAAAAAATATATAATACCTGCAAGATTGTCTTTATCACAGCCTATGATCATTATGCCGTGGAAGCCTTTGAAAGCGAGGCCGTGGATTATCTTTTAAAACCGGTTACTGACAGCAGGCTTGAAAATACCATAGCCCGGCTGAAAAGCCACCTAAAATCAAAACCGGATCATTCCGGGCTTGAGATCAAAATGAAAAAAATCATCCAGGTGCTTGAAAACAGGGATGTCCCTGAAAGATTAAGGCTTATCAAGGTGAAAACCGGGGAGGAATTGAGATTTGTTCCGGTTTCCGAGGTCCTATTTTTTAAGGCTGAGGATAAATACAGTGTTGTTCAAACCGCTCAAAAGGAATTTTTGATTAAAACCCCGATAAAAGAGCTTGAAAAAGAGCTTGATCCTGATCAGTTCTGGCGGGTACACAGAAGTTCCATAGTCAATATAGAAAAAATCAAGCTCATCAAACGTTCATTTACCAACCAGATGATGATCGCCTTTGAACATACTGATCAGACCATTTCCGTGTCCAGGTCTTGTGAACACCTTTTCAAACAGATGTAGAACGGTTTTACCCTTTTGAAACCACCCACGATCTCAACAGGTTTATTCAGGGTGTCACGGTGCCAGCACAAACAGCCCCTTGTTGTCCTCAAGCTCATAAAGTTTTTCAATCATGAACTCTACATATTTTACGCATTTGTCCTTCCAGACACCCGATTCCAGAAACTTCTGGTATTCACCGGGTTTGGAAAAGTCCATGCCGATAAGCCCCAGGCAGGTAATGTCCCCGAAATGCCGGTTGAATTCCGTAACGATTTTCGCCGAAAAGGCGCGCACGGCGTGGCGGGCCTGTTTGGCCCCCTCTTTATCGCTCATCGGGCAGCGGTGCCGCAGCCCAAGACACACGGCCGATGCCGACACCACCCCGCAGGGGGCATTCTGATAGCCACCGATACCTCCCAGGAATGGAATACCGGTCCATAAAAAATCTTCATTGTCCAGATCATATACCTCCCACATAACTTGCAGGATGGAAGGCCCTCAGTGATATCCCCGGTACATGAGCTCCAATGCACGTTGTTTGGCCTCTTCAAGTGACATTTTCATTTCCATGCCTATATCCTCCGTGAGAAAATAATTGCAAAAATCGGTTTCCAAACTCCTTATACTACAAAATACGCCGAGGGATCAATCCCTTTATTAGGAATCAGGCCTAACACATTAGTTAAGAAGCAGGTAGCCATGTGCCGATTTTTCTCGCAGCCGTGAAACTACCCCAGGCCAACGCACCGAGAAGTCTGTCATTTCCAATGCTGTGGGCGGTGAAGGCATTAACGATCCCTTCATCAACCTGATAGGGCGCGAGTGCGGTCAGCAAAACGAGTCGTCCAATATCTTTAGATTTCTCACCCAACCCTCTTATAACCTCCTCAACCCATTGCCGACCGAGACCCGGATCTCTGCCATCCCAGGCTTGTACATGTTTCACGACGCAGTCACGCACATCTTCGGGAATTGCGGCTTTGCCGGCCGTATCAATCGCCGCCGCAAAACGTGCAAAGCCGCCCGCTATGTTGGGGGATCCCTTGGCCCAGGCTAAATCGGCAGGGAGCTCGCTTTCAGGCAATAGTTTCAAAGACGCTCCCAATGGTTTAGAGCGATGAACGGCCCTGGAAAAAAACCACCCTGCCATCCTCTTAAGAAAGCCCTTCAGTAAGAGGTGGTTCGAAGGCAAAGGCGTTTCACTCAAGAGCATAGTAAAGGGGGACGCCCATGATTTTATGCGTTTCTACCCTTTCTGAAATTGGCTTTGGATAATTATACTGAATAGGATTCTCGAAACGCATATTTGCATGAAAGGGGGTCAAGTCTGCCGTTGACTCTTGTTGTTTTTGGGGGTTACGAGCAAGAGTCAAAGGCAGACCCCTTTACTATTCTGGGACTAATGGTTAGTAATATTGTTGAAAATAAGGAATAAGTCAATGAAAACATCTTCTTTAATCCGCCCCAGTACGATAGTTCCTACCTACGGGGCAGGCAGATTTCGCAGGTTACACGGATTATCTTAATCGTTTGAAGGACAGGGTTAAATGTGTAGGGTTTAATTCCCCGCTTAAACCTTCCCGCAAGGCGGAATGGTCCCAAGGCCGGAAAGGCATGGGTAGATACCCCTCAATTTATGGCATTAAAGTAAAGAATGGCCGAATCATAACTTTTATTGTATAATCTGAAGGTAAACGGGATAATCTCCAAGAGGTAATAAATCATGTTAAATGAGATGAGTGTTTTTAAAGAAATTCCGGGATTTTACAAAATCATTCCGCTCAATGCTCTTCGAAACACGCCGGGTGTCACTTTTGACAATGTCCCCACTCAGGCCCTGCCCAGAATTGACGCCATTGACCGGGTAATCCATGAAAGCAGCGCTATCTCGCCAGGTCCTGTAGGAGATGATAAAGGGGTCATCTACTCTTGACCCTTGCGAGAACTGATTTCTTTGAAAGGATGCTCTTATGCGATATGGCGCCATGAATTTTCCGATAAAGCCGGTTTTGAAAGAGTTGGAAG
>JACNIG010000099.1 GCA_014383215.1 Candidatus Desulfatibia vada | reverse complement strand
TCTGTTCTTTCTTTACGAGCCCTTATACGCGAGTTCACACGGTTTAAAAAAAGATTTTCCATGAAGCGACCATATGAGAAAACTTCCCGACCCTTGAGTTACTTAAAACTCAATACTGCGATTTCTAAATAAGTTAGGGTTTAGAAAATCGCCGGGCTTCAGAATTTTTCTGAAAGGCGATATCAAAAACGCTATCTAAGGGTGACCCAATATATATGATTTGTATAATTTTTCGAGAAGTTGTAAAACGTTTCCGCAGCAATCACAAATATTTGGTCACCGTGATATGCCATGGCAGACGACCAGGATATCACCTTTCAGAAAAACCCTGAAGCCCTTTTCCCCCAAGGTTATTGAGAATTTACTTAAAACTTAAAAAGCCCAAAACTGACTATTGAAGAATGGAGCGGGTATGACGAGCGTTAAGAATCTTGAAGCGACTGAAATTATAAATAAAGCGGTAGCAAGAGGACAAATGGCCCTGAGCGAATATGACGCCAAGCGTTTTCTTTTACGCTTTGGAATTCCGATAAGCCGTGAAACTGTCGCCCACAGTGCAAATTCAGCCGCGGTTGAGGCTAAAAAAATCGGTTTTCCGGTAGTTTTGAAAGCCTGCGGGGCTAATCTTTTTCACAAGACCGAACTGGGCGGTATTGCTTTAAATCTTAGCGCGCTGCCGAAGGTTCATGGAAAGGCAGGCTTGATCAATCCATTATCTTCGAAATAAAGCTTTCTGGGGGCATCCGGTAAGTCCACAAATAAATTTTATTATGTCCTGAAAAATCTGGTTCTATGGGCCAGGTCAGAGATACCCGGCTCTGCCGAAAACCTTAAAAGTGCCTAAAGTTTGAAGTGAGCTAAAGTGAGCTAAAGTTAAGGAATTATGCAAATTATATATAAATTTAGTGGAGCAAAGTGACTCCATAACTTTAGGCACTTTAGATCACTTTAGGCACTTTTAACTTGTCTGACTTTAAAGAAAACAGCCCCTTTCAGGGGCAAACCAAGGCCTGGTCCTCTGGGCCAGGATTCTTTATTCACTATTCATTCACTATTTTTTTATTCCGCAGGACCGAAAGAGCGGATGAAAAGATCGCGAAGGGCCTGCCGGCCGTCATCGGAGAGGTTGCGGGTGCCGGTGCCGGCAAACGTATCTGAGGTAATCACCGGTGTGTTCTCAACCCATTGGCTGTCCTCCCAGGAAAACCACCCCTTTCGTTCCTGATCATAGACGCTCAGCGGCCGGTTAAATAGTTTTGCCAACTCGACCCCCCAGCCGGTTCCCCCCTTGACGGTGTTGTCCTCCTGTATCCACCCGACCGCAATGACATGGTAGCCGCTATTGACCATGTGAAAAATGGACTGGATGACTTTTCGGATCTTATCCGTCTGGGAGTAAGTGCGTTTCATCCGCTTGGACACAATTTCCATGCTGACATCGCCCTTTTGCAGCTCTTCCCGGTTCAGTACCCGGACGCCCCGGGTGCGCTCGGCATTGTGCCCTTCAAATGATATATTCACCTCTTTCATGTGCCAGGCCTCGGCAAGTTTGCCGAATTCCGCCTCAGCCCCCTTGTGGCCGCCGCTGTACAGCGTGATTTTTGAAATGTCTGTCATTTTTTTATCTCCTGAGTTTTTTTAAGACGTTGTGCGATTATGCAAAAAAACACCCCGCCGCGGTTCGGCAGGGTGAGTAGCTAAAGTAATTCAGCTTTTCTGTATTACAACCCTGGCCGTCATATTTTTTTGAAGCTCCCTGCATCAAGATGTGACCACGTTTCCAGATTTTGAATCATTTTTTACAATTCTATTATTGAATAGGGGTTTACTTCAAACAACGGTAATAGCTGTCTACATTATATACTGCTGCCAGAGGATTGTGGCCGAGCAACCGGTCTTTGACGGCAAGGACTGTGCAGGGAGCTTCGGTATACTTGAAAAACAGGGAATCGTGGCCTACACACAGCCCCAGAAGCACATTAAAGTCGGTTTTTCCCTTGTTCAGGATCATGGCCTGCAAGACCGGATTGCACATGGCCTCTGTCGTGTCCGGAGCGATCTGCTGATCTTTGCCGACCCCGATGTGTTCCTTGGAGATTCTACCCACTTTGCAGACCGCTGAAACCACGTCAAACCCTTTGGATGAAAAAAGCTTTTCCACAACCTTTGCCTCTTTTCTCAGGCCAATGCAAAAAGCCATGCCGAGACGTTTGTAGTTCATCTTCTCGGCAAACCCCATGATTTCTTCGATCCGGGTTTTTGAGGCTCTGACGTGTTCATATCCGAGATCCCGGTTCATATATCCGTCCGCTTCCTGGATAGAGGCCTGTTTGGTAAATTCGCAGATTCCGGGGGTGTTATTGTATTCCTTCAGGCTTTGTTCCACAAGCTCCGGCATGTTCCGGGTGGGGCAGAAATCGGGGGATTTACCGTCTTCTGTGCGGCAAATGCGGTCTGAGGATTTGTAGGGGCATTGGGCGCAATTAGGCGTTTCATTATGCATAGCAAGTTCCTTTCAGGCTTTGCTTTATAGATTTTGATTTAAATTAACATATAATCACTAATCAGGATGCGCTCCCATTTTTAGTTGAATCTCTTATAACCGTTGGATCAGGTAAATGAATACCGGAAGCCGGCTCTTGTTTTTTATCTCGAAGAAGGATTGCAGCAGATCGTCACACTCTTGATGGTGGCCGGCCAGGGGCGAAAGGTAGACGGCGCCCTTTCCGGGGGGGATATCGGAAATGTTGCCAAGCAAATCCGCGAGGGACTGGTGGTGATCCGGGGACAGCCGATCACCCAGGAGAAAATTAGCCGTGATCTCGATGTTTTCATGTGACCGATTGACGTCCGTCATTTTCCGGAAGGCCTCATGGATGTCCGCGACCGCAAGGGGCTTGCCGATTTCCGCCAGCGTTTCTGCGTCTACGGATTCGAGGCCGATGTTAATGTGAGTAAAAAAGGGCAACCTGTCGAGGTTTTCGAATAGCGTGTCCCCGCCCTTTAAAAAAGAATCCACGCTGCCGAACACGAACAGCCGAGGGTAGCCTATATTGGCATTCCCGATGTCAAAGGCGCTGAATGCTTCGGATGCCGCCATGCAAACACGATCTGCACCGGCTGCGAGGGCATCGTGGTTGCCCAGGAACAGAGCGTTGTAGTTTTGCAAGTTGCGGCCGTGGAAGTCTTTCAGGTTCCGGATCTGCTCGCGGATGTTCTCCATGGAGCGGGGGTGAAAGCGCCGGGAGGATTTCACGCAGCAAAACTTGCAATGGTAGAGACACCCGTCGGCAATGTTAAGGGGAATCACCTCGTAATCAACGTGGTGCGTGTCCGGAGGTAAGACGGACACCTGGCCGCCGATGATGGTGTGCAGGTCTTCCGCACGGGCATGCAACGCGCTGTCGTCGTTTTCGGCGACACGGTTCAGGAACGCCCTGGTTCCGGAAGGCAACCCGTCCATGGGCATGGTGCGGATGTTGGCGTACAGCTGGGCCCAGGCCGCGAACGCGCCGGTGACGACGGGGAGGAAATAGGGGGTGAAGTTGACGATCGCGTTGCTTTGATAGGCGAAACAGGGCAGGTAATATTCCCCCAGCCAGTCGCGGATGCCTCGCTGCTGAATGGCCGCACCGACCGAATAGTAGACCCAGTCGTTGCCGTCGGTGCGTTTCAACGCTTCGAAGGGGTGGGGCCAGTCGCTGCCGAGGCCGCGGATGAACCTGATCTGACCGTTCAGGTTGAAATGGAATTCATGGTCGCGGGTCCTGATCTCGGCATACTTTCCGAAACGAGTCGGGTTGCTGGATTTGGTGAAGCGGCGGTTGCCGTTTTTTTCAACCGTGATGGCAAGCTGTTCCGGCCGAAACTGCTGCATGGCAGGGTCGATGTAGCGTGCGACAGGGAAATTCATGATCGCATATCCTTAGATCGGTTCATAGCTGATGGCTCTTTGTTCGTGCTAAAAGGCATAGTTGGGGTCGGGCCATGGCAACTAACTAGTGCCCATCCATAAATAGTCTTTCGGCCCAATCTCTACTCGCCATTGAGTGTAAACCGCTTGCGGATGTAGTCCGAAACCACATCCTTGGCATACTCGAGAACCTGTTGCGGCGAATCGCCGGGATCACAATAATCCGGAGTTTCGACGATGTCCGCTACCATATCCTCCCACCATGGGACGCGGAGTATCCGCTTCACCCCTTCAGCATTCAGTCCCGCATCCATCATCTCTTCTTCCGTCGGCGCATGAAAGGTTATGACGACCGGGCTCTTGGCCTCCTGGGTACCCAGGTGCACCCTCTCCCTGAGATAGGCCATGATAGCTCGGAATTCCTCTGGAGTCATGTTTCACCTCGAATTGATAGTGTTATAGGTCAAGGCCTGCCACCATTTCACTCTGTGGAATGATCTCAATTATTATTTGAATCTACGACCTTATTTGACGCAAAATTTAATCGTTTTATTTATTATATCAAGATGTTCCTGCGACCCGACCCCCATTCCGCAGAGGCTCTTTTTAGTTCCATCCCAATCCACTTCTAATCTCCCAGTAGGTTTCTTTGGTTTCTGCCAGCTCATACAGTTCCGATGCGGCTTTATCATCCCACATCACTTCGACTGCTCTCAGGTTTGACTCTAGATGTTCAATGGTCGCTGCCCCGCTCAGCATTACATCCACCCATGGCTGCGCAAGAACAGCTGCCAGGGCCAGACCATCAACCGTTGTCCTCAACCGTTTCGCTTCACGCTTCAATATTTCCAGTTTGGGTGCAAATGCCGATTCCCTGTTCCGCTCAGTCAATCGACCATTGGCAAGCGCTTCCTTGACTATCACCCCAACCCCCATATCTCTTGCCCTTGCCAGCGCTGCACCTGCTGACTTCTCCAGTAGATTCCATGTGGCCTGCACACAGTCGAACAAAAGCGCCCCGTCAACTTTCAATTTTGAGGACAGCTCGATCACTTCCCTCTGCCGAGAACCACTCACCGAAAGGCCAATAGCCATCCCCTCACTTTTTAGGCGTGCTAATTCAGCCAGAACTTTCTTATTTTCAAGCACACCGCTTTCAATCGTCGCCGAGTGAATTTGATAGAGGTCCAGGTACAATCCCAGATTCGATTGGCTCTCACGCCATTGACGCTGTAAGACAGCCAGGGAATGCTCCTTCACTTCGTGAGCTTTGGCATCGATCTTCCAGTCAGCAGTATACGTGTAACCCCATTTGGAACCGACCACCACGGCCTCCGGCGACAGCTCCCTCTTCCTCAACCAGTTGCCAAGGAACTCCTCTGCACGACCATAAGACCGCGCGGCATCAAAAAACCGCACACCACTCTCATAAGCCGCATCGAGCACTGCATGTGCACGAGTCTCCATTGCCGCAACATCGTAGTTTGCATCCAGATCATCAACATGTCCAATGTTGATATAGCCCGGCCGCCCAAGTGCTGCCAGGCCAAACCCAATTGGAGAAACGCGATGATGGGTCGACCCAAGTGTATTTAAATCCATATTTCCTCTCTATCTGCGCACAATGAGTCTACAAAAAAGGATCGGCCTTTTTCATAAGTCCCCTAAATGAAATTCCCTTCCACTTGCCATGGTTGGTAAAAACTTCGGGACAGACCAACAAAACCTTACGTTCGATAGGCGGCATAGCCAAAATCTCGTCATAGGTCAGCTCAAGGGGTGTTCGAACCGCTCCGCTTACCTTAAGCCGCCAGGTATCCGGATTGAAGGGTGCATCCTTATCTCCCATAGTTCCGAATGCTTCCAATGGCATGACCTGAAGGTTTCGAGTGTCCAAGGACTCGGGATTTGAATTGCGCAGACTATGCGGGTCGGTATTTTCGGGAATAATACGTTTCTTAATCTTGGCAAAAAGAGTAGAACCACCAGAAAGACCAATTCCAATAATTGTGGCGCCCCACAGGAATAATCGGCTAAATAATTTTATAATATCTCTGCGAGTTGGCATCTAAACCTCACGTTTTATATATTATATCAAGATGTTTCTGTGGCCTGTGGCCCGACCCCCATTCCTCACTATTTATTAACGTCCTTGATGATTTCTCCAAGCAAATTATCAACAATAACAGGGCTATTGAAATAGGTCACCGACGGCTTCGTCCCGTACTTCTGTACAATAAATTCTTTCCAGTCATCTGTGTGAAGCTCTTCTGCGGCTTTACGCGATTCCCAGAGATATACGCCTCCTGCTGTTCCTCCATCCTCTGAAAGCAGATAGTACTTGCGAATAAGCCCTTGAGATTTTAGATATTTTGGTGCTGTACCTGCAAAAACTTCTTGCGCTTTATCAAGAGACAATGGTTCCGAAAGCTTAATTTGAACGAGTGTTGTGATCATATCCGCGACCTCCGTAGGTGTATCCCGGATTTAGGGAGCCGTTAGGACCCAACGCCCTTTAGATTATAAGTTTCTTCCTGGAACCGCCACGAATGTTATAATTTTAGGATGTCCCGGAAGTTACACACTCCGTTTATTATTTGGTAGGCGTTCTTTCTTTTTTGAACTGAGCGAGGGAGATTTTTCTCTTCAAATTGTGTTTTTGGCCCCCAAAATCCCCTTTTAAGGCCTTATTTGACGCAAAATTTAAACGTTTTAATTATATCAAGATGTTCCTGCGGCCCGACCACCATTCTTTTTAGGCTGCTGGAACAAGAACTTTTACTTCTTTCTCTAAGCGATTGCCTAAATTCATTTTAGCCATTTCAGTATCATAATGAACTTGAATACCTGCCCAAAAATCAACAGACATCCCAAAATACCGGGCCAGTCTTAGAGCTGTGTCAGCACTAATCCCTCTTTCACCACGAACAATTTTGTTAATTCGCATGGCAGGAACGCCAATATCTTTTGCAAGCCGATACTGGGATATTCCCATTGGCTCTAAAAATTCCTTAAGCAATATTTCGCCAGGGTGTGTTGGCGGAAAATCTCTCATTGTACTACCTCCTCAGTGATAGTCGACTATCTCAACACTGTATACACCGTCTTCGCGCCATTCGAAGCATATACGCCACTGGTCGTTTATTCGTATACTGTGCTGTCTTTCACGGTTGCCGCTCAATTTCTCCAGTCGATTTGCAGGTGGAACTCGAAGATCATTAAGATTAGCCGCTCTATGGATCATAATTAGTTTTCTTTCCGCAAGTCGCTGTATGTCATGCGGCAATTTTTTAGAAAACCGACCTTGAAATATTTTCTCAGTCTCTTTGCATTTAAATATTTTAATCATTGCAAACATAATAACCCAAAAAGATACTATCGTCAAGGGTTCTTGTTTTTTCCTTTTAATTTTAAAAAAATAGCTGGAGTCATCCAATAATGATTCATCTGCAAAAACGCAAATACTTCAAATTTATAACCTGATGTATAAAACCAGGGGCAATAGGTCGGTATTAAACGCAATATGCCCCCTACGAGAGCATACCTTATTTTTTCACGATCAATATGCTTTATTATTCCTATAAATTCATCGAAGATGTTCATTGGTTTCTTCTCTCTTTTTTAGAGGCCAACGCGCAATTAACCGGATGGCCGATAGCAAGCGAAGCGCGCGGTAGGCCAGTCCGGGTTAAATTGCAGGTTAGTGCCTTCGTGTGATTATTATTTTGACAAATGTGTAATTACACATTATAATACCTTTAAAAATGGAATATACCGTAAAAATATTTCCCGACCCCGAAGGCGACGATGATTATATAGCTGAAGTCGAAGAGCTTAAAGGATGCTCCGCTTTTGGAGAAACCCCTGAAGAAGCTCTTAAAGAAATAGAGACAGCTATGAAATTATGGATTGAGACTGCTAAAAAACATGGCAAGCCGATTCCAAAACCAAAAAGTCAAATTATCAATGAGCCCAAAAAGCGGTTTAACGTCATCTTCCCCGAATCTCTCCTTAATGATGTGGATGAGTATAGGGGAAAACACGGTATGAAACGTTCCGAACTTCTTGCGGCAGCAGCGGAACAATTCATTTCTTCAGGGCACTAACGGCGTGCCTGACCAGCGGGCGCGGTTTTTAGCCCGTCTGCGTCCAGGCACAGGTTATGAATCGGGGTTGTTAGAATACGTCTTTTGGATCTGTTTCCGCAACCATTTCAATGCATTATCGTTGCTTCGAAAAACCATTGTGTTAGGATGCTTCAAATGGGTTAAAGCCATATACATACGGGCCATCCCATATTCCACATCGCTGCTGACAACTATTGCTACTGGTCCACAGTCCAAGTCTGCTGCTAAAGCCGTAACTTGGTTTGCTATATATTGAACAACCTCTGTTGTCTCCGGTGGATCGACTTCTCTACAATCAACGATTACAGGGATGTTTGGTACAACAAGGGGATCTTTATTGCGCCTTTTTAATGCAGCCTCTTCATCATGGGTTGTAATTTCACCCCAACGTCGCACACGCATGATGCCTGTCTTTTCGTCTACCATGTGTTCTACTGGCATATGAAAACTCCTTCCTGACTATCCTTTTATTTCAATGGTTCATAACGTGGGCATAACCTGCTGGGATGAAGCGTAGCGAAATCCCAGTCAGCGTTCATGCCATTGTTCTACTCTCAATTTGCAATTAATATCAATCTTGACATACCACACCTCTTGATATATACTCTGGTATCTATCAAGAATGATCGGAGGTGTGTCATGCAAACTGCAAAAATATTCATTAATGGTCGAAGCCAGGCTGTAAGGTTGCCAAAAGATTTCAGATTCTCTGGAAATGATGTTTTTATTAAAAAAATAGGCAAAATGGTTGTCCTTTTGCCAAAAGATGATCCCTGGGCCTCATTAGTCAAAAGCCTCGACCAGTTTACCGATGACTTTATGGATAGCAGAGATCAACCTAATCAAGGTTCCCGGGAAAATTTCTGATGAAATTCATGCTCGATACAAATACGTGTATTTATATCATTAAACGAAAACCACTTGATGTAATAGAACGTTTTAATCAGACTGAGATTTCGCAGATTGGTATTTCGTCGATCACACTGAGCGAACTTTTATATGGTGTTTCAAAAAGCTCAAAGCCTGAACAGAATCAAATTGCTTTGATGCAGTTTGTTGCACCACTGGAAATATTGCCCTATAACGATGAAGCCGCCCAATATTATGGCGATCTTAGAGCCCATTTAGAAAAACACGGTACGCCCATTGGTTCTCTCGATATGCTAATCGCCGCCCACGCACTCTCGATCGCCTGTACTCTGATCACCAACAACGAAAAAGAGTTTATTCGAATACCGAACTTAAAAATCGATAATTGGGTAAAATAACATTCCGATTTTTCCGTCATCACATTCCATTTTCAGAGTAGAACAGGTATTAGTGGGAATCCTGTATATTCAATATGCGGGAATCCTCATAGTACC
>JACNIG010000054.1 GCA_014383215.1 Candidatus Desulfatibia vada | reverse complement strand
TTGATTTTTCAAGCGCAACGAGGTTTTTTATTTTTTTTGATGGTGAATCAAGGTTAAAGCGGGACTCAAAAAGACATGAAGAGATTGTTTATATTAATTATCTAAAATTACGATATTTATGTCAAATTCTTTTAATTTGTAGACAAGCTGGTAATCTTAGTTCCGCTTTCTTTGCTTGACACATTTGTTGCGATATAAGTAAAATTGACGCGTAGCCAAACAATTTACTTGAAGTGAATGCTGAAAGGATTCTGTCAAGGCATTTGCCAACTGAAAAAAGTTATTGAGCTTGAATCGCTTTACGTTTCGTTTGCGGCCTTATATCTTCTAGCCCGTAGAAGTTCGGGCTAAAATCCCTTTTTCTTTTCCCACTTCAGTTTCATACCATAAACTCGTGCCCAAGCTGGATAGTCGCTATTTTACCCTAATTTTGAAAACAGCTATAAACTCTATTTTTATGTAATTGTTACCCGTCCACATCATAGCCATGAAAGGAGGGAACATGAAAACTAGAACACGTTCAATCCACCAGATCATTGAGGAACAGGTCCAAAAATGGCAAATTTTAGACAAGAAAGAGAAAAAAGAAGCCGAGGAGATTTCGGTTGTAACAATTTCCAGAGAGCCCGGAAGCGGTGGTAATATCGTGGCCAAGTCTTTATCAGAAAAGCTTGACTTTGACTTATTTTATCAGGAGGTTATACATGAAATGGCTGAAAGCGCCCGTGTGAGTGTTCGTCTTTTAGAAACTCTGGACGAAAAAGGCGTTTCAGTCCTTGAAGACTGGATATCGTCTCTGGTAGACAAGCGGCACCTATGGCCTGATCGGTATCTCCAGCATTTGATGAAGGTTATCGGAACCATAGGAAAACACGGCCGGGCAGTCATCGTGGGGCGAGGGGCAAATTTCGTCCTTCCGCCGGACAAAAGGTTAAGTGTACGAATAGTTGCACCGCTGGAGATAAGAATAAAAAATGTAACCCGTGATTTTGGTATCGATAAGGAAGAGGCTCGGCGGAGGGTTGTAAGGACTGATTCTGACCGCAGGGCTTTTGTAAGAAAGTATTTTAATGCGGATATAAGAGCCCCACTTAACTACGACCTGGTCATCAACATCGGAATTTTGAGCATCGAGGGCGCCGTAGATGCCATAAAAGGTGCCCTGAGTCAAAAATCAAAGGGTTAGCTTGAATATTTATCGAGCCGGATTCGAACATTGATCGCGCTATCAATGGGATAAAATAGCCGCAGCATCTGCAATCGAAAATTCTTCCCCGGGGATTAGCTGCTGCCCTTGCTGTATGTCCGATTTTTTCACCATTGATTACCTTTTCACTGGTTTTGGGTTACAAGGCGATCCAGAATCAGTCCGTGGAAACTTTCATAACCCGTCGAGGTAAAAAGCCACCCTAAATGGATCAGACACCCGACACAGACAGCCACCCGCCAGCTAAAGCCTTGGAACCAGGCAAATTCATTCGAGGCGGGACCGGCATAGCCGCATCCTCTCGAAGATCGGAAGCAACCTATTTCAAAAACAATCCCGTGAGGATTGGCAAAGGTATGCCGGTGCAGCCCCTGGACCGCAATACGTTCAGCCGAACTTGTGATTACGTGCAGACATTGACGGCAAAGGATGTATTCCTCATCGTCCGACTCTTTTTCTACCGCCTCGCTCTCAACCAGGCTGCCGAGCATTTCATCGCTTTGTTTTTCACGCGGCGGACGCAAATTTAATGCCGTATGCGGAGCGGCGGATGTCATTTTTGACCTTATTTTTGCCTAATTTGGGCGATTGCCGAGTTAGGAAAGATTTATCTTTGCTTGCGTACATCAAAGGTATAATATAAATACAGATTTTCTATTGTTTTCACAACCAAAAATAAATTTTTTACGAGAAATGCGGGTTAGGAGGATTGTATGAGTTTTGTGCATGTTTCAAAAACAGGAGAGATTGCAACTGTGACGCTGTCGCGAGGCAAGGTAAACGCTCTTAACGAGCCGATGTTACGGGAAATAAGAACCAGTTTCCAAGACCTTGAGAAAAGCGATGAGGTCAAGGCTGTCATTCTGACAGGCCGGGGTAAATTCTTCTCTTTCGGTTTCGACATTCCGGAACTTTTGAGTTATTCAAAGGATGACTTTATCAGGTATTTGACTACGTTTGCTAATTTTTGCAGCTATCTGTTTTTATTCCCCAAGCCTGTAATTGCGGCTTTAAACGGTCATACCATCGCCGGCGGCTGCATGTTAGCCAACGCCTGTGACCTCCGGGTCATGGTCCCTGAAAAGGCCAAAATAGCATTAAACGAAATTACCTTCGGTGCTTCGGTGTTTGCCGGCAGTGTCGCAATACTCAAATTCTGTGTCGGCAGCAGAAATGCTGAAACCATCCTATACAGCGGCACCATGTATTCTCCGGATGAGGCGGCCCGGTTGGGACTTGTCGATCAGATCGTACCGGCGGAAAATTTAATGCAAGCAGCGGAAAAGGCCGCCGCGGATTTTGCCTCGAAAAGTGCGGCAGCCTTTAGCAGCATAAAAGGCCTGTTGAGAGGACCGATTGCTGAAGAAATGGCCAAAAGAGAGCAGGATTCCCTCCACGAATTTGCCGATATCTGGTATTCGGAAGAAACCTGGGTAAAACTCCAGGATATCAAAATACATTCTTAACCCGGATCGCTTATAAAGAACTTCCCTGATCTTTAATAAGTTCAATCAATTCATTTGGTTATCGTGAATTTAAGGTTGCCGGCATTGACTTTTTTCGCTTTTATGGTATCCTTTTAATATCATGCTAATAGTTTGGCTGAAGGCCAAGCTTTGCTATGCAACTATCATAGCGCATATTTTTGATTCTTTCGCCCAGCCTGTCCCGCCCAAGCGAGGGCTTTATCCCGTTGCAAGGGGGAACAGCAGCACACAGAGATTATTGCATAAAATTAGCTTGGCTCCCATGGTGATCCCCACTTAAAAAGGCCGGCAATGAAAACGCTTCCATTTATTGTTATCTTAATTGTTTTCGTTTTAACTTCCTATTCTGAGATACATGCAAAAGGACTGTACCAATTCCTGCCAATGCATGTGGGGGCGTGGAAAGCACATGATAAAGATGAATTCTACAACCGCAACACCCTCTATCAATATATTAATGGCGGTGCTGAGCTCTATTTAGCATTTGATTTTCAGCAGGTTTTTGTCAGACGATATATTGGTTCCGATCACACCGAAATCATTCTTGATATTTATGACATGGGAAGTGCCGGTGATGCCTTCGGTATTTTTTCAGTGGAACGTGAAGATGAAGAGATTGGAATCGGCCAGGAATCCGAGTATGGCGGGGGCTTATTACGATTCTGGAAAGACCGCTTTTTTATCTCGATAATAACAACCGGAGATGAGAAAAACGCCAAACCCATAATGATCAAACTGGCACAAGCAGTCGATCATATTATTGATACTAAAGGTTTAAAACCGGCCCTGCTGAAAGCTTTGCCGCGTGAAGCATTAGATGAAACGAGTTTGCGATATTTTCATACCGCCGCTATTTTGAACAGGCAGTATTTTCTTGCCGAAAAGAATATTTTAAAACTGGATAAACACACGGATTGTGTTTTAGGACAATATAAGGGGAATGACAATTCTGCATATATATTACTTGTTCAATACCAAAATAGTGATCTCGCCGATGATGCCTATCATACTTTTTTAGCTGCTTACATGCCGGAAGCAAAAGAATCAGGGATTGTACAGGTGGAAAACAAGACCTGGACGATGACCAAAACACAAGGCAGCATTTTAATTATAGTTCTGGAAGCCAATCAAAAGGATTTTGGCATGAACTTAATGGCCCAAATAAAACCCTAACCCGGACAAGCCGGAGAAGAAAAAGATTACCACGAAAACACGAAAAAAGGTAAATTCTCAATAAGTTAAGGTTTAGAGAACAGCCGGGCTTCAGAATTTTTCAAAAAAGGCGCTATCAAATACGCTATCTAAGGGCGACCAAATATTTATGATTTGTAAAATTCTTCGAGAAGTTGCAAAGCGTTTTGGCAAGAATCATAAATATTTGGTCACCGTGAGATGCCATGGAGGACGACCAGGATATCACCTTTTTTGAAAAACCCTGAAGCCCTCTTCTCCCGAGGTTATTGAGAAGTTACGAAAAAAGATATTACTAGAATTTTGTACTTGGTTTTAACTTCAATTGAGAGAAAGTCGAGGATGTTCCAGATTCAAGGCGTTCAAGGGTGAAGCCGTAGTAAGCTACTGCGAGCCCTTGGCAACGCAGAAGATGGGGCGTCATCGGCTTTCTCGGAGATGAAAAAAATGAAAAAGCCGATAACGCGTCGGGATTTTATGAAAACAACCGCCGGTTTTGCTTTTGGGGCGGCTATCGGGCTAAAGACAGAGCCTCGGGAAAAGGCAGAAGTAGTTTTAATAAGAGATAAAAATGCCCTGGATGCAAATTCAAAAACAGATGAAAACACCATTCAGCAAATGCTCGACAACGCAGTAATGACCTTAACCGGTGAAAAAGATCCCATCAAGGCGTTTCGCCAGCTAATAAAACCCGATGATATAGTAGGTATAAAGAGTAATGTCTGGTTCTATATGCCCACGCCCGATGCAATAGAAAGAGCTGTCGAACGCAGAGTTTTAGATGTGGGTGTTAAAAAAGAGCATGTCGGTATTGACGACCGGGGTGTGCGGCAAAATCCGATATTTCAAAAGGCAACTGCCATAATTAATGTGCGCCCTTTGCGAACCCATTACTGGTCGGGAATCGGAGGCTGTATAAAAAACATGATCATGTTTGCGCCGGCACCTGCAAGATATCATCCGGATAGCTGTGCAGACCTGGCGCTGGTATGGAAGCTGCCGCTGGTAAAAGATAAAATACGGTTGAACATTTTAAGTGCATTGACCCCGCAATTTCAAGGTCGCGGGCCGCATCACTATGACAGAAGATATGTGTGGCCCTATAAGGGGATCATTGCAGGTAAAGATCCTGTTGCGGTTGACTCAGTAGGGTTGGAACTCATCAAGGCTAAACGCAAGCAACATTTCGGCCGCGAAATTAAGTTTGAAACGATTCCAAAGCATATAAGGATGGCGGATGTAAAGCACAATTTGGGCATGAGCGATTTAAATCAGATTAAATTGATTAAACTTGGTTGGCAAGAAAACAGCTTGATTTAATGTATTGAAAATTCAGCAGTCTATTGATATACCATAATGGAATATTGGCAACCAGTTGCGGGTTACGGGTTACGAGTTTAGGGGTGAAGATTTTTCAATTTAAACCCGCAACGCGAAACACGCAACCGCCCAAAAAGTTATATGCCGTTACTCTCCCGCTGGAGCGGGATGTATGAAGCGAACATAGGCCCATGTATTCTGCTTTAGCGGATATTGCAGTTTTATTACATTTTATTTATGTAATATTTTCCGTCGCCGGAGGAATCCTATGTATTTGGCGGCCTAAAATCATCTGGCTGCATTTGCCGGCAGCTCTGTGGGCTGCGCTGATTTCTTTTGGCGGCTGGATTTGCCCCCTGACGTATCTGGAAAACTGGCTGCGCATCAAAGGCGGGAATACGGTTTATGGACAAGGATTTATTGTTAAACACCTGGAACCTGTTTTGTATCCCGCCGGGCTCACACAATGCCGGCAGGTAGCGTTGGGGATAATTGTAATTGTTTTGAATCTGGCGGTATACGGGTATGTCTTGCGACTCGCCGGCTGGTTCTCACTCAAAGGAAAGGAGGTCTAAACTCACTATGTCGCTGAAATTGAAACTCACTATGTTACTGGAATTGAAATTCTACATTTTTGTGCTTGCAGCTGTTGTTATGGTTATGATTTCCGCGCCGTTAGCGTTGGGTGAAGAGACAGAGTCCGGTTTGCAATCAAAATTTTCGTTGACGGAATCTACGATGATCGTAGGTTTTGGAAAAGGAGGTTTTACGGAAGGCTCTTACGAGCATATTGCGTTAATCTGGCACCTGGGATTTGATCTTAGACACGTTTTTTTTCGACTGGAAGATAATCGCGGCATTCTTACCTTTATTATGGAACCGGAGTTCAATCCGGTGATCTCTCCCGTCGGGAATGACGTGGAATTCGGTATCAGTTTCGGCTTAAAGTACAGGTATCCCTTTACACAAAAGTTGTCCGGTTATGTGCTGGGTGCAGTGGGTCCCCACTATATCACCGTCAAAAGCACAGATCAGGCCAACGGTTTTATTTTTTTCGACACAGTCGGTGCCGGTTTTTCCTTTACCCTGACGGAAAAGACCGCCCTGAGTTTGGAGTACCGCTTCAGACACATCTCGAATGCCAATACCAAAGAACCCAATGTGGGCATTGAATCCCATGTAGGTGCCATCGGCTATTCTATGTTTTTTTGATACCGGATATTCTATCAAAGGTTGTTAATGGACAATCAGCTTGATCCTGCCAGTTTGAAAACAATTGAAAAGATTATGGCCGCTGCCCACGCCCAGAACCGCAGCATGCTCTATGAACATGAGGTATATGGCATCCTGTCGGTGCTGGGTCTCAACACGCCGATTCACATTCTGATCCGGGATGAAAAAGAGATCACCGCGAGCCTGCTTGCCAGATTCAGCAGTGAAAAAATCGTTATGAAGGTGGTGGCCCGGGAACTCGCGCACAAGCAAGATGTCGGCGGCGTTCAAACAGTCTATAAAGACCTGGAATTTGTCAAATACTCTTATGGCCGCATGCAGGCCGCTTGCGCGGAACGGAAGCTGGAGGTCGCAGGCATTCTGTTTGTTGAATACATTACTTATTCTAAAGCTCTGGGCAATGAAAGCCTGCTGGGATTCCGGGAAAGTGAAGCCTTCGGTCCGGTAATCTCATTTTCCAAAGGCGGCAGTGATGCCGAGCATTTTGCCCAACACTATTCACCCCCCAATCTAATACTTGCTCCTATTAGCCGGCAGTGGGCGCTGGCATTGCTGGAATCGACCCATATTCAAAAAAAATACATATCCCAGGGAAAAACCGATTATATCACCAAAATTGTTGATGCGGGTGTAAAATTCAGTTCCCTGGCAGTCTCTTTTTCAAATTACTTCTCTGCTGAAACTGAATTTGTCATAACCGAGTTTGAAATCAACCCGTATATTTTCACACCGGACGGTACCTTTATCGCTATCGACGGATTTGCGCGGTTCGAAAAACGCCAAGGGCCGCCGGCTGACCTGACAATCGCTCCCATGGCGACCATGGCACCGTTTTTTGAACCTATCGGCATTGCGGTGGTCGGTGTCAGTACTGTCGATAGCAAGAAAACGGGCAACATTATCATAGGCAACCTGGTCAATGAAGACCGTAAAGACGTTTACGGTGTAAATATCAAAGGCGGTAGTGTTGATATCTTGGGGAAACAATTCCCGGTGTATCAATCCCTGCTGGATATCAACGGGCAAGTAGATCTGGTAATTATCTCCGTTCCGGCAGCCGATACGCTTGCCGTTGTCAAGGAATGTGTGCCCAAAGGGGTGAAGGCGGTTATTATCATCCCGGGCGGTTTCAGCGAAGTCGATAAGAAAAGCGTGCTGGAATCAGAAATATTTGCCATTGCCAAAACTGCCGGATTTCGGGTTATGGGACCCAACTGCCTTGGCATCATTTATTCGGGGAGTGATAAAGTCAAAGGTGTTAACACCTTTTTCACTACACAGGAAAAGTTTGCCGTCAAACTGGAAAAAGGCAGCAATGTAGCTATTCTAAGCCAAAGCGGCGCCCTGGGAATAGTCGAAATCGAAAACTTGAAAAATGCCATTGCCCCTAAAGTGATCGTCAGTTACGGCAACCAGCTCGATGTCGACCCCTGCGATCTGGTCAATTTTTTCCAAAATGATCCCGAGGTGGACGTCATCGGATGTTACATCGAAGGGTTTAAGAAATATGCCGGCCGCAAATTTTTCAATATCGCGGCCCAGAGTAAAAAGCCGATCGTGATATACAAGGCCGGAAGGACCGAGGCCGGCCGTAAAGCTACTGAATCACACACTGCCAGTATTGCCGGGGAATACCCCGTGGCCAAGGCGGCTATGAAACAGGCCGGCCTGATTGTGGCCGAAGCCATGATCGACCACGGCGATTTTATCAAAACGTTTGCGCTTTTAAACGGTTTTCAGGTAAACGGCAATCGAGTGGCTGTTATTGCCAATGCCGGCTATGAAAAGACTTACGCCGCCGATAACCTTGGCGACCTGCAAGTAGCTGCATTTGATGCCGAGACTACCCGGGCTCTTGAGAAAATACTGCCGTCCATGGCTGTCGCTGAGCCTTTGTTGGACTTAACTCCCATGGCCGATGACGAAACTATTGCGAAATGTATGGAAATCATGCTGGGGTCCGGGTCCGTGGATGCCCTGTTTGTCTCCATAGTTCCTCACAGCGCCCTTATCCATACAACCGACGCGGAAATCGATCAGAAAAAAGATAACATTGCGGCCCGCATCGTTCAAATTGTTCACAAATATAAAAAACCGGTGGCAGTATCCGTCAACGTGGTTTCAGATGCCGACGCGATCTACAACAAGCTGGGCAAAACCCTTGATTCCGGTGGTGTCCCCACCTTTCTCACCGCCAAGCCGGCCATGCTCTGTCTGAATGCATTTATCCGTTATTGGCTTTTGCGAAAATCCGACATGTATGATGGTGAATGGTTGAAATAGGACCCTGGTTGAGGCAATTCACAATTAGGTGTAGTAGTTGTTTGTTCTTGGTTATATCAGGGGTCGAGGGGTTTTCTCTTATGGTCGCTTCATGGAAAATCTTTTTTTAAACCGTGTTCTTAATCTTGATACGGAATAGTTTTTGATATTCTTTCGAATACAGAGTAACAGCTAACTATCAATTGAGCGTTAAACTTCGATTGAGGCCCTATTTTTTCTTGACAACAGTATCACGTTGTGGCACACACAAGAAATATATTTTAACGCTTTACTGCATTTAAAAAAATAGATATATAAAGCCTGTGCGTTGCTCAAATAGCGTAGCAACAAAACAGGTTTTTTTTGAGGTGCCTATGGCTTATCGTATGGTTTGTTTAATTAAGCAGGTTCCGGATACACGCAATATCACCGCAGACGTATTGCGCGAAGACGGAACCGTCAATCGCCAGGCTCTGCCGGCCGTCGTTAACCCAGACGATCTATTTGCCCTGGAAATGGCTCTGGATGTCAAGGATAAGTACGGGGGTGAGATCACGGTCATATCCATGGGGCCTCCGGCGGCGATCGAAGTGCTCAGGGATGCCATGAGCAGAGGAGCTGATCACGCCATTCTTTTGACCGACAAAAAGTTTGCCGGTGCTGATACACTGGCCACATCGTATGTATTGGAAAGCGCCATAAGAAAAAATGGTCCCTTTAACCTTATATTCTGCGGC
>JACNIG010000240.1 GCA_014383215.1 Candidatus Desulfatibia vada | reverse complement strand
TATCATGGCAAGTTTGATAAGGTCCGCGGCCGTCCCCTGTATCGGCGTGTTGATGGCAGTACGTTCGGCAAACTCGCGGACGGTTTTATTGGAGCTGTCGATATCCGGCAAAAGCCTGATACGGCCAAGCAGTGTGCTGGTTTGTTTGGTCTTTCCGGCAGCTTTGACGGTTTGCTCCATAAACTGTTTAACACCTTTGTATCTGGCAAAGTAGTTGTCGATATAAGTTTTTGCCATCTTCCGGCTGATTTCGAGTTCTTTGGATAGGCCATAAGGGCTCATGCCGTAAACGATGCCAAAGTTGATTACCTTGGCCTGCTGCCGAAGATCGTGTGTAATCAACAACGGAGACATCTGAAACACTTCTGCTGCCGTACGGTTATGGATGTCTTCGTCATCCTTGAAGGCCTTTATCAAGATTTCATCATCGGCATAATGTGCCAGGATACGCAATTCTATCTGAGAATAATCGGCGGAAACCAGCATCCATCCTTCTCTTGGTATAAAGGCCTTGCGAATTTCCATGCCTTCATCGGTGCGGATCGGAATGTTTTGAAGATTCGGATTCGAACTGCTCAATCGACCGGTAGCGGTAACCGTCTGATTGAATGATGTATGGATGCGTCCGGTTTCCCCATGCATCAGCTCCAGCAGAGCGTCCGTATACGTTGATTTTAATTTAGCCAGAGTTCGATGTCTTAAAATCAACACGGGAAGCTCGTGGTGGTCTGCAAGCACTGTCAAGACGTTAACATCTGTGGAATAGCCTGTTTTTTTTATTGTTTTTTTCTGAACCGGTAGTTTCAGTTTTTCAAAAAGAATGTGTCCAAGCTGCTGGGATGACTTGATGTTGAATTTTTGTCCCGCGATTGAATATATCCTGTCTTCGAGCTTCTCAAGCTGATGTTCAAACGATTTTGAAAGCTGCCGCAGCCTCTCCTTGTCCACACATATACCTGTCATTTCCATTGCCATTAAAACAGGCACAAGGGGCATTTCCACTTTTTGCATAAGTTCCGTCAGTTCTAATTCTTCCAGAAGAGACTCAAGAATCTTAAAAGCTTTTAAGGTAATGTCCGCATCCTCGCAGGCATAGGGAACGGCTTTCTCCAGCGGCACCTGGGCAAAACTGACGGCCTTTTTGCCTTTGCCGGTTACATCCTGGTAGGAGATGGTCTTGTAATCCAGAAAATCGAGAGCAATCTGATCGAGGTTATGGGCTCGTTTGGAAGGATTAATCAGATAGGATGCCAGCATGGTATCAAAGGCAACGCCGGCGAGGTTGATGCCATAGCGCTTGAGAACTATCCAGTCATATTTGATATTCTGGCCGATTTTTTTGATATTCGCGTTTTCCAGTACGGGTTTCAGGCGATTTAACACATCCGTGAGCTCAAGCTGCGGGGGTGCTTCAGAATATTCGTGTGCCAAAGGGATGTAAAAGGCTTCATCAGGTTTCACTGCAAACGACAGCCCCACAAGCGTCGCCTGCAGAGGGTTTTTGGATGTAGTTTCAGTGTCGACAGAGAATATGCCGGCGGATTCAAGCAGGGTGACCAGATCAATAAGCATATCAATATCCAGCACCGCCTGGTACTGTTTTTGAGAAAGATCCGTTTGCTTGGCAAGAGCATGCTGCAATTGCCTGAATTCCAGGTTTTTAAAAAGTTCGGACAGCCGGGTATTGTCCGGGGCTTTGTATAGAAAAGATTCAGGATCAAACGATAACGGCACCTGGGTGTCTATTGTAACCAGGTCCCTACTCAGGTAGGCCTGCTCTTTGTGCTGGACGAGGTTTGCATGCTGTTTTTTTTTGGTAATCATATCAATCTGCGCATACAACTGCTGTACGCTCCCGAAGGTTTTGATCAATGCAAGGGCCGTTTTCGGCCCGATTCCGGGTACACCGGGGATATTATCGGCTGAATCACCGGCAAGTCCCATGACATCGATCATCTGATGCGGTTTGACTCCATAAGCCTCTCTGACGGCATCAAGATCCATGGTTTTATCCTTCATGGGATCCCAGACAATGATTTTTTCCGATATGAGCTGCACGAAATCCTTGTCGCCTGTAACCATAACAACAAAAAATCCGGCTTTTTCAGCCCGGCGTCCAAAAGTGCCGATAAGGTCGTCCGCCTCATAACCCGGCATTTCAACGACCTTGATGTTGAACCCCCTGGTTACGTCCTTTATGTGCGGAATCTGCACCGACAAATCCTCCGGCATGGGAGGACGATTCGCTTTGTAATCTTTGTAGAGTTCATGTCTGAAGGTGGGGCCTTTGGCATCAAAAAACATGACCACATACTCCGGCGCTCGATCTTGAATAAGCTTTAAGAGCATGCGGGTAAATCCGAAAACGGCATTGGTAGGGAGACCCTTGGAGTTGGTTAAGCCACGGATGGCATGATAGGCCCGGTAAATATAGGCGCTGCCGTCTACTAAATATAATGTTCTATTTTTACTCATAAGAATTCGGGTTTTGAATTGTGAATTAGCGCTAAAGGTGCTATCTTTTTGTCCGCAAACGCGCTTTTGTGTTTTATGACTTCACGTAACTTCTCAATAAGTTAGGGTTTAGAAAATCGCCGGGCTTCAGAATTTTTCAAAAAAGGCGCTATCAATATATAAAATCGCTAAAGCGATTTTATATGAAGCGGCTCTGCCGCGCTGAAGCCCTTTTCCCCGAGGTTATTGAGAAGTTACGAATTCATCAGACATGCTACCTATCATTAATGATAAAAAACAGCAAGAACGTACAAGGAATCGTCCAATGGAATCAGGGAGAATAATTACAGCAGACAAAGAAATCAAAGAGATGCTCGAGCAGACCAAGACCATAGCAATTTTGGGTTTAAGCCCTAAACCGCAAAGAGATTCCTATATGGTTGCCAAATATCTTCAGGCGAAGGGGTACCGGATCCTTCCGGTCCGGCCGGGCCAAAAGGAGATGCTGGGGGAAAAAGCATATGCTTCTCTTGACGATATCAAAGAGCCGGTCGATATGGTTGACGTCTTTAGAAACCCGGCCCAGTTAATGCCCCATGTGTACGAGGCGCTGCGCCTTAAGCCAAAAGTCTTCTGGATGCAATTGAATATCGAAAGCCGGGAGGCGGCAGAACTTTTAACGGCAGCCGGCATCAATGTTGTTATGAACCGCTGCACCAAGATAGAATATGACAGGTTATGCCATTAGCGAAGCTTGAACTCTGTTGGCTGAGTTGATGAGAGCCAATACCGTTGATTCTAACGAAGTGATGCTAGATACTGGATGCTGGATAGAAAAAGACGAACCCCTTAAATTCATCCAGAATCCAGGAACCAGTATCTGCTGATATCTTGAATCGATGGTTCCACATGGAAATTTGACATAGATTTTGAGATATTAAGCGATTAAAACTTATAGATCGAAATACAGAGAGAAACGCCGCATAGCCCGGCAAAATAACTGCCACTGCTGCGACCGCTCTTTGCCTTTCTGTTGGAGATGCCGTTGCGGGTTCAGTATATGCCAGGATTGCATGCTGGAAAATCTCTGGGGAATGTCGTGTAATGGAATTACCTGGCAGTGCCCGGATTGCGGAGGGCAGAATGGATTTGGCAACCAGTAAAGCCGCAGTAATCTTGTTTTAGTACCTATCTAACAAAATATTTTCGCCACCAAGACACCAAGATACGAAGTTAAATTATAATAAACAGTTATTCTTTGTGTCTTTGTGCCTTGGTGGCTATTCTTTCCGGCTTCGCCGGGTTGGGTTTTAGGTGTTAGGTCGGCCAGCCGGCGAGTTTTGTAGGGAAAGACATCTCCCTGAATATCTTCCAGGACGTCCCTTTTTTTCTAAATTCAAGCCGTTTGTACCTTTCGGAGCGAAAGGTGTTACTGCTGTAGTTTTGCTTAAAATAGGCGAAAGCCTTGCTGCTATCGACTTGTTTTACTTTAAGGTCGGAAATCTTGACTGAAATCCATCGGTAATTCTTATTTAGCCTGCCTTTATAACTTTTCCAGGCGGAACGGTTTTTACCGTCGCTTTTGAATGCCGGGTGGTAATGGTCAATATAAGCATTCAGTTTTTTGCCCTCCCAGGCTTTACGCCACGACTCCACCAGTGCAGCAATGCGGGTTTTATCTTGCGCAACCGGTTCGGGTTTGGCTTTTGCCAGGACAACCCCCGGTTTTTCTTCATGCCACTCGCGCTTTGCAAGCACCAGAAGGTTTTTACCCGGCCCGGCCAGGTACAGCCTGGAAACCCCTTCAAGATTGCCGGCCTCTTTTATGCGGATTTTGCCCGTGGCAACAACCCGTTCGCCAAAACCGAGCACGGTGAGGTCACTGAAGTCGGTCTTTAAATGAGCGTAACGTTCCGGGACCATGGCCTGTTTGAAAAAAGGTATCAGCTCCGACACATCCCTTTCCACTGTTTTGAAACGGTAGGGAAGACTCTCTCCAATAATTACGGGAGTTTTTTTAAACTGAATGCGCTTATCCAGGTCCGCTATATCAGCATTGTTCAAAGCCACACAGCCATTGGTAGAAAAAGGCGAGACATCTTTGTCTGAACCATGTACGAAGATTCCACTGCCTCTGTTGCCTTCGAACTTGTCAAAGGCATCCGGATAGTTCAACCCAAAGGCCCTGTCGCCGAAGATTGTAATTTTTGAATCCCGGTAAGTCTTTGTGTTGAAATAAATACCTTCCGGGGTCTTTTCGTCCTTTTCCCGCTTTTTATTACCTTGATTTTCACCGGTTCCGACGGTGTAGCTTTTTATATGCCGGTAGTGGCCGTCATAAAGATACAGGTGCAGTTTTTGGGTGGCTTTTTCCACCAGAATGAGATGGATGGGCTCGCTGCCGGCTTTATGATAAAGGATGGGGCCATCCCACAGGCCGTCTTTATTGCTCTGCTGTTTTTGAGCTTTGGCAAGAAGTTTTTGGTGCGGCTTTTGGGAAGGAACCCGACGATCGTTGTCGGCCGAAAAGATTTTTAGACCTAAGCCCAGAAGTAAGATGGTCGCTCCAAAGAGTATACTAACAGTTGTCCAGCTTTTTTTTGATGATTTTTTGCGGGTGCGCTGGTCAGCTCTTTTTCTCATAGCAAAGGGATGTTTATATTTAGTTCTGAAAAACCTGGTCCTCTGGGCCAGGGCAGAGATATCCGGCTCTGTCGAAAATCTTAAAAGTGCCTAAAGTTTGAAGTGATCTAAAGTGAACTAAAGTTAAGGTATTCTGTCAATTTTATATGAATAGATGGAGCAAAGCGACTCCATAACTTTAGGCACTTTAGCTCACTTTAGTCACTTCACACTTGTCCAACTTGCAGGAAAACAGCCCTTTTCAGGGGTATACCACAGTCTGGTCCTCTGGGCCAAGATTCTTTACTGAACGGTAATACAGTAAATGTTTTCCGCTTTATAAAACGTTTGATCGACAATGTAGTCCTCGGCAGGGTTCAGGTCCAACACGATTCGCAGTTTTCCAACTTTATGATGTAAATATGCTCGTATCTGTTTGACCAATTTGCCGTTTGCCGGAATTCTGAACGGCCCCCGCCAGGAAGCGGCATTCATAAAATCAAGCACAATCCTTGGGTTGTCCCCCTCAAGGGTCCGGACTCTAGGGAGGGCATATTTGTTGAGGTCGACAAAAACTTTTTCCATCTCTTTTTCAATTTCAAACCTAATGCTTTTGACAACGGTTTTGCCGGTTGAAGACTTTTCTGCCTCCAAACCTTGTTGTTCCTGAGTTGCTTGTTGAGTTTTGGTATTGAGCTCAACAATATTATCAGCTTCCGTTTGAGATTTGGTATTAAGTTCAGCTACCTTTCCAGCTTCTTTTGTGCTGTGATCCGGCCGGCCGGCCATCACTATTGGTTTCCATTCTTCGGAGACGATTTGCCATGTAAAGCCACCATCCACCATAACCAGCGTTTTTTCACCAATATCCGCAAACATGGGGTGACTATAACGTTGAATGAAACTGACAATAGCCTGTTTTCCTTCGATAAATACCCACAAATCAGATATTTCCACCTGGATGCTGCTGACTTGTTGAAAGACCTCTGCTCTCTTCTCCCGCCACCTTTCAAAATCGAGTCCCTTTGATTGAAAACTCGGGCTGTAGAAGGACATGTAGGTGTCGATATCCCGGTTTTGCCAGGCCTCGCTCCATGCAAATACTTGCGCGCGAACAGCATCGATATCACCGGCAGAGACGCTGCCGGTCTGGCATAACAGTGCTATACACAGAATCAGGATAGCTGCTGCTTTTTTCATGAGCAACCTTTTGAAGCCGAATTTATCATGAAACCGACAGAATAGTTTCTATCTCCTTTAAGCTGTTAATATAAAACTTGGCTGAAAGTGATTCGTTTTTATAGGCTACAAAAACTGCGTCTGCCGCCTTTGTCGCCATCTCATCCAGCTGCGAATCTCCGATATATAGTAATTGCGCAGAGTCTATCTTAAAATAGTCTATAATCCTGATCAGCGCATCAGGGTCAGGTTTGGGGTGCGCCACATCACAGGCGCTGACAATTAAGTCAAAATATCCTTCAAGACCATGCTCGGTGATAACGCGGTCCATGGTGTCGGATCGATTTGTGGCAACAGCCGTTTTGTATCGAGGCTTGAGCTTTGCTATCAAAGGCTTAAGATGCGGCTCCATCTCCATGCAGCTTAAAAAAGGAAGATAACTCATTTGTTTGCGATAGGTTTGTGCCGCCTCAAAGCTCTTTGTATCCGGAAACAGATGGGCAATTGACTGATCAGCGGTGTGCATATGGGAATAGGCGAGTTGTTGTGGGGTCATGGCCGGTTGGCTGAAATGTTCCAATATCTTATTATAATAAGCCCTGTTGGCATTTATTGTGTCAAACATGACACCGTCACAGTCAAAAGCAACCACTTCAATATTTTTCATAAAGACCTATTCTTTTCATTCTGCTTTGGTTCAAGTATATTACCGTAAATACTGATTTGAATCAGCGGCTTTATTTTGCTGTCTGTTGTCAGGGAGATCGATGCATAATAGTTGCCTCGCTCTTTTCTTACGTTTTCAACAGATAAGATATATCCTGTCCCTTGAAGGTCCTGAGTTTCTTCCAGTGTGTAGCGGATGTTTTTTTGATCTGATGCCTTAGTATCTATAATTTTGAACGGGTATTTTTTTTCAGGAATTATTTTCACGATCGTCTTCAGCGGCTGTCCAACATACCCCATCAGGCGGACTCTTTGAGGAGAAATGGAAACAAACTTTTCAACCTGGCCGCTGACTGTCAGGATCACCCGCCGATTTTTGGGATCATTGGTTATGACAGTTATATTTTTTTTAAGCCTCTGTCCCCCCCTACCGTTAGTGGTAACTTTAATTTGGATTTTTCCCTCGCCGCCGGGAGGGATCTGTCTCGGGTAAGAGACAGCCGTACACCCTCAGTCAGTAGTGACCTTGTTAATCTTTAAGGTTGCATCGCCTTTGTTTTGCAGGATGAAATCATGCACGATTTCAGTACCATCGACAACTTGTTTAAAGGTATAATACCTTGTCGGGAAATAGACGGACGGCGATTCAGCGTCTTTTTGGTCGGCTCCAAAAGAGCCGGCTGCGGAAAACAGCATGCAAGCCGCAATGACAATAAGAAATGGTCTTATGAGTTTCATCGTAAATAATCTTTTGTAAATTATCATGTTTTTTTGCTCCATCAAAATTTTAAGTTGCATCTTATTGAAAGTCAAGGCGCAACTTCTTGGGCCGGGTTCACCTCAGATCCACCCTTGTTATTACAGTCGTCTCGGTATCCACCAGGCAGAAGCCGGGCAAACCGTCTTTTCCCATAATTTCTCCGGGATTCAGCAGGACGGTCCGGTCAATATTTTTTTGCATGTATTCGTGGGAATGGCCAAAACAGACCAAGTTGAAATTACCGCCGTATGCCAGGCCTTCTCCCACTATTTCCTGATGGGTAAACGCCAGCTTAAAGCCTTCTATGTCCACCTGTCCGACAAGTCCATGAAAAGTAACATTTGTCATGGTGGTCAGTGAAAACTTTGTCAACAGGTGTTGATCTCCGTCGTTGTTCCCGAAAACGCCGTGAACCGGAATAGAGGCTTCGTGCAGTTCTTTGAGCATGAAGGGTGCCACAAAATCACCGCAGTGAATGATCATGCCTGCATTTTCATTTTTTATGATTGCCAGGGCCTCACGTAATTTCCAGATATTATCGTGGCTATCACTCATTACAGCAACAATCATATTAAGCTCCTACGGTTTAAATTGCCAGTCTCAAGTTTAAGGCACGTATAAATATCTCAAATCACATATATTTATAAAATACGCCTTTAATAATCAATATCACAAACGGCCATATGTTCAAAGGAGAAATTAAACGGCTAAGGGGTTAATAATCGAGCAGGGGCAATCCAGTGTACCCGTTCGCCGGATGGGCTTGTTGGTTTGGAAAAAACACTCCAAAAGCCATTGACATTATTTGCTTTATGTTCCATTATGCTTTTTCAAAGAATTTATTAGAATTGCACACCTTTACCATCCCCAATATGAGCAATTTATGCGCCATATTTTCAACAGATTGATTTTATATAAAATAGACGGTTCCGGCAGTTTGGGAAGTCAATAAAATACAATATAATCAGTGCACATTTTTCTGTGCAGCTTTAAAAATATATCTCAGTAAAACTATTAAAACCCGGCCCGCAATAGGTTGCTATGAGGACTCCCGCAATATGGTGCTATGAGGATTCCCACCTATTGGATATACGAGATTCCCACTAATACCTGTTCTGTGCCTATCGAAAAATGGTGTTGCATTATTAGCTGGAAGTGTGTATATTCAATGTATATACAATCCAACCCTTTTTAACGGAGGTGCAATATGCAAACTAAAATTCAAAAATGGGGCAACAGCTTAGCGCTAAGAATCCCCAAATCGTTTGCGTTGAATGTAAACCTCAAGCAGAATGAATTGGTTGATATATCCATTGATAAGGGCAAAATCATTATCGCCCCAATTATCCAAAAAGAATACTCGCTTGAAGAGCTTTTGAAAGGCGTCTCGGAGAATAATTTGCATAACGAATTTGACACCGGAGCACCAGCAGGAAAAGAGATTTGGTAACAATGGATAATTATATTCCGGCAAGAGGCGATGTCGTGTGGATTGATATGAACCCACAAGCCGGTCATGAGCAAGCAGGAAGAAGACCTGCTGTCGTTTTGTCTCCAAGCGCCTATAATAGTAAAGTTGGTCTTGCATTATTCTGCCCTATAACAAATCAAATTAAAGGTTACCCTTTTGAAGTCCGTATCCCGGAAGGCTTCAAGGTAAGCGGCACTATTTTATCCGATCAGGTTAAAAGTCTAGATTGGAAAGTAAGAAATGCCGAATTCTTTGATAAAATCCCTGAGTCTGTTACTCTGGAAATCTTAAAAAAACTTACTACTCTGCTTCAAATCAAAAATTATTAAAGAAA
>JACNIG010000056.1 GCA_014383215.1 Candidatus Desulfatibia vada | reverse complement strand
CTCTTGTGAAACAGGTTGTCGGTACCCATCAAAACCTCAATTCGCCTGGAAACGGCAAGGCGCCATACCTGCCATATAAATAGCCTTTTTGCAGGGCCTCTCCTTTGCGTGGTTTATAATCCGACAGCGGATAGAGTCGGGTCGCATTTTCCGTATCCTTTTCAACAAACCATACCTGATCCCGCCGCATGAGAGATTGATCCAGGACATTGGTATCATGAGTAGTAAAAACCAACTGGGCGTTGTGCCGGTTTGTTTGGGGGTTATGGAACAGATTCAAAAGAAATCTAACCAGGAGAGGATGCAGGCTTGTATCCAGCTCATCCACAAAGAAAACAAGTCCCTTGTCCAGAACATCCAGCCACGGGCCCGCCAGTTCGAAAATCTTGCGGGTACCAGCAGATTCTTCATCGAAATCAAGGGCCACGTCTTCGCCGTTATCAGAAGATGGATGCATGAAAAACAGCTCTGTCAGTTTTTTTCCTCTAAGGTCTTTAGCGATATCTTCCTTAATGCTTTGCGGCATATCGGGGGGCAGATCGTCCATGGAAAATTCCTTTTTCTCCAGAGAGATATTTGAAATAGACAAATCGGCAGCATTCATAAAATTGAGGATTTTCTTTTTCTTCTCTGCTTCTTCACATTCGCCGGTGCTAAATACAGGAGTAATGCTTTCCCCTTCACCGACGACAACCAGTTTATTGTCAAACCAGTTGAAAACCGGTTTAAGCTGTTCATTGTTTAATTGAAGCGCGGTTGAAAGAAAAAGTGCGTTCCTCCGGGTCGCCTCCTGCCAAACCTTGCGGCTGCCGGTGAATTTAGAACCAAAATACCAGATATCTTTTTGGGTCTCTGAATCGTAGTTACGTTCAAACCACCTTTGCGCCCTGCTACCCGGATAGGCAAACAACCATTCTCCGGTTACCATTTCGGGATTCACTGCAAAACCATACTGGTACCGGATGCCATCCTGGATGAACACGACCTCGAACTCGGAAGGATCCTTGCTGCTTTGCCGGTTAAACAGAAACGGTGTTGCGTCGATTTTCTCGCCTTCCTGGCTTTCTTTGGCAGATGAGAGGATTAATTTCTTCATGAAAGCGATAGCTTGGATCAGATTGCTTTTGCCTGCGGCGTTCGGACCGTAAATGACGGCTGAGCGAAGAAGGCTGGGCAAATTTGACACAGGTGAGATGAAACTGTTCTCTTCCTGCAATTCAGTAGCGGTGTTTGCTGTCAGTGTTAGCGACTGGGGTGTGAGGAAAGATCGATAATTGGTGACGCTAAATTCAATAAGCATGATGGCCCCCTAAATTGATTTGACGCCAATTATTGCATAAAAAATGCAAATTGCAAGCTTAAAATGTAAAATATCGTTTTTGCAACTCACCTTTTTCCGTTAAACTCTCAAGAAAAAACAGTTCCAATGGGGCAAATTAGAGGGTCAAATCTTTGATTGAGAGCGCCGATTAAAACCGGCAAGAAGTAGGGACTGAAAGTGTCCTATGGTGAAGGGTTAACCACCCACACCAGCCCTGAGTCATGCGCTGGTAATGGTAACATTGCCAGTGAAGCGTTGACAAGGGAAAATGTAGGCTGAGTATTGAGCCTCGTAAGAGATATGAACCCAAGTGCCGATGTACTTCAATTATACAGAAGGCAATATCTTATAGACCGATATGGTGAGGGATATAAGGACTTGGCGGGGTCGGAGACCTCATGCATGCATGGAAGCTTCTTGCGCGGGAATCGGGAGGCCCTGTATCTGGCCTTATTAAGATTGCAATAAGGTCCGCATTGAAAATCCCAAGGGAGTAACGCAGTGATGAACGGGTACAGGGAGTCTGACAGCCCAATATTATCTGAGAAGCCTTCGAACAAGACAGGTGACAACAAACCTGTGGCGGAGAAGGTGGAGAAAAGGGGGCTGGCTGAGAGGAATCCGTCCAAGCGAAACAGAAACCAGGCACAGAGCTGGATATTTCTGCCAAATGAGCTGGATAGGATACGGCATGCTGCACAGCGGAATAGGGGGGAGCAGTTCATATCACTATGGCACCATGTCTATGATATCAGGCGATTGAGGAGGAGCTTTCTTAAATTAAAGCGTAAATCAGCCCCTGGTATAGATGGTAAGACATGGAAGGAATACGGTAAGAATCTTGGGGATAATCTCAAAGGTCTGTCTGAGCGACTGAGAAAAGGCGCATATAGGGCCAGGGCAGTCAAACGGACATATATATCTAAAGATGATGGCCGGCAGCGACCGATAGGAATTCCTGCACTCGAGGATAAGATAGTGCAGAGAGCCATGGTTGAAGTACTCAATGCTGTTTATGAGGTAGATTTTCTGGGGTTCTCGTATGGATTCAGACCACAACGCAGCCAGCACAATGCGTTGGATGCAGTGGTAGAGGCCATAGAGGGGAGAAAGGTGAACTGGGTGCTTGATTTAGACATTCGGGGATTCTTTGATGCAATTGACCACGAGTGGCTAATAAAATTTATTGAGCACAGGATAAAAGATAAGCGTGTTATACGACACATCAGGAAGTGGCTGAATGCTGGAGTAATGGAGGATGGTCAGTGGTATAAGACAGATGAAGGGACTCCGCAAGGAGGCAGTATCAGCCCTCTACTGGCCAATATTTACCTTCATTATGTGTTTGACTTATGGGCAAACAGTTGGAGGAACCGGAAATCGTCCGGCGATGTAGTAATGGTAAGATTCGCCGATGATATGGTACTGGGCTTCCAATACAAACATGAGGCCATGCGTTTTCTGCAAGACCTGAAAAGTCGATTCAGGAAGTTTAATCTGGAAGTTAATACTGAAAAGACATCCTTGATTGAGTTTGGCAGATATGCAGTTGAGAGAAGGAAAAAAAGGGGAGAAGGGAAACCTGATACCTTTGATTTTCTAGGGTTTAGCCATATTTGCAGTAAATCAAGGAGGGGAACATTTACAGTTCTGAGAAAGACATCTGCAAAGAAGTTGCGCAATAAGTTGTCGAAGTTGAAGAAAACCATGAGGCAAAGGCTACATTGGTCCATCCCGGATTTAGGCAAATGGCTGAAATCAGTGATCGTAGGTCACTGCAGATATTACGGGGTGCCCTGGAACGGGAAGAGTCTCACACGTTTCAGGTCGGAGATAATCCGCATGTGGTGTAGGTCATTGCGTCGCAGAAGTCAGAAACATCGTATAACATGGAAACGAATGAGCAGGATAGCCAAGAGGTGGTTGCCTAGCCCTTTTATCTGTCATCCTTATCCATTGGAACGTATGCGCGTCAATACTTGAAGCAGGAGCCCAGTGCATTAGCAGTGCACGCTGGGATCTGTGCGGGGGGTGCCGAGTAATCGGCATTCCTACCGCGATCTTACCTTTAACTACTAAGCTGGGCCGCAAGATACAAAAACCTCCCTTTGTCAGTCCTATGGTAATGGTGTTTTCTTACCCCATCATCCAAGACGACTACAAAATCAACTGTCTTGCCCATAATAGTCCGTGTCCTCGGAAAAACCGCTTCTTATCTGTGCCATCTGTGTAATCTGTGGGCCTGTCTTTTAACGCGAATCTACAATCAGGTTGCTATCCGCTCGAGATGGGCAAGATCTACTTTTTTTTTCGCTTTCCATAAATCAAATTGAAGTTGAAGCCTTAGCCATCCTTCGGGAGTACGACCGAAAACCTTTGAAAGTCTCAAAGCCATTTCAGGACTAATGCCTGACTTCCCGTTCAAAAGCATTGAAAAAGTCTTCCTGGTAACACCAAGAGATTCCGCTGCCTTGGTGACAGTTAGATCGAGTGGCTCTACACAAAACTCCTTTATTATTTCACCTGGATGAGGTGGATTATGCATACCCATAAAAACCTCCTTTAATGATAATCTTCATAATTTACTTCGAAAACATCTCCGTTTTTTAACTTGAATGTCACACGCCAATTTCCGCTAACCTTCACAGCCAATGTATTCTTTCTTCTACCTTTTAGCATGTGCAGATTCAGACCAGGCAAATCCATATCATCAATATTTTCGGTTGTCTCAAGAAGTGCGAGAATTTTTCGAAGGCGCTCGGCGTGCTGTGGGTTGACCCCGAAAGGGCGTCCTGTTTCAAATAGCCTCTTTAGCCCCTTATGTTTAAACGATGTTATCATTATGGCTATTGTAACCTATATCGTAACGAGTGTCAATAATGATAGTTTTTTGCACGGATTTTCGGGACCTCCATCAATAAATATATAATTTCCTTAAGTGGCTGATGTTCTGCCCCATATCGGTCCCTTTGCGCTTTTTCCGGGGCCACAAAATACAAAACCCCGCCCTCCATCTGTTCAGAGTAACGGGGTTTTTCGGCGACCGTGGACCATTTAAAATCCTCTTTCCCTCTTGGGTTGAAAGAAGAAACTTGGTTCGGGAATACTGCTGAATGGTGTTTACACATAACTACTTTATAAGTCAACGAAAAAGGGGGGCTGGATACTGGTTGCAGCGAAGCGAAAATCCCGTCTTCAGCGGGAATACTGGTTTCTGGTTGCTCGGTTCTGGTTGCTGGTCGAACATCCCGTTTTTATGGGCAATGGGACGTTCGTGCAGAACGTTCATAACTCCAGATTGATGCCTTTGATATCCGGTTTTATCCAGTTGATATAATTTGTATTCTATGTACTGTACATAAAACATTAAAGCGGAAGTTTATAATATCGCCATTTTGCACTACGCAGGTTTTGCCTCCAGCCGTTTCCGGGCCAATTCAACAGCTTTGTGAAGTTTCTGCTCCAGCAGTTCACGTTTTGGTAGTTTTGTCATGTATCAGCCCATCTCAGCATAGAAATCGTGTTGGATACCACCTTTAACCGAAGAGATTATTTCAACAAAATGACTCCAGCTCAATTGTCTCACCAGTGTCGAGATAATTTCCTCACCGTACTTCGCCCGTTTTTCCTTCAAAATATCCTGGCGCATACGATTGCCGATTTTAAATGCAATTTAAGCCAACCTCCTGTTTCCAAACCTTTTTGACCCCACATGCATAATTTTTCCCTCTTCTTTGAGTTCTCTTAACACCTAATTTGTCCAAAAAACGCCAACTAATCGCCAAAATCACCTATTAAATGCCAATGGTTATGTCCGATAAATGTCTGGAACGTGTCCGTTATGTCCGATAAATGTCCCATATCAGGCACGCATAGTCTCTCGGGCACTAGGCACCATGTCCTGTTTGTCCAGTTTATGTCCAGTTTGCATCGATGCCTGAATCATGTCCTGTTTGTCCGGTTTGTGTCCAGTTTGCAAACCAAAACATAGTGTGTGCTACGTCCTGTTTTCCCCATTTTCACCAGCACTCCTTTGCGAACAAGAGCTTCAAGATCTCGTGAGGCCGTTCTGATTACGACGTCTGTCAGATCACGCAGTTCTTGATTTGTGATCTTGCCGGTAGTCTTAACATGGTGGACAGCCTTCTGTTGCCTTTCATTCAACCCAAGTTTGCTTAAATATTCCTCCGTGTAAATATCCTTCCTGAATTCCACAAGGAAGCCTATCTGATATTCTTCGAAATGAGGTGCAGGAATACCTGCCAAAGAGCAAAGTTTCAGCATTTTGCCGATGCCGCTGCCCCATTGCTCTATCAACCCCATGTCATATAAAACGGCGCCAATTCCCTTGTTTCTGAGAACCGACCCATGAGGTTTAAAAAGATCATCCATGCTAATACCCAGAGGCAGACCACCGGGGTTCCAAATGGTTAGCCGATCATCATATATCCTTACCTCGGTATTTGACGGCATTGTATAGTCTCGATGACACACGGCATTGATGATAGATTCGCGTATGGCTTCAAGAGGATAATCCCACACTTCATCTCTTTGAGGTTTCCCTGTCATAACAAACTTTACACTGATATTTTTACGTATAAAATCCATCGCCTCGTCTATCTGCTCAACAATCGTACCTTCAATCATTCGATTATCAATGACAATAGTTTCCTCTTTGAACCTGCCGCAATGGACCAAACCCTGGGACCGAAGGCGTTTTGTGTCTTTTCGAAAGAGAAGAAGCGCCGCCCATGTCAGTTTGCCTTCCTTGATGAGTTCCAGCTTTTTAAGAATTTCAAAAGATTCTTCATGGTCTCCAACATCTCTTCTTCCCGCATCGCTTGACCTTCTAATGTAGCTTTTGATTTTTTCAGGGTCTATGTCAGACATTGTGGCATCTGGAGCCGGCGTTTTGTCCCAGCTCGTACCGATGGAATGTAAATGCATTTCAGCGATATCCTGAGGGGTCATTAAACGATTACTGTTTCCCACTCTCCGGTAACACCTCCCTTTCGTTGATACAGGCTTAATGGGGAATTCTTTGATTTGGATGACAGCAATTATTTTGCTCTCAATTTCCAATGACTCAACCTCCGGTATGATCCGAGGCTGAGTACCTTGAGAAATCTTATTAGTCCAGCCAATTAAAGTCTCCTTTCCGATCTGAACACCCTTTTTAGCGCCCTTATCGGAAACCCCAATAAAAATATGCCCTCCTCTTGTATTAGCGAAGGCAACAGCCGTTTCGATTGTTTTATTATCAAATGTTTCTTTAAATTCGACTGTTTTGGATTCGCCCTTTTTTATTAGTTTTACTATCTCTGATTGATCCATTATGCTTTTATCCCTTTATCTCGTTTCTATTCCTTACAAGCTTTTTCAGCGCATACGATGACGCTAATCGGCGGAGTATCGTCATGTTCCAGCGGCGGGCGGGAATGAAGATGGATTGCATGAGTTTCGCTCCTTTGAGGAGTAAGACAAAAACAGGCGAGGCATTAAAACTTACTGAAAACTATTCGAAAATGGTCTCGCGGTCAAGGGGTTTTGAAGGGAGCGGTAGGTTTGAACGCAGTGGGGGGATTTAACGAGTCTTCTTGACTCAAAGACGTTTTTCCATTATAAAGTACTGATAATAAAGGAATATATTTGTATTAAATCCTAACCCTGCCGGTTTAGTGCAAAATTGGGTGGGCAGGCGATTGAAATAGACGCTTATGGAACGTATCTCACAAATCGATCGACAGATTGAAACTGCTGAAAGGGGATTGGCAGAGTTGGACAAAAGGCGAGCGGCTATGCTGGAACAGATAAAGGCCCTTAGACATCAGAAGAACAGGGTCAGCAGTCAGGCCTCTCCCGGATATTCCCCGGTTAATGATAGAACATTCGTGACAAATAACTCCTCTGAAAATGATAAGATCCTGCTGTTTCGCACCCTCTTCAGGGGCCGGGAAGATGTTTATCCGAGGAGATTTGAGAGCAAGAAGACTGGTAAAAGCGGTTACCAGCCAGCCTGTCGTAATGAATGGTTGAGAGGCGTGTGCGGAAAACCGAGAATTAGATGCGGCAACTGCGAAAACAGGAAATTTATCCTTGTTTCGGATGAAGTCATCAGAAACCACCTTTTAGGTTATGACCCTGCAGAAAAAACAAAGCGCAACTTCACAATCGGTGCGTATCCCCTTCTTCCGGATGAAACCTGCTGGTTCATTGCTGCGGATTTTGATCAATCCGCGTGGATGGAGGATGTGTCCCAGTTTCTTGAAACATGCAAACAGTTCGACATACCGGCTGCGGTTGAGCGTTCCCGATCAGGGAATGGCGGACATGTGTGGGTCTTCTTTTCTGAACCGGTTTCTGCCATTTTGGCGAGAAAAATGTTTTCTTTTGTCCTGACCGAGACAATGGAACAGCGGCCCGAGATTGGCCTCCAATCCTATGACCGGCTTTTTCCGAATCAAGATACAATGCCAAAGGGAGGTTTTGGGAACCTCATCGCCCTTCCACTTCAAAAAACTGCGCGAGAAAAGGAAAACGCTCTTTTCTTGGACGACCGTTTTGAACCTCACCCAGATCAATGGGCATTCCTGTCATCGATCCGGCATATGAGCCTCGATGAAGTGAGCACCGTTGTTGACGAAGCAGTACGTCGTGGACGTGTGGTTGGTGTGAGGATGCCGGTTACAGATGAGCAAGATGATGAACCGTGGACAGCGCCCCCGTCAAGGAGGCGAAAGCAGATACCCATCAAAGGACCTTTGCCGGAAGAGATTGAGCTGCTCTTAGACAATCAGATCTATGTGGCAAAGGACGATTTGCCCGCTCCGTTAAAAAACCGTCTGATTCGGTTGGCAGCCTTCCAAAACCCTGAATTCTACAAGGCACAGGCCATGCGATTTCCAACATATGACAAGCCCCGCATAATCAGTTGTTGTGAGGAATTTTCAAAACATATGGGAATACCCCGAGGTTGTTTGGATGAGTTGGTCGATCTACTGCAATCTTTGAATATTAAGCCGAAAATCGTCGACAAGCGCTTTCAGGGCAACCCGATAAATTTCCGTTTCCATGGCACACTCAGACCAGAGCAGCAAACGGCAACAGAGGCCATGTTAGGTTGCGATACCGGGGTTCTTTCGGCTTCAACTGCTTTTGGCAAAACCGTGGTGGCTGCTTATCTAATAGCAGAACGAAGGGTACATACACTTGTTTTGGTACACCGCAAGCATTTACTTGATATGTGGGTCGATCGTTTGAGCGAATTCTTAGGGCTTGAGCGTGAAGAAATTGGCCGTATAGGCGGGGGCAAGCGCAAGCTGTCTGGAATAATCGACGTAGGAATAATTCAGAGTCTCGGGAAGAAGGGAGTTGTGGATGACATTGTAGGGGAATATGGGTACCTAATTGTAGACGAGTGTCACCGAATCGCCGCTAAGAGCTTTGAAATTGTTGCGAGGCAATGTAAGGCAAGATATGTGAGTGGTCTCTCAGCCACCGTGGCCCGCAAAGATGGCCACCATCCGATCATCTTTATGCAGTGCGGTCCGGTAAGATACCGGGTAGATGATAGAAAACAGGCCGCAAAAAGGCCTTTTACACATCGGGTAGCTGTTCGAAAGACCGGTTTTAAACTGCCCAAAGCACTATCAAATAAGGCTGATGTCACAATTAATGAATTCTACGATGCTCTAATTGCTGATGAAGGCCGCAACAATATGATTCTTGATGATGTGTTGAGAGCCATTGATGAGGCCCGCTCCCCGGTTTTGCTTACCGAAAGAAAAATCCACCTGGATCTTCTTGTTGCCCGCCTTATACCGATTGTTAAGAATGTAATTGTATTGAAGGGAGGTATGGGAGATAAGGAAAGGCGGTTGGTCTCAGAAAAATTGTTGCGTATCCCCGATGAAGATCAGAGAATCATAGTTGCAACCGGTCGGTATTTAGGTGAGGGGTTCGATGACGCCAGACTTGACACACTGTTTTTGGCTCTTCCGGTTTCCTGGCGCGGAGTAGTAGCTCAGTATGCGGGGCGTCTCCACAGGATACACCAGACCAAAAAGGAAGTGGTAATATATGATTACGCAGACCTTGATGTTCCAATGCTGTCCAGGATGTTCGAGCGAAGACGTGTCGGGTACAGGGCTATCGGGTATGAAATTGATAAATGAAGAAATTGGTCTAA
>JACNIG010000059.1 GCA_014383215.1 Candidatus Desulfatibia vada | reverse complement strand
GACAAACAGTTCCGGCAACTCAATTTGCATCCGAGGGATAATGGCTTCCCATTGATGGTCTCGGTCAGGCCAGAGAATGCATGCCGGAGCCACCTGAACCTCCGGGTTGAACACGGCGGCGGAACGGATGGCTTTCAGGAGATGCGCGATCACTTTCATCACTCCACAACCTCCCAATATCCATGTTTTCTGCCACCGACGCGTTTCAAAAACCCCTCTCGCTGGAGCTTCTGAAGGTGCCGTTCCACCGACCGCTGAGTTACACCGACAATGGTTGCCAACTCCGGGATGGTGATCTCGGCCTTATCGCGAATTGCAGCCAGAATCTTTCCCGACGTTTTGCCGACATGGTTTGTGGCCTTATCCGACGCTTTACCGACACTTTCGACACGCTTAACCGACACTTTTGTGGTGCTTTCAGCGGTCTTTACCGACGCTTTGCCGACAATCACCTTCAAATAATCTTCGGTAGCGTCAAAATGTGATTGGGCGCCACCCGCTTTCAAAGCCGGAATGACCTTTGTGCGCACCCCCATGCCGCGGGCATCCACGTAACCGTAATCCCTTAACACTTCAACAATAATATGGTTTCTGGCGGATCGTTGCCCGGCCAACATCTTTTCAACGGTCATGGCATTGGGCAGGGCGCCCGGGCTGATAATTTCAAGGCGGTCCCGGTAACCGGCCATCTCGACATCCACAAAGCGGCTCCAATCCCTGTGGGTCAGCGCATTGATCAGCAGTTCGCGTAATGCTTCGTAGGGATAGATCCAAATTTTTTCCCGCCGGAAATTTTCGTCAATGGTATTGGGTTCCAAGGTCACAAAGGGTTCCATGGCCTCCAGGGTTTTTTCGATCAGACCGGCATCGATCAATGATTTGCCTGTTTTTCCCACCTGAAACCGGCCCACCAGCGGGGCATCAATAATTCTGTCAAGCTGTGCCTGATACGTCTTGTCGGTCGAATCGAAAAACATCAATCGGATTCCGGATTGTTTCAGCGTTTGCCGGGGTCTGATCCCGAATAAAACCAGCCCCGCGATGGTACAAACCGGCTCATCGGCAACGCCATTCGTCATAAAGCCCAGTGCCTGAAGCCTCGTGATCCATCCTTTTTTCTCTTCAGGCACCTCCGTGTCCCGCAGAATATCGCGCAGATAGTTTTCCAGTCGGGCCTGATCCAACGATGCGATTGACGTGCGATTGACCGGCATGATTTCCGTGTGCACCGCACCACTGGCCGCACCAAGCATCAGAAGCTGTTCCCGGGTTGCGGGGCGGGTCACGTTGCCGATCCGAACATAGGCCGTTTCGCGATCATTGGCTCTGACGACATACGGCTTAAAAACCTCCTGCCCGATGGTGATCACGGCAACCCGTTTGCCGGAATCCATCAGCACTTCTTCGTAATAGGGCAGGATCACAGGATGTATATATCTGCCGAAAACCGTATCGGCCACCCACTCGCTCAAGTTGCTTCTGGTAATGCCGGTAATGGTTTTGTCGTCAGCTACCCCCAGGAGAATATAACCGCCTTTGAGGTTCGCAAGGGCAACAACTTCTTTGGCAAGCTGTTCGGGCCGGATGTCATCCAGTTTGAATTCCACACCGGAATTTTCACCGTTGCCGATTATTTCAATTAGTTCGGCTCTGTTCATGCTTTTACCTATTGTCTTTTGTAATTTTTAGGCATCGCGTCACATGGATTCCGCACAGCAACATCCTAAATGTTATTGTGCAATATAATTGTTATTCTAATTGTTCTCTTGCTTTTTGTTTTTCCTCCAGAGTCAGGTGATGGTCATTCATGCGATCACCTTTGAACAGGTGATACCAGGGAGCGGATGCCACATCCTTGCCTCGGTCCTTTCCCCATTTGATGTTGGGCTTATCCCTAAGGATTCCAGCTCCTTTCTTGCCGACATCGGGAACGGCCATAAAGGGTCGGATGTTGAGACGCACGCCGTCGTTGAGGTCCGGATCCCAGCCGATAGGTTGTTTCCCGATGGGCTTCCAGCGCACGAAAATGTCGTAGGGTTCTTCACCTTCGAGGATAAGCTCCAGCTTCTTCTTCAACGCCTCAGCGGCGGCGAGTTTTTCTTGAGCGCCATCCACGCCATTGCCGATGTCCTGTTTCTGGCGGGTGATCCAGTCGCCCAGGTAGGTGTAAATTAGGGTTTCCAGCAGCTTGTGGTCGAGCTTGTGGTAGTTAACCAGGGCTGCAAAGCCGTCATGAAGACCATCCCAAATGTGCCAGATAAAGGGGCGGTGGTGAAATAACTTGCAGTGCTGGGCAAAAAACTTATCCCGGAGCCATGTTTCCAGGGTCTTGTCTGCATGGCCTATCTGGGCAAGCAGTTCAGCTTTTTTATTGGATGACCATTCACTGCAGTAAGCCTCAGCTAATAGGTTTTCCAGCCGATCTTCGGCCTTCATTTCACCACGCACCGGTGGAATGCAGACGATTCCGTCCTCGTCGGCAAACGGAAGCAACTCTTGCGACCTTTTCACTAAGGTGTGGGCCTCATCGGAGAGCTCCATAGCGGCATCCAGCTCCGCAGGCCAGCGGTAACCGAGCAGGCGAGCGACGGCGACCTGCAAAGAGACCTTGCTTTGAACAGGGTTGCCGTGGAAGATCCATTGCGTGGGATCATCGGAATAGGGCTTGGGTAAGCCGTTGGGGTATTTATCTATTGCGACTTTGGTCCAGTATTCGAAGTCGAAGGGGACCTTGACCAGTGTAGCGTTGGTTACTTTCAGGCTTTGGTCAATTTGGCGCACCGCTTCGTTGTATTCTGGCGAAGAGCAGAAGCACCAGATGGCGGAGAGGTTTCCATGTTCCTTCGGAATAATGGAGCCCGCATTTGTATCAAATGGTTCACCCAAATACCGAGCAACTGGCAATGAGCTCATTTGTGATACCATGACTCCGCTTTTCCCTATAGCATCAGCCGCTCGCAAATAGACGCCTGGCTGCAATGGGTTGGTCATTGCCTCATACCAAACGACTGATTCAGCCCCGCCAAATAATCTTGTAGTTTCGACTGTGCTCTGGAAAGGGCGGAAACCATCTGACAAAGCACTGAGCTCCCAAATAGCGCGTTTGTATTTCGGGTCATCCCCAGTCGTGATTCCTTTATACGAATATGCGTAATGTTCAAGTAAGGGAATGTTTTCACTTTCCTCCAACGCCACCCGCGCATCCGGATTCTCCAACTGCTTCGCCTGCTCTACTCTTTTGATTTCAGCGGTAAGGAGTTGGGTCGCTTTTTCGGCGGCGGTTCGGGGTTCGGATACATCCACGCCGCAAAGGATCCCAGCAGGCACTGCCTCGCCAAACAGCCCGCCATGCTTGCTCACAGGATTACCACGGCTCAGGGTTATCAAAATCGCTTTAACCACCTCACCGCTAATGGTTTCAAAAGCGCCCGGCCCCAATCGTGCAATCAAATGCCAGGTATCGTTCTTCAGCAGCTTTTCACGGAATTTCTTGTAGCTGGTCAGAAACAACCAGTTTTGCGGCATAACAATGCTGGTCGTGCCGCCTTTTACGCACAGCTCCAGACAGCGATCGAGAAATACGGTGGCCAGATCGTTCTTGCCTTCCTTGTAGTATTTCGCACAAAAGTCTCTGAGGCGATCCCCTTGCTTACCCCGTGATAGATAGGGAACGTTGGTAATGACCCAGTGGTAGTTCTCCGTCAACAAGTGGGTGGCTTTGGCCAGCCCATGGGCCACGACACCGGCTTCCATCACGGTATCCGGCTGATCCTTCGCCAACACCTCCTTGATGGCCGACCCGATCTCCTTCCATTGCACTATCCCCGCTACCTTGGCGCGGGCGGGATCGAGGAGGCTTCCCAAGATCGGGGCGTCCTTGAAGGCTTCGTACATCCAGTCCAGAGCAATGGGAAGATAGCTCTTGTCCGGCAGGGAATTGGCAATGGTCTTCCAGTTCTCCTTAGCCACACTCACCGAAAGCCCGGAACAGGCCACATTCAGTTCAGGCAACAGCCGGTAGCTACCGGCATCTCGATACTTCCAGGCTGATAGCGCCAAGGCAAAGGCCGCCAGATCGACGCAGCGTTGGTCCAGTTCCAGACCGTGGATGTTTTCGCGCAACACAGCATCCACTGCCTCGCGAGCGCTCAGACCCTCCAATTCCATTCGTATGGGCACCAGCATCAGGAATGCGGCGACCAGGAAATGGCCTGAGCCACAGCAGGGATCGATGGTCTTTAGTTCGCTTAACTGTTGCGGCCAGCTGTTAAAAGTTTCAGCGGCGGGCGTCCAGGTGCCGTCTTCCTGCTGAACAAAGCGCAAGTATTCCAGCGGTACGCCGGGAATGGTTGCCTTGGAGCGCAGCTCATCTTCACTTGCGGCATTTTTGAGATCGTCCTCGCTCAATCGACGGACAGCCCACCAAGCTCCTAAAGAATTGTCGAGTAGGAAACTGACCATGTAGGGCTCGGTAAAGAGCTGGGTGACGGCGGATAGTTCCCGGGCACCGATCTTGACCTCAGAAGCATTGATTTCATCCTTTTTCTTTGCCTGCCAGAACTGGTAGACCCATCCTAGTGAGTCAGAGGCGGAAAAAACTTGTTGCGGCAGATCGGCTACCAGGTGCTCAAGTTTTTGCTGATGCTCCGGAGGCAACACAAGATGGAAAACGGATGAATCCGGACGGAAAATCTGCGGTAACATGCGGGCTGCGAATCGTGATGCCAATTCCCAACCATTGGACGCCCCTTCATCGGCAGCTAAGTCCTCGCACTCCTCAATGGTTATAGCCACAGGATCATCTGGGTCAGGATACATTAGCAAATTGTTTTCGGCCAAAAACCGGGCGAACAGCATGCGGTGCCAGTGCTCGTAAGCGACCTCTTCGATGAGTCTATCAAGCACCTGCACACCTTTGGCATTGCGACCATTTCCCAGTTGACGGCCATGTGTTCTAAGCTTACGACGTAGAACGCGATCGGCTTCTGTGAGATGCGGATAAGCCGTTGGCTCTCCCACTCCCAATTGTTCAAGCGCTGCCCGAGCGGCGTCTTCAGCAATATCACGAGCATCTTTGATCGTTTTTTCCAGCTTATTGCGCAAGGATCTTTCTAATGGTTTCAATCGTCTTCCTTTTCTCGCTCGGAGTTGTCAGTTGGCAGATGGCAGTTTTCAGTTACTGATCTGTAAACACCGGTTGCTTCACTGACAACTGTATTCTGAGCACTGCTTCCTTCCTTCCGCAGAATGGCCTTCATCAGCCCGACCAACATGGCGCTCAACTCCCGCGTTTCCCTGATCCATTCCTGCCCGATCTCTTTTGGGACATACCCAACCTCGATTCCGATGTACGTTTGTGTCCTTAACTCACCGCATGAGGCTTTCGCATAGCGTAGAAATTGAAGAAACTCTTTCTGAGATTCCCTTTCCATCCCCTCGGCAATATTGCTCGGAATGGAAAGTCCGGAACGCGTAATCTGATCTTTGAAGCCAAAATCTCTCAGATCAGCTAAGTTTTTATAAATTTCAGCACTCAAGCGCGCTGACCGTTTCCAGACTTCCATATCTTCAAATTTCATGCTGATACCTGCACTCTGCCCTCTGAACTCTATTCCAACTTAATGGATGATGACCGGGCCGTTTTTAAGGGCTTTTTGAATTTCCGCTTTTGCGTCATTTAGCCAGTGATCGATATCCTGCTCCGTCTTAATGGTCCGGCTCGGGATCTTCACAAATTGAGCTTCCGGCTCCATAAGTTCCGTAGCGCCAACCAAGACCGCATCGAAACGTGACGGCATGGCCGCCACACGATCGGTAAGCGCCGATAATGTAATGCGCTCAAGTGTGGCGACAATTTCTTCGGTGCCGGCCACGTTTATCTCGGGCGCATCCGCCAAGGTCAGCTTCTGTTCAGCAAGCAGGCTGTTGCGCTGTTCAGGATCGAGTTGTTGCCAACTGGTGTCGGCTTTAAGCCGCGCCATTCCCTCGTCGTGTCTGGATTGATATTCTTTATCCAGACGATTCAATTCCTCACGTAATAGTTGGGTGAGATTGGCTACCAACGGCAATATCAGATCCGGTTCTTCCAATAACTGGCGCTGCTTTTCGATGTTTTTGACTTGTGCAAGGATCACCTCTGCATCCTGGATGCCTTTAGCATAGCCCATCACACGCTGTAGCATTATCCAGGTCGGACAACGCTTATCGATACTTCCGGCAAGATTGGACCAGGAATCAATGGCCTGGCCCAGATCCTCACGGCGGTTGTAAAGCGCAATTAGCTGTTCGTTCCCGGCGGTCAGGCGGATTTCTTCAAGCCCTGTGGTATCCGGTCTCTCGGGTTTGGGTGCTTCGCCACCGGCGCGATCGGCAAGGTCCATCAGATTTTGAAGGAACTGTGGAACATATGCCAACTCCTCACCTTGCTTGGCTGCCAGGCCGACCTTCTGGAGCAATTTGCGGACCTGTATCCGTTGGGCGGTGGTTACGGTGGTGGATTCCACCTTGAACATTACCTTCCCAATGGTTTTGCGCTCCAAAGATTTGGGATCGAGCGTTTTTCCATGATCATCCTGGGCCCGGATCAAACCGGCGACCAGAAGTACCTGAAGACCTCCGTCCACTGCATCGCGGGACCAGCCAAAGGGTGAGGATTCAAAATGGCTGCGAACATCCGCCCCTTTTTTGCCTCCTGCGATAAAACCGAGAATGGCTTTGCAGACAGGATTCTTTCCAGGTTCGCCATCATCCCCCACACCCTTAAGTGCATCGGGTGCTCCCTTGCGGGCTTTCTCATATACTTTTGACCAACCGGCATGATCGGCGGTGAGAAACTGTGGATACAGGCGCTTCAGCGAATTGTCAGCCGCCTCCAGCACCATTTCCTGCATATCGTTCCCAAGAATTTCGTTGCCGCCCCCCTGGAATACGCGGGCACCGGAAAACGCCTCATCCAGCAATTCATTGATTTTTCCTTCAGCGGTCTGCTTGGTGGTTTCCATGGCCGCACGCGCTTCTGTACCCTCCGGCGTATTGGGCACACCGCGCTTGTCCAGGGTTGCACTAGCGGCCTTGTAATCAATGAGGTAGTAGCGCAGATCGTCGGCAGAGCGCTTGGGTATAAAGGCGTAGACAGTCGGGGATTGGTTCCCTGCTTGAAGTGCATCTGCGCGGACCGAATTTTCATCGATGCTCCAGCCATCGCGCACCCACACGCATATTTTTTTGTCCGCATCCGAGGGCAGCTGTGAATTGAATACCGGGTGAGAGTCACGCGTCACTTTTGAATTCCCTTGCACCAATGCAAGCTTTTTGACCATGCTGCCGAACTTGTGACGTATCCTGTCATCTCGCTCCGCTTCGACGCGGTGCGCCTCATTGGCCAATTGGCTGCGCTGACTTAGAAATTCATCGTTCCACGCGGCACTTTCTTCTGTCTGGATGCGATATTCATCACCGACCTTCATCAAAAGTTTACATTTGTCCATGAGGCCAGGGAGCTTGCCCCGCAGTGCGCTGCTGCTTTCGGGGAGGTCCTGGACCATCAAATCGGCTACGGTATCGATGGTCGCCTTGATGCCGATTTCATCATTGTTGCCGGCCAGCTTGTTGATCAGGAAAACAAGACCGCACGCACGCGCCGTCAACTGCTGATCTTCAGACCCCTTTATCCAACTCATGGTCTTTTCGTGGACTTTGCGGGGCAAGATTCGGGTCTGAAGCAGTTTGTCGGCGGAATCGAAATAGATATAGTCGCCTTCGATGACATTACCCAACGTGTCATCCAAATTCGTCTGGATGGCCTTATGGATCATACTGAGCTGGTTGCGGAGTTGACTGTCGGTGCCTGTCGGGTCCAGAACCCTTAGGGTGTTTTCCCAAAAACGGCGCCGTACGGGGAGAATCGGGTAGTCCTGGGCGAAGAACCGGACATCGTCCTGGTAATGGCCGATGGTGGTGCCGGATAGATGCCTGGATATTTCCCCGATATTGACCTGCATGTCTTTTTCAAGCGGTGAAATGGCATCCGCTTTTTTGGCCAGGATCACCTTGCGAATAACGGCGTCAACGTCCGCATCGGACAATTCGACCCGAATCGTGAAACGCCCCTCAAGCTTTTTCAGGTTGGATGTGCCGGTAACGGCCGTTTGGCCGGTGCCGATAAACAGCAGCTTGCCGCCAAAGCTTTTGCAGCATGCCTCTACCGCTTCTTGTACATCCATTGAACGCTGGCTGTCCATGCCGATGTACTGTTGGACTTCATCGAGGACGATCACCGTCAAAGGAAATTTACCATCTCTGATAATCGCTTGCTTAATGGCCTTCAGCATTTCGTCGTTACTGATGTCCGGTACATTTCTGTAGAGATTATTAAGAGTTTCGGTGCAGACATCAGGGGAAGAGAATAGCTGCGGCTTTACTTTGACCAAGGCCTTATGAAGATCCTCGGCCACTATAAAATTGTCAAGTTCATACAGCCAGTCGTTCCCGCTTTGTTCAACCTGGTTTTTAACATCTTCATATATGCCCTCGTTTTTAAGCCACATCACAAAACGCGCGACGTGATACTGCTCGGGGAGACCGACCGATTTGAAAATAATCCGTAGCAACGCCAACCGGACGCTACCACTGGCACCTGAACCCAGTGTGCCCGAAGCGGCATACAGGCCACCATAGCGTTTTCCCCTTGTGCTGAGTTCTTTGAATAGGTCGCTGATGTTTTGGGGAAGGGAGGCAATGCCGCGCGCAGTTGCACCGTCGTCAAATGTCGTATCGACCCAGAGAGCCCGGAGCATTTTTACCAAGTGGGATTTTCCCGAACCGTAAAAGCCGCTGATCCAGACGGCCGGTTGGTGCGCCTGATCAATGTTTTTCAGGTAAGTTTCCAGGATGTGCTCCATGCCTTTTTCATACTGGCCGTCGCAAACGAAGGTTTCGAGCTCATAGCGCAATACCGCCAAGGCTTCGCGAGTCATGTCGTCATTGACATTGGCAACACCTTCATTGACCAATTTTTGAAAGGACGGGTCTTTCAAATAGATGTCTCTGTTTTTCATCTGTATCCCCTTGTTTAAATATCTTTATCCGCCGTAATGGGTACGGCCAGGTAATTCCATCCATCATAACCATCCAGCAAGCGATAGTTGTTGTTTTCATAGCTTCCCGGAAAAAACACCAGCAGCCTTCCCGAAACCATCGGGGCGAGCTTTTCGACCACCTCTTTCACCTTTAGAAAACCGAAAAGCGAGCCCACTCCTTTGATGGCAACCACATATGTTTCATCTGTCTGGTGTTGCGCTAAAAAGTGGTCGAAGCTCGCGATGATATGCTCAAGATACTTTGGGTATATCGTGGCAAGCAGATTCGGCTTTTTGAAATAGCTCTGGGAGTATTTCTGGCTGGTCAGCCAATGGGCAAACGAATCGGTCAGGTCAAAAAGCGCCCACTGATGGCCGTTCTGCTTGGTTGCAATTTCGAATTCATCGATTTTTGATCGAAGACGCAATTCGTCAGATTCATTGTACACACAAAAAATCACCCGCTGCGCTGCGGCGGCATCCG
>JACNIG010000044.1:6098-9580 GCA_014383215.1 Candidatus Desulfatibia vada | reverse complement strand
AGCTGTCGATATTTATATTGAGAATTTTTATATGGCGGAGACTGCGCCCCGCCCTGATAAACGATACCCTTTCTTTTTTCCGGAGAAGGATTGCAACTGTCGGTTAAAAATTCTTCATTGCAGTAATGTTCCAAAACGGCAGTAGGTTTATCCCTCATCTGGTCTCTGTGGAGATCCAGAATGAACGCCTGAACCTCTTTTGAAACAAAAAGAATACCATCACAATTGGTAATGGCTTGGTGCTCTTCGATTGGTAATATGCCTAATCGAACAGAGTCGAGGTCGTGTGCATCCAGAATGATTTTAGCATCCGGTTGAACTTCGCGGATCCAGTTTAACTGGATGTTTGGTTCATTCGAGTGGACATAAAGATCTGCATCGAGATCTCGAATCAGGTTTTTAAACTGTTTCTGGTTGTGGTAAAACGAAAACTTGTCAAAGTCCTGTGTGCCGTAAGACACCTGTTTCGCTAAACCATGTATGTCATATTTACCTGTTTTCACTAAAGCCCTTACCTGCTTAACCACGCGGATGCAATTGTGTTCTGATGTCCAAACTATTCGTATTTTCTTATCTTGATTCTCAGTCATTTTTCCCCTCTTTTTTAGGTTGGGAATTGATATTATTTTCTCGCATTCTCGACAGAAATATCAGATCGTGCGACTCCAAACATTTCGGCAACTTCGTTAATGCCAGCGCCTTCTGCCAGCATTTTTAAAGCCTCTCTTTCTTTTTCAGGAGACAAGCCGCTGATTCTATAAGACGGGATGATGGCAATAGGCCTTATTGCGGATGCTGTATCATCGACGAATGGATCTTCGATTGGAGTATCGTCGAAATCCAGAATATCGTCCAGACTTCCAACATCTTCAGCGGTTATTGTTTGTTTTTCCTTAGACGATTTTTTCTTTTCCATCTGTGACTCCTTTCGCTATTTGTATAATCTTTTCAGCAACATGTTTCCATGTATAATTTTCGAGAACTTTTTTATAACCGGCTTCGGCAATTTCTTTTCTGGTCGTAACCCTTAGCTCGTCATTTCCTAAATAATTATCCAAGAGCCTTTTTAGTTCATCAATATCCTTAAACCAGACAAGATCCTCGCCGTTGGTGAAATATCTTTCGAGACCTTCGCTATATTCGGTAATGATAAATGATTTTGTAGCCATGTAGCGCAAGATGCGGTCGCTGAAACCATCTTGGTCAGGGCTGGTGTTGTTGATCGCAAGGCAAACTTTGGATCTCATACAAGCTTCATTAAACTCGTTTCCTGTTATAAACTTTTGATAACCATGCCCAAAAACTTCGGTAGAATATCCCCACGATTTTATTTTAGAAATAATTTTATCTCGCTTGTTCGATTTCGTACCAATAAAAACCACATCTTGTCGATAAAACAAATCGTCGCTGGTAAAATTAATTGGCATGTAAAATTCATCCGGGCTCACGCCCTGAAGATGATGATGAACATTTTTAATTCCACGGCCTTCCAGGACGCTCTTCATCGCAGCCGTTGTAACCACCGAAAAGTGGGAATGTTGAGCATATTCGTAAAAATCCTGATTCGCCAAATGTTCAACGGCATCCATCATATACCAGCAAACAATTGCATTTTTGGCACATTCTTTGTAAACAGCAGGCGGTATCCCGTTCCCCTTGCAGAATATTAACAGGTCGTTATTTAAAGACATATCGATAATCGCCCGATCTCTCACATTGGAGCCATGCCTTTCAAGGGCTGATCGGTAGTTGTATTCTTCAACCTGAAAATTCAAATCTCGAAACGCTTTTGCAAACGATATATTGGTACTTCCCTTAACGTCGAACACGCCGATCATGCCGATCTTTTTTATCTCGCCGGCCTTTTCCTTTCGTTCAAAATTGACTTCAATCGGAAGTTCAATTTTTGATGGCACAGGAGATGCCTCGGCTTCTTCCACTTTATATTTTTCCTGCATCAACCCTGAGATATACGCCCTGGCATCGTGGAATAAAGTATCAGGAGAATCGTTGTAACCTCCAAGGGTTGTTTCAAAGAAACAGACATCGGTTTTAAGCGGGTTGTCGTGAATAGCGTGGCGCTCATATTCGTGCCCATAAATAAAACTCGGGCAACCAGTTTGCAGGCTGAGATGGGTCGGTCCTGACTGGGAACTGATAGAGCATAGAGCCCTTTGCAGAAACGCTATCGTTATATCAAGGCTGTGAGCAACGGCAATGCCTGTCAGGTCGATAACATTTTTTGCTCGATGGGCGGGAAGATTTAACAAGCAGTTTCCGTGTTTCGTACCGCCAATAACAAATGTTATCTGATCTTTAAATTCTTCATAAAGCATTTCAAACAAATCTTCCCAGTGAGACCTCGGCCAATTTCTTGAAGGTAACGGCATTGCCGGATTGACCATCTCCGGAGCATTTGTCTGTATATTCAGATACATTTTGCGCCTGACTTCCCGAGCAAAGATTATAACACACGGCTTGTTGCCAAAACTTTGTATCAACTCGTTGCAGGTATTTACAGCTCCTGCTGACGGTTTCGGTTTGTCAAAGAGCACATGCCCCATGTTGCGGATCTGGTGATTAAAGCCCCTCGGGGTTCTATTGGCAACGATGCTCGAGAATTGACCGCCTTCCTTATACTTATCCTCAAAATGCTTTAGAAGTTTCCCGTAAATATTCTCGGGAGCAAGGGCTTCAAAGCAGTCAACCTCATATCGTTCCTTCATAAACCACTCCGGTAGAGGCCAAAACTCATTAACAAATCCGTAATATAGCGGGTGCCGGCCGGGGGAGCTTGCGGCTATAATGTGATGCCCCTTGTAGTGGCTTCGCAGCCATCTTACATGTGGCGCCCAGTGGCTGATTTCCCATCCGAGCTCCCCTAAAAACGGCCCGGCAAACACAAGGCTGTTAGACTTAAGCGTATCGTTCATTTATAATAATTCCCCTTTTTAATTAAGTTAGGAATGTTTGTTTGTTACGACGGCAACTGCATAATGTCGTAATAAACATGAACAGCACCCTGCGTTAAGCTCGCAACATAGAAAGCCGATGCTGTAAGTTTGCATTGAATGTAAGAGGTCGCCGTATAAACCTTGGACTTGGGCAGGTTGGATGCGGCATTAAAAAGATACGGCCCCTTGCCAACCAGTCCACCCATTGTCGTGTGAAAATAGGTACCGGCAGCAACGCTGCTTCCGCACAGTTTGGTTTTGCAGTATCCGTCCTGGTCAGACCTGTCGCCAAAAGTTACCCTGCAGATGCTTCCAATAACCGTGGCCGGGCCGGTGTCATACTTGAACGGCGTAGCCAGCTTAAAGAAAAGTTCTGAGATGGAATCTCCGACGATCACGCTCTGGAATCCAACGCGCTGGTCAACAGAAGCTGCGGTGAAGTCGCTGTATGAAACAACGGCTTTCTTTCTGACAACAATATTTCCGCCGCCAGCAGCATTTACCGTTCCGTCGATAGATGCCGAAGAT
>JACNIG010000044.1:0-5917 GCA_014383215.1 Candidatus Desulfatibia vada | reverse complement strand
TCGGTCGTCGGGTGTAGGATTAAGCTTGTGGTAGGGGCTAACTCAAGAGATCCTTTGCCCAAAACCTCAGCGGCTGTATGGAAAAACTTTAGTCTTTTGGATCGAATAAATTCAGGTTGTCCAGCCATATCTCCCTCCTCTTTCTTTTAGAGGGGTTATCCCCGAAAGGATCTCTACGCTAAGTAGGGAATTCCTTAAAACTATGTAATATTAAGGAGTCTCGGATTAACCTGCCTCTCTATTTAGGTTGATGTTGAAAACAAAAATCAGTTCCTTGTATCAGCTTGGTTCTGTTGCAGGGCTCGCCGCCGGCCTTTAATCCCTTGCAAAAAACTGTTGTGTCGGCCCTGGCCTGCTTTTCCACAGCATCAATTTTTTCCTGATTTAATTCCGCTGTGGTTTTCTTTTTCTCTAAAGACTGGCCCTCGACATGCCCACACTTCTCGCACACATAAGGAGCATGTATCTCCTTTTCGGGAGGCTTGTCGTCGAACACCTTAACAATAAGGGCTTCTCCGAATATTCCCGGCAAATCAGCCCATATTTTAATAATATTCGGGGCATCGTCGTAAAAAAACTTTTCGTTTTTTCGGAAGCCCCCACAATCAAGGTTCATGGAAACCCACTTCCCTTTGTGGGGGCTCTCTTTTTTAACTTCAGACATATTAACACTCCTTTTTTTATTTTAAAGGATTATGGCGTTATTTTAAGCATACACATCCAGGGTTGCCCATCCGCCCGATCCGAAGACCATCGGGCCACCACGGAAGAACGTGCCTGCGACAATGTGCCAGTTCGGTTTGCGTACAAAAAGATCATTGTAGGTATGTACGCCCGGAGTAAAGCTGTCGTCCGGAGAGGTCTGGCACGGCAAAGATGCAAACCGCATACGATCGGTTCTCTCGGTCTTAAAAACGATCTTGTCGGCTGCGGCAAATCTGCGGTTAAAGATGACAAAATCGCCAACTTCCATGGAAAGATCGAGATCGGAGGCCGTAAACGTCAATGTGTTGCTTGAGTTTGTAACCGCAACAAGACGTTCCCTGCCGTCGGCTTTATGGAACATGACCGTAACGCTCGTCTCGCCACGCAACGGAGCATCATTATCGATAACGCACGTGGTACTCGAAGATGCAACGGTATTGGAAACAATTTGCATGCGCTCAGGATAGGTACGATCGTCAATCTTAAACGTGATCATGTCACCGACAACTTTATTGAGAGCTGTCAAGCCACTTTCAACTGTCAGCATCGCCCTGGAAAGTTCCGGGTTTTGCTCTACCCATGCAGTGGTCTCGTCGGCATCGAGCAGGTATTGTGCAGCCTGTCGCGACATCCAGATTTCAGTTACTTGCAGGCCGAGTTTTTGGGCCATGTAAAGAATCATCTGGTTGAGATCCTTTATCGGAGTTGCGGTTGCCGCAGTTGCCCACGTTCCGCCCGTTGTCCATCCACCGTATGTTACGGTAGTGGCACCGACCACGGTTAGGCGGTAATGCGGATCAAGAATATAGTCCGTTGAGCTTGGACCGGGATAGTAATAGTCAATCCCATCACCGAAGATGTGGAAGTTTCCGGTAGTTAGCAGAGACCCGACAAATGCTTCCTTAAAGGTCAAGAAGCGATGTTTCTGGTGGGCCATGGCTTGTGTCATCATGCCCTCACCCCACAGATTAGGAGTGACGCCATCGGCCTTATAGGGCTGCGCGGGATCTTTGACCTGTACAAGATCCTTGTTTTCAAACCTCGAAAATTCACCCCAATAACCACCCTCATATCCCCTGTAATAAACACCGGGGATGCCAATAGGCATCGGATCCGCCCCGAGCGAAGTCGGGGGGGTCATACCGAAGAAGTTGTGTTGAAACATCTTGATCATTTCGTCGGACGTAAAATTTTCATCCGGAAAGAAATTCTCTTGCAGCCGTGTCTGATTGGGATACAGGGGCTGAATCACATCGTAGATACCCTGCATAACATTCGGGCTGAAAATCTGATTTGCAATATATAATGAACCTGCGTTCGACATGAAAAATCACCCCCTTTTTATCCTCGGTAAATGCTTTCAAAGTTAAAGCGTGTGAAGTTTGTGAATTTGCCACATGCGGTATATGCTGGACTGGCATCGAACGTGTTAAGGTTCGGGTAATACTCCAGATAGTTCGTATCGATCCTTCCGGAATAAGCATACACACAAGATTCGACCAGATACCCGCCCTCGCCGACAGTGCCGGTAATGGCATCGGCAAAGTCAAATTCTTGCTCCATAATCACAACCGTATCGGCTTCTTCGTGTGACTTGATTGCTGTTGAAGTTGAGCTTCCGGTCAAGACAAGAATATCCCCCGTACCCCGTGCCCCGCCGGTGGGTGCCGATGTGTGAAAAGCGTCAGCCAATGTAATCAAGACGTTCCCCGTTCCGCCGGAATCTTTTTTCCCAACCGCCGAAATGGTACAGGAATCCGTTCCCAGGGTATTTGCCGTTACGTCTTGCTGGCTTTTCCCGTCAAACCGAAGGTTGTCCGTCCCAACTGCCAGCTGTGCAGTAACCAGGGAAAGAACTTCGTCGCCGGCCCTGAAATAATCAACCCAGGCGTTCGGAATGTCGAGCGAAGTTGTGGAGTTCGCTACTTCGATATTAATACAGGGAATATACGGCATATATTTCCAGGGGTTCGAACTTTTATCGCTCGGAGCCCACAGACTGTATGCCGGGATCCGGCCTCGGTTATAGCTATTGTCAACGGTAATCGAAATCCGCTGGAAAATGCCTCCGTCCATAAATGGACTTGTTACAGCTTTTGAGCCACCCTTTAAGGTGGCGCCTCTACTTGTCATAGCCATTAAAAATCACCCCCTTTTAATTGTTTTTTTGACCTTGAATAACTTTCAGGCCTTGTCCGGATCCGATGGATCTGCCGATGTCGTATTCTTTTTGCTTGGAATCGGCGTTCGTGTCAACTGCATCCGGGTTAAGATCGCCTTTCTTGAAAAGCTTGGTCATGGTTGAATTAAGATCATCTCTTAACATAACCAAAGACTCATAATCGTTCCCGAAGGCTACCGTTTGTTTTTCAACCAAGGCCTCGTTGTAGTCGCTTCCCTTTGCTTTTACGCTCAAGGCTTTGATTTCGGCCTTGATCCCCTCGATCGCCTTTTTGCCGATTTCGACAAAAGGCTTGGCTTCTGCGAGAGAGGCTTCGAGAGTCACAATCTTTTCCGACAACTCCGTATTGGTAGATTGTAGTTCGGTCAAGGCTGTCTCTGACTCATCCATATTGCCGGCTTGAGTTTCGATTTGAGATTTCAAGTTGGCAATCTCTAAATCCTTCGCCTTAAGATCAGCTTCGAGGCCTTCGATCTTCAATTCCAGTTTCGCAATTTTTTGTTCAGGCATATTCTTTACACCCCCTTTCCTTATAATGGTTTTGGTAAACGTATCTTTCCCGTCTATTACGGATCGTAGCTTTTCAAAAGCCTGATCCTTGGTTAAAATTTCGTGGGCGATGCCGGCGTCAATGCCTTGCTGCCCGAGAAATATCTTTGATTCTCTGGCATCCTTGTTTAATTTGGCAATAGGTGTCCCTAAATTCCTTGAAACTCCATCTAAAAATTTGGCATGTAAGAATTCGATTTGGCTTTGTATATACTTAATGTCCTTTGCAGATAAGGCCTCAAACTCATTGCCCCTCTTCTTGAAATCGCCGGAACCAAAAACCGTAAACTTAATGCCGGCTTCTTCGGCTGCCTTAGATATCTCACGATGAACCGCAACCGCACCAATGCTGCCAGACGACGTTATCTCGTCTGTCAAAACAATATAATCTGCCGAACTACCTATCCAGTAGGCCGCACTGGTCATTTTGCTGTCAGCAAATGTAAGAATGGGCTTTTGTCCACGGCCGGCATAAATAATATCTGCCAAAGTCTGAGTGCCGTCCGCGCTACCACCAGGCGAATTAATATTAAGGAAGATTCCTTTAACATCTTTGTCTTCAAGGGCTAAATTAAAATTCTCGCCTATTTTTTCCATGCTCTGAATGCCAAGAAGTCTGGCAAAAAAACCTCTGGCCTTTTTCATTAGCGGCCCTTCGATGTTGATAATGGCCATTTCGTTTTGAACCTTGTATGGCTTATCGTCTTTATCGGAATCGTCGTCGAAAAAAGCAGAAAATAGCTGTTCGTTGCTTGCCGCTGCCGATAAAGACTCAGCAACATCCTTGCTGGCGGCTGTCTCCATGAAATGCTTTAGGTATGTCGCTTCCATCAGCCATATATCGTTTGATAAAATTTGATGAATCATTATCATAGCCTCGCTAATAATATTCTTTTACGCCATCGAGCATTTGAAGGTCTTGTAATATTTTAAGGTTTTCCATATCCTCGTTGTCGAGTCGGAGTTCCTTAAACATATCCTTTATTTCCTGCTCGCGGTCTTTTTGTTTGTCAGTTTTTTCTTTCATTTGCTTTTTTTCTCTTGCCCAATATTCTGGTTTTTACGAGTTTCCTCGCGTTTGGCTTCTTTAGATTTGCGACTCTCCGGTGTGCGCTCTGTCTGCATATCAGCCTTTTGAGTCCTCGGATCTTCACGCTCCTTGGCATCGGCAGGTGGTTCTCCATCAAATCCATGCGACTGACGAAGTTTGAGTTGCATTTCCTGATCGCCAATGGCCCCAACTATCCAAGCCTCGATAACATTATCCTGCCTGATCGCATCGTACTGGGCCGATTCTTCCGGGGGCCTTAAACTAAACTCGTCGAGCTTAAATTCAGCATAGCCACCAAAGCCTTTTAATCTTAAGGCCAGCGTGTAGGCCCTGCTATATAATGTTTCCACTAAAGCCCTGATCGCCTTGATGCATCTTCTAAAAATAACCAATTCGGCAGAAGCCAAACCTTCGGCGGTTCTGGTAGAACCTCCCTTTCCGACAACAGACGGCGGAGTTTTTAAGCCTGAAATTTGTTCGGAATCAAGAAGTTTGGCTATCGGCGTGGGGTCGAACTTGCTGTTTGATTCGAGAAATGAAATCTCCTTGATCGTGTCATAAATGATTATATTTTGATCAGGGTCTATTCCGGTAAGCTGGTCCTCAATCTTGCCGATATAGGTGTTCATATACTCGATCAGTTTTTTACCGTTGTTCTTGACTTCCGGGGGAGCCGTGTTTGCCACAGCCTTTTCATCAATTACGATTTTAATTTTCGGCCAGGCCTGATTCTTAAGAACCTTGCGAAGATTATCAAAGAACTCCAACTTAGTAAAAATAGTTCTTAGTGCCGGCCGTAATAGATTATTTCCCACAACCCTTCCGGCATCGGCATCCATTGGTTGCCATAGAAAATTGGCTACATTCAAATAAACCTTAGTGCCATTTTCATAGACAAACGGTGTCTCTCTTTTTTCTCCCGGCCTGATTTCAAAATATACCCGGTCGCAATCATGAACCTCGAATTCATCAACCTCGTAATTGTCCTGTAGGTTGACAAATAATGCGCCGGCCGCATTGTCGCTGGTGAGCATATTCCTTACCATTCGAGATATTTGATCTCTAATGGTATTTGGCATAACAAATCCTGTATAACTATCCGTATGGTCAAACTTTTCTCTTAGCTCGTTAAGATATTTCTGCGCCGTGGGGTATCTTTCTTTGTTGGTTTTGAATGCGGTTACTCGGTAATTATCCTCGAGCATCCGAATATGGGTAAGGAGTGATGCGGAAAAGGAAGTGTCGTTCGCAGCAAATAACTTAAACAATCGTTGAGAACTGTAAGACTGGATATTTGAAACATCGACATTGTGCCAATTGCGGGAAAGAATGTCGTCAGAGACATTTTGCAGATAGCCATAAACAGACCTACCATCAAGAATCAGTGTCGACTTGACATGCTTCTTTATGGTGGTAAGTGATCGTTGGCT
>JACNIG010000169.1 GCA_014383215.1 Candidatus Desulfatibia vada | reverse complement strand
TTTTCTTTTGCCATTTCCAATACTTCTTTTGGTGTCATTTAAAATACCTCCTTTAGAAAGTTAATGAGTTATAAGTATTTATATTTAGCTCTCAATATTTACCTTGGACAAATCGTTATAGTGCCTAAAGTGAACTAAAGTTTGAAGTGCCTAAAGTTAAGGTGTCGCTTCGCTTCATCTATTCTTATAAAATTGATAGAATTCCACAACTTTAGGCACTTTAGATCACTTTAGACACTTCACACTCCATTAGTTAAGATTTTTCTGGTATTAAAAAAACACAAACTTCATGTCGAAGGAACATAATGCGATACGCCTGCATTTATATTGCATCCTTGCCTCTCTCTCCTGTCCGAACTCTAAGAGCTGTCTCAACCGAGAAAACAAAAATTTTCCCATCGCCGATTTTTCCGGTATTGGCAGCGTCCTGGATTTTTTCGACGACTTCTTCGGCTCGTTCTGATTCCACAACAATCTCAATCTTGATTTTAGGGATAAAGTCCACCACGTACTCTGCGCCACGGTAAATTTCTTTATGCCCCTTCTGCCGCCCATACCCTTTTACTTCTGAAATGGTCATACCCTGGATGCCGATTTCATTTAATGCTTCTTTAACATCATCGAGTTTAAAGGGTTTAATGATTGCCTCGACTTTTTTCATGGTGTTTCCTCCTGTAATAAAATCGTTGCACGATTTTATATGACGCGGCTTTACCGCTTTTGCCTCCAGTTAATTTTTGTAATAGAATTTGGACTAATAAAAAGGTTAATAGATCTCGAAAGCCCTTTCCCCATGTAAGGCATTGTCAAGTCCTTCAATTTCATCTTCCTCATCCACCCTGAGTCCGCCGGTGATAAACTTGGTGATATAAACCACAATTAGGGTTCCGACCGCGGTATAGGCGGCAGTGGCAATGATGGATACGACCTGTATCCCAAGCTGTTTGGGATTCCCATAAAACAAACCTTTGGCGCCTTCGGTGATGGCCGGATTAGCGAAAAGACCGGTGGCCAGGGCGCCCCAGATGCCGCACATACCGTGCACACCGAAGGCATCTAAAGAATCGTCGTACCCTAATTTTTTCTTGAGTACGGCAACACTGTAAAAACCCAGCAGGCCGGCTCCTAATCCAATCACTAACGAAGCGGAAAGCCCTACAAATCCGGCCGCCGGCGTGATGGCTACCAGTCCGGCAACAACCCCCGAAGCGATTCCCAATACCGTCGGTTTTTTATTCACCAGCCATTCGGCAAACATCCATGCAAGCGCACCCATGGCAGCGGACGTGTTGGTAACCAAAAAAGCCGAAGCGGCAACACCGTCTGCGGCCAGTTCGCTGCCGGCGTTGAAACCGAACCAGCCAAACCATAACAATGCGGCTCCCAAAGCGGTCAGGGATACACTGGACGGAAACATGGCTTCCTTGCCGTATCCGATGCGTTTTCCCACGACCAAAGAGAGTATTAAACCGGCAACGCCGGCATTGATGTGAACCACAGTGCCGCCGGCGAAATCGAGGGCTCCCATATTTGCCATCCAGCCGCCGCCCCAGACCCAGTGACAAATGGGAGCATAAATGAACGTCAGCCACAACACCGTAAAAACGATCCAGGCAGAAAACTTCATGCGGTCGACGATGGAACCCAGAACCAGGGCTACGGTTATCCCGGCAAAGGTCATCTGAAAAACGACAAAAACATAAGTGGGAATGGTTCCGGACAGGCTGTTTACACCGATTCCGTTTAAGAACAGGTTGTCCAGGCCGCCGATGATTCCGGCCTGATCCGGTCCAAAGGCGATGGTGTATCCCCACATCATCCAGATAACGCTGGCCAGGCAATAGGCCACAAACGTCATGGCAAAGGTGTTTAAAAGATTCTTATATCGTGACATACCGCCGTAAAACAGGGCCAGGCCGGCGGGCGTCATCATCATCACCAGAGCCGTGGCGACAATCATCCAGGCCGTGTCGCCGGTGTTTAAACCATCGGCTGCAAACGCTGAAGAGAACGGGAGAAGCAGATAAGCGGCAGTAACTGTAAAACTAAAGCGTTTCATTTGATTGTATTCCTCCTTTAATTCAGACCTCGTTATTTACCTTATATAAATGACCGCAAACTTTTATATACTATGGTATTGCACATAAATTGGGCATCAGGTCGGTCTATGTTATAAGGTTCAGGGTTCCCGGTTCAGGGTTAAGCGCTTCGCGCTTTTTTCCTTAACCTTTGAACGTTGAACACTGAACCTGTGAACGCATACTATCTATCAGATTACTTTAAATGGGCCTTTTCATCCCCGACTCCCGGAAGAACATCTTCGATGGCGTCTTTAACGGCCGCCACCTGTTCCGGTATGTCAATTTTTTGGCCGTCAAAATCCCGGACGTAGAAGACGTCAACCACCTGATCGACATTGGTGGCGATTTTCGATACCCAAACATCTAACCTGCACCTGAACAGCGCATCGGTGATACTGTAAAGAAGTCCCGGAAAGTCGTAAGCAAAGACTTCGACAATTGTAAAAAAGCTTGAGCTTTCATTATCGACAACCACGCGATGGGGCCTTTGACTGGTACTGCGATCGGAAGTTCTATAGGCCGTCATCTTTTCTTTCAAGGCTTGGGCTAGATCCAGCCGGCCTGCAAGAGCATCCTGAAGATGCCCCTCGGCGCGGCTCCATCGCTCGGTCTCAAAGAGTTGATCCGGCGGCGGTGTCACTTCGAAGATATCCAAAGCAATATTGTTGCGCCAGGTAAAGGCCTGAGCGCCTAAAATATTAAGGTTGTTTAAGGTAAAAATACCGGAAATCTTGGAAAAGAGCCCCGGCCGATCTTGGGCGCAGACCGTGACCGTGCGTGTGTTGGAATCCGGCGTTGGCGTGACTTTCCAGATAAACTCCGCAGCACCTAACTTATTGTAAAGGTGAATATGTTCCAAAATATGATTTGCCGGCATATACAGAAGATAGCGCGGCGACATAAAGTTATACAGCGTTTCCAGGTTCTGCCTGGCTTCAGGATCGGAGGTCGATTCCAGAACTTTTGTTTTTTTGCTTGCAACGACTTCCATTGCTTGGTGAGTTGCCAGTTCGCCTTTTTCCAGAATATTGAAGACTTTGAAAAACAGATCTTTTAAAAGGGTTGCCGTCCAGTCGTTCCAGGCGAGCGGGCCGGTAGCCATGGAATCGGCCACTGTCAAAAGATAAAGTAATTTCAGAAGTTTGATATCCCCGATAATACGGGCGCAATGGATGGCGGTCTGTTCGTCATGCAGATCTCTGCGGGTGGCTGTTTTTACCAGTCGAAGGTGTTCTAAGACCAGAAATGTAACCGTTGCGACATCTTTTTCCTTAAAGCCCCTGTTGGTCAGTGCCTTGCGCACAATTTTAGCACCGCTGATGGAATGGCTCTCTCCGGGTGTGCCTTTACCGATATCATGGAAAAGGGCCGCCCAGAACAACAGTCTCCGGTTTTTGAGTTCCTTGTATAAATCAGCTCCCAATGAGTCTTGGGCCGCACCCTCGGCCGTACCGAATGTTTTCAGGGTCTGAATTGTTCGCAGCGAATGACGATCCACCGGATAGAGATGATAGCGGTTATATTGGATTCTGTTTTCGATATTTTTATACTCGGGGATGAACTTTACCAAAATGCCGGTGTTTAACATTTCATCCAGAACGTTGAACGTGGGCGGCGATGCGGTCAGAATGCGTTCAAAGGATTTTATGTTTTCGGCCGCAGACCAAAAAACATGGTCCACCAGATAGGAAAATTCCTTGACCAGTCGTTTGGCCTCGATGCTTAAAGGGATTTGGAGGCGCACGCTCTCTTCAAAGACCCTTATCAACAGATCGGGAGTATCTATAATTTTCTCCGGTGACACAAAGTTAAGCATCCCGTCATCAGTCACCTCCAGCGCTGATACGCTGCTGGATTTGACAACCTTTTTCCGGCGTTTCAGCTTCGGGGTGTACCCCAGTTCATACAAAAACATCTGATGTTGCTGTTTGATAAATTCCATGTGCCCGTGGAGTTCACCCAAAAACCTTTCAACCGGCTGTTGCCCGTTTTCAGGTTCGAATCCTAAGGCTGCGGCCAACTGGACCTGGTACTCGAAATGAAGCCGATCACATCTTCTGCCGGTTAAATGGTGCAGGCGGTTTCTGACGTTCATGATAAACTGTAGTGAGTCGATCAAGTAATCATATTCTTTGTGGGAAAGGTAACTATGATAAATGAGGTCTCTGACTTCTTTAAGATTCGTTTTTATTTGAGCGATCCACAGCATGGTGTGGTAGTCTCGCAGACCGCCCTGACCTTCCTTGAGATTGGGCTCAATCAAATAGGCCGAATCGCCAAAATAATGGTGACGGTCACGATTGTATTCGATTAGCTGCTTAATAATGCTTTTTGTTTTTCTGCGGCCGATTTTGTTCCGCAGCTTCTCCATTAGGTCCGAATATAACGGCGACATACCGCAAATAAAACGTGCGTCTAAAATAGGCGTTAGAACCTCAAGGTCTTCAAGGGCCATGCCGACGCATTCCTTCATAGAACGGGTGGCATAACCGACATCCAGACCGATATCCCACAATGGGTAAACCACCTCCCGGATAAGTTCTTCGGCCTTAGTCGGAACGTACTTTCCAAAAAGAAATAACAGGTCCACATCCGAATGGATGCATTGTTCCTGCCGGCCATATCCACCCAGGGCAATAATTGCATAAGGATTTTTACTAAGACCCATATGGGGACCAATGCGGCTGATCGCAAAACTTTCACGGAAATAATCGTCCAAAAAGCGGGCATGCTTTTGGGGGAAGTCGGGGGCCTCACCGCTGATAAAACGTGAGGTCAGCGCTTCCCGTTTTTCCTGAAGCACTTCCGAGATGGGTTGATTTTCAGTTTTCGTGTTGGTTTGCATCAACGCCCTATTCCCCTCAGCTAGAAATATTCATACCAAACATTCTTTGAGCATGTTTTCGAAAATAAAAATGTTTATCTATGCCTTAGAGCAATAGTCGTGCCACAATTTTTTAATAGTAAAATAGAAATGATTACAGAATATTATGGCCGTTCCGGGTATGCGGGAAAAAATTGGCGGATTACATTTTTGTAACAAACAAGCCTGTTAAGTCACAAAATTGTAGGGAATTCTTAACCCGCAGCCATAATATCTTGCCAGATTTTCTCGACGTTTTCCCTCAAGCTGCGAAATTTGCTTTCAGGTATTTGGGCGGGTTTTTCCTGGAGGTTGAGCTTATGTACAGCTGCCCTATAGGTAAGATATGCTTCTTTGAGAAGGTTGGCCGTATGTTTTTCAAGTATGCCTGTTTCGATCAAGGTTTCGAGGATACGGACATTGTCGGTCCACTGCAAGAGCTGCGCATATTCACAGGATTTTAAAAGCACCAGATACTGAACAAGAAATTCAATATCGACAATTCCCCCTGAATCCTGTTTGAGATCAAAAAGTCCCGGTTCAGGGTGCGAAAGTTCTTTGCGCATCCGTTGACGCATATCTGTAACTTCTGTTTTAAGCTTACTCTTGGTCCGGGGCCTGGCAAGGACGTCTTTACGTATCTGGTGAAAACGTTCCGCCATCTCAGCATCACCGCTTACCGACCTGGCCTTGATAAGAGCCTGATGTTCCCATGTCCTTGCTTTGTTCATCTGATAATCTTTAAACCCTTCGATGTGACTCACAAGCAGGCCTTGGCTGCCGCTGGGGCGCAGCCGCATATCGGGTTCATAAAGCATGCCGGCAGGCGTATGCGCGCTTAAGATATGAACAACTCTTTGTCCCAGGCGGGCAAAAAACTGTGAGTTATCTATGGGCCGCAAACCGCCGTGGGTCTGCCCCTCGATTCCCGCATGCAAAAAAACCAGGTCAAGGTCAGAGCTATAACCGAGTTCAATACCACCAAGCTTGCCATAGGCAATGACGGCAAATCCTCTGCCGCTTCCATGTTCGCATAACCGGCATAGCGGTCTTCCGTGTTTCTCAACCAGATGGTGCCATGCCAGTTCAACAACTTCTTTTAAGACCGTCTCGGCGATTTCGGTGAGATGATCGCTGGTCCTCATCAACGGAAGGGCACCTGCAATATCTGCTGCCGCCACCCGTAATGTGTTAATCTGTTTAAAAATACATAATTCTTGAATCTGATATTCAAGATCTTGGTCTGATATTAGATCAAGTCTTTTGCGCACTTCCTCTACAAGATCTGATTTCTCCGGAGGAGTGTAGAGGGTGCGAGTGTCAAGAAGTTCATCCAGCAGAACAGGATGACGAGCCAGAAACGATACGATCCATGGACTGGCATTTGCAAACTTAACCAGATGGTCAATCGTGGTGGGATTCTCTAAAAGCAAGGCCAGGTAGTTGGTACGTCTTTGTATGGTTTTGACAAGGTCGATGATACGATTCAAGACAGAAAGGGGTTGTTCTGACAGCCCAATTTTTTTCAACATTAACGGCATCAGTTTGTCGAGGCGCTGCCGTCCTTGACTGCTGAGTAACCGCGTGGCCTGATCGTTGCGCAGATAACCCAAAAGACGCATAACCTCCGCGGGGTTCTCAAATCCAGTTTCGATCAGCAAATTCCGACTCTGCTCTACTTCTATCAGGTTTTGCCATACCGCTTCCAATCCGGTTTCTATTCTTTCGACTTGATCACCTGAGTATTCTGAATCCTTGGCTTGAAGCAATTTATTAAAATGATCGTGTACATTTTCCCTGTGCCTCTCAAGACAGCTAAAAAAGGGCTCAGGATCTGCAAATCCCATGGATACTGCCAGGCGCACTTTCGCAGCAGGCTCTGTCGGTAGTTCATGGGTCTGCTGATCGGCAAATTCCTGCAGACGATGTTCCGTGTTGCGCAAAAACTCATATGCAGTCGTAAGTTCATCACATACCTTCTCGGGAATGTAATTTTCAAAAAGAAGGACTTTCAAAACTGTTTGGAGGCGGCGTTCCTGAAGAGCAGGCACAACTCCGCCCCGTATGAGCTGAAATACCTGGCCAAAGAATTCAATTTCACGTATTCCTCCGGGACCTAACTTAATATTGTTTGCCAGCCCTTTACGTTTAACTTCAAGGGAAATTTTCTGCTTCATATGCCTTAAAGATTCAAAGACGCCAAAATCGAGATATCTGCGATATATAAAGGGGCTAAGTCTTTCAAGAAGCCGGGCGCCGGCTTGTTTGTCACCCGCAGCAACCCTGGCCTTAATCAACGCGTAACGTTCCCACTCCCGACCCTGGTCCTGGTAGTATGTCTCCATAGCATCGAAACTCATCACCAGCGGGCCGCTTTCGCCATAAGGACGCAGATTCAGGTCGACTCTAAAAACAATACCATCTGAAGTTGTTTCGCCAATTATTTTTATCAATCGGCGGCACAGACGCACAAAAAATTCTTCGTTATTTATCACTGCAACCCCACCTCGTGTTTTCCCGCTTGTAGGATAAGCGAAAATCAGGTCGACATCAGATGAAAAGTTTAATTCCTGCCCCCCAAGCTTACCCATTCCAAGCACAACCAGTTTTTGCCGGGAACCGTCACTGCCGGTAGGAATACCATCCTCTGAACACTGCCATTGATATAGAAGTGACACTGCCTGATCTATACAAGCATCAGCAAAGGCTGAAAGATCGGACATAGTCTCTGCAAGATCCGACCAGCCGGAAAGGTCACGCCAGGCTATCCGAACCATTTCACGGCGTCGAACCCGTCTAAGCAGGATTGAAAGATGTGCATCGTCCTGGGACTCTGAAAGAAACGAGTCAAGCCTTTTATTGTATTCATCAGGCAGCAATCGTCTATGAAGATCTGTGCTTTCGATCAGGTTTGCAAACATCTTAGGATCGCGGATACAGCTTTTTAATACAAAATCACTGAAGCAAAATACCTGTTTTGAGGCGGCAATGATTGCAGGATCATCTATCGGTGTTATACCGGCATCTGAAGCTGCTTGACAGAATGCATCCCATTTACTTTCAAACGCTTCCGTCAGATCTTGCGAAGGGTTATTACTTGGTTTCATTTGTGCCTATAGGGGTATCCGATATAAGTATAGAATTGATGAACCCTGCCGTCCCGCCAGGGCGGAGCGGGGAATGCGCTCGCTGTGCAGTTCGAAGTCTAAGTTATACAAAATGGTATTGCAAGTACCACTTAATGTGGACTCAAAAGATTTAAACAAGATTTTATGGATCATAAGAGAAAAAATCTGGGGGCGTTTTAAGATATCTTACATCGTAACAGTTCAGCCACTAAGGCACAAAGGCACAAAGAAGGAGTATGGGTTATAAAACTTAATGATTCAGTTTTATTGGTTAAATTTGTTCCATTGGTTTGGTTGGTTAACAAATAAAACCAATCGGACAATTTAAATTAGTATTATAATCTTAGAGGCTTGGTGTCTTGGTGGCTGAACTATTACGTAATCTCTATAATTTATACCGGAATTTAATAGACGACGCATCTGAACCCCAGAATATTGGAGTGCGTTTCAGGCTCTAATTTGGATCGATCGAACAATTTGATATCATTGCCGGAAACCCAGTTGCCGCCTTTGGCGATATAGTATCCGGATTCATTAGCTTTATTCGAAATCGTTTCTAAACCGTCCGAGGTCCATTCCATAACATTTCCCATGGTATCGGCAATCCCAAAATCATTTTTAAATTCCGCGTATTGATCGACAGGTGTTGTATCACCTATGCAACTCTCCTCAAGATTGCAGGAATCATTTCTCCAGTCCGGTCCCCACGGATATATCCAGCCACTTGCTGTTCGTGCGGCCACCTCCCATTCCGCTTCAGTCGGCAGCTTTTTTCCTGTCCAAGCCGCAAATGCCATGGCATCCTCTCTTGTAATCTGAACAACAGGATGAGTCCTTTTGTTGTGCAGGGTGCTTCCGGGACCGGATGGCTGATACCAGCAGGCGCCTTCGACGTTTTCACAATGGAGGGAAGAGTTCCAGGTAGATGTCATTAAGCCTGTTCTTTCATCCTTTGCCTTTTGAAAACGGCCGTAATAAACGGTCCCATACCCGATCTTTTCAGCAAAAGTCTTATATCCGGTTTTCTCGACAAATATTTCAAATAGTCCGTTAACAACAGGATATTGGCCAATATAAAAAGACGATAAACGTACATTCTGTTCAGGTCTTGCATCTTTTTTGCCATTTCTACTACCAATGATGTATTCTCCTTCCGGAATCAAAATGTACTGATTGTAATATCTATCCATGGTACCGAGAAAGCCGTCAAATTGTTCAGCCAGAAGTTTGTCTTGGTCTATTTTCTCACTCTCTTCATCAGAATATTCCTGCCCCAAAGAATCGTCCGGGAGACCCACCTCCTCGGGCTCATGTTCCTCTTCAACTCCCTCAAAGTCATCCGCAGCCTCATCCCCTTCAAACTCGTTATCACCGACTTCAACTTCTTCTAAAACTTCGTCCTCAGCTAATTCTTCAACCTCTTCAACTTCTTCAAAATCCTCAGCCACTGCTTCCAGATCAAAATCTGCAACCTCTTCTAAAATATCATCTTCAGCTAAATCCTCAACCTCTTCAACTTCTT
>JACNIG010000261.1 GCA_014383215.1 Candidatus Desulfatibia vada | reverse complement strand
AAAAACAGTTGTTCGCAGAACTTGAAGGGGTCTTGGATGCAATCCATGCGGTGGGAATGTAAGCCTTACGTTGCATTAATCTGTTTAGCTAATTATGAGGATAGGCGTAAGGCAGTAGCTTTTACAAAATCGATGCTGGATGCTGGATGCTGGGTGCTGGATATTCAGGAATGCTCTAATAGTGAAGTCCAAAAACATCCAGTATCTAGAAACCAGTATCCAGAATCAGTCAATACTGGCAACGATTTTATTGATGGAGGGAGACCATGGGAGAATTTGAACCGACGATCATTGCATTTGTATGTAACTGGTGCACATACACAGCTGCAGACCTGGCCGGCACCGCCCGACTGGGATATCCTACCAACGTCAGGCTGATAAGGGTCATGTGCACCGGGATGGTTGACCCCAAATATGTAATTAAGGCGTTTCTTGAAGGGGCTGATGCCGTCCTTGTCAGCGGATGTAATCCCGGTGACTGCCATTACATCAACGGGAATTATAAGGCGCGCAGGCGCATCAAGCTGCTCAAAGAGATTCTGCCCCAGTTCGGCTTTGAAAACGAGCGGCTCAGGTTAACCTGGATCGGTGCCAGCGATGGAATCGTATTCGCCGATATCATGAAGGAGATGGTGACACAGATAAAAGGCCTGGGTCCCAGCGAGGCCAAAACAGCCATGGTGATTTAATGGTCATTGGTCAATAGACATTGGAGTGCTGCGCTTGAGGAGCACTTCGTTTGAGGAGCGGCCTGACGGCCTCGAGGGAAACTGATAAAAAGATTTTTTTCCTCAAGCGAAGCGATCATAAAGCGTAGCGCTCCTCGAGCATAGCGATCCTTTTTTCAAATGACAAATGACAAACACGGAGAAAACTGATGGCAACAACAGCAAAAATCAACGTAACTGATGGAAATCTTTTGGCATCTATGCAGAAATTGTTTCAATCCATCCTGGGGGTCGAAGATATCAGCGCCATTTTGGTGCCCCAGCATCTTCCTATGAAGAATATGGTCATGCCGGCGCTGGTGACCGACCCTGAGAAGTTGGAGGGCGCCGATCCGTTGGCGCCCGCATTTCCCATGAACTCGGCGAAAATTGCCTCCCGCCTTACGCGCAAATCCATGGGCGGCAAGGTGGCGGCCGTACTGCGCCCCTGCGAAATACGGGCATTTATCGAGCTGGTAAAACTTAAGCAAGGCCGGATGGAAAATGTGGTTATAGTAGGGATCGACTGCTTGGGCACCTATAACAATAAAGATTATTTCCAATTTGTCGGGGATAACGTAGCCGAATCAACCACCCGATTTTATCAAAATGTTCTCTCCGGCAAAGGCGGAGCCATAGATAGCGTGGACATCTCCTCGACTTGTAAGGCCTGTGAACACTCTGTTCCCGATGCCGCTGACATCGCCGTCGGTCTTTTTGGAGTCGATACCAGTGATCACCTGCTTGTCCAGGCCCAGACTCCTGTTGGAGAGGATTTACTTAAGCGCCTGAAACTTTCAGTGGCACAAGAGCCGGCCGCACGCCAAAAGACCGTCAACGGTATGATTGCAGAAAAAACAGCGTATCGAGACAAAATGTTTAACGAGACCGCCGAAGCCACCAACAGCTTGGAGAAGTTAACTACCTATCTTGCCAATTGTGTTAACTGCTACAACTGCAGGGTGGCCTGTCCGGTCTGCTACTGCAAGGAATGCGTCTTTGTCACGGACGTCTTTAACCACGAACCTTTCCAGTACCTGCGATGGGCCAGTCGTAAGGGTGTTCTAAAGATGCCCACAGATACAGTCTTCTATCATTTGACACGGATGGCCCACATGAGTACCGCCTGTATAGGGTGTGGACAGTGTTCCAATGCCTGTCCCAATGACATTGCGGTTATGGAACTGTTTAGAACCGTTTCGCACCATACACAGCAAGCATTTGAGTACCAACCCGGCCGAAGCATTGAAGACGATCCTCCGCTGTCGGTTTTCCGTGAAGATGAGCTCACCGATATCGTCGGGATCGGAAATTAGGGCCGAGGAAATATGAACTTCGTACTTTTGAAAGGACTTTTTGACAGGATGAACATTTTCACCGCAAAGACGCAGAGAGCGCAAAGAAAAAAAATCAATCGCTACGCGATATTTTTCGGATCTAAATGCCCGCAGGGCTTATTTCTTATTGTTTTCCGGCGTCCCTGTCCCGCTAAAAGCGGGGTCAACGGAAAACAATAAAATAAATAACCTCTGCGCTTTCTGCGTCTCTAATGAGCGAAGCGAATGGGCGGTGAATGATTAATAGACGAATTTTTTCCATGTTCCTTTAGATGAGGATGGTTTTGTTATGAAGAAAAAAGTCGGAAAAGCAATGGTGGTGGGAGCCGGAATAAGCGGCATTCGGGCAGCTCTGGATCTGGCGGAATTTGGTTATGGCGTCACCCTCATCGACCGCGCCCCGCACATTGGAGGGATTCTGAGCCAATTAGATTATCAGTTTCCCACCGATCGATGCGGCATGTGCAAAATGCTCCCTATGGTAGATCGGGATGTATCATCCCAATATTGCCTGCGTAAAGGGCTCTTCCACGAAAACATCGACATCCGCCTCTCCACAGAGCTCGCTTCCGTGGAAGGTGAACCAGGCAACTTTTTGGTATCGCTCCGTCAGAAACCGAGTTTTGTGGATCAGAATCTATGCAATGGATGCGGCGAATGCGTAAAGGTTTGCCCGGTAGAGGTCTCGGATGCGTTCAACGTCGGGCTTTCCATGCGCAAGGCCATATACCTGCCGGTTCCCCACAACATCCCCAACACGTATGTCATCGATATGGCCGCCTGTACACGGTGCGGAGACTGTGAGCCGGTATGCCCCACCGGGGCCATCAAGGTTTCGGGAAAGGTCGTTAAGGACTTTCGTATCCTGGTGGTGGACGATGAATTGATTGTGCGTGATTCCATCAAGGACTGGCTGGAGGATGAAGGTTTTACCGTGGACGCGGCGGAATCCGGCCCGGTCGCCCTGCAGCTTTTGTCGAACCAACCGTATCATATGATGCTTACCGATATAAAAATGCCGGGTATGGACGGTGTGGAGCTGCTTCAAAAGGCCAAACAGGATTTCCCTGATCTTTGCGTGGTTATGATGACCGCTTACGCCACGGTTGAGACTGCTGTGGAAGCTATGAAGATCGGGGCCTTGGACTATCTTCTCAAGCCTTTTGACATCGATTCCATTGTTTCCAAAGTGCTGCAAATATTCCATGATCTTGAAGCAGCCCAAGAACCCCCGATGGAAGTGGGCGCCCTGGTGCTTTGCGGCGGTACGGACTATTTCGACCCGTGCGCCGGCACCAACACCTATGGCTACGGTCTATATCCGAATGTGGTAACGAGTCTCGGGTTCGAAAGGATCTTGAGCGGCACCGGCCCGAATCAGGGTCGCCTGGTGAGGCCCCATGACGGCAAACCGATCGAAAAGGTCGCCTGGTTCCAGTGCGTGGGTTCCAGGGACCTGCAGACCGAAGCCGCTTTTTGCTCCTCTGTTTGCTGTATGCACGCCATCAAAGAAGCCCTGGTGGCTAAGGAAAAATCCGACAAGGAACTGGATGCAACCATTTTTTACATGGATATGCGCACCTTTGGAAAATCTTTCCAGCGGTACCGTGACCAGGCCGAAACCGAACATGGTGTTCGATTTGAAAGAGGCCGGATCCACTCCTTGACCCAGGATGAGTCCAGCGGCGACCTTATCGCCATGCATGTTGATATCACCGGTGCAACCAGGCAAGAGACGTTCGATATGGTTGTACTCTCCGTGGGTCAAAGGCCCGCATCGGGGATGACCGCCATATCGGAAATGCTCGACATTCCCCTCAACTCGTGGGGCTTCGGTGAGACCCGCCCGTTTTCACTAACCAAGACAGAAAAGGAGGGAATTTTTTTGGGTGGATCCTTTGCGGGCCTCAAAGACATCGGCGAATCGGTCATCCAGTCTTCTGCCGCCGCTTCGGCTGCATCCCGCGTAATACACAGCGCCGGCGGCAGTCTGGCCCTTGAGGTGTCATTCGTGCCGCCATCCGCTGAAGCATTGGGCGAAGTTCCCCGGGTTATGGTTGCTGTTTGCACCTGCGGTGATGACCTCTCAAAGCGCTTCAATCAAGAGCAACTTGTCCAAAGCCTTGAGGCCGACCCGGCCGTGGACCAGGTTGTTTTTCTCGAACAGACCTGCACCGCCACCGGATGGGAAACGCTGATTGAACTCGCGGAAAAACAGAAACCGAACAGAGTCTTGATCGGGGCCTGTCTACCCTATGTTTATGCCCGAAAAATAAGAGAATTAGGGCAGCGCTTGGGGCTCGATCCCGCCCTCATCGAAGTGGTCGATATAAAACTCATTGCTCAAAATTCACGACTCCCAGGGGCAACCCCGTCAGCGGATGAAATTACAGCTGTCAATGGTGAACTGGCGGCTGTCCTGGGAATGGGTCTTGCCAAGGTTAAATGGGCTGATCCGGCCCCAATGCCGCAAGTGAAGGTTTTTCAACAAGCTTTGGTCGTGGGCGGCGGTATCGCCGGAATGACGGCCGCCCTTGCCATCGCCGATCACGGCTTTCAGGTAATTCTGGTAGAGCAGGAAAAGATGTTGGGTGGTAATCTTGCCTGGTTGAAACGAACCCTGGAAGGAGATACAACGAATACCTTGCTGGAAGAAACGCTGCAAAAGGTGGAAAAGCACCCTTTGATTCAAGTTAACCTTGAAAGCCGGGTGCTCAGTTCCTACGGCCATGTGGGACTTTTTAATACGACGATTGAAAGTAAAGAAGAAGGCCTTCTCACCCTGGAACACGGCGTGACAATCCTTGCCACCGGAGGAACGGAAGCCGCAACCACCTCATACAATTTCGATACCAGCGACGCAATTATTACCCAAAAAGACCTGGAACAAAAATTGGATGACAACACCATAGACCCGGGGCAACTGGAAAGTGTTGTCATGATTCAATGTGTTGATTCCAGGCAGGAACCAAGAAATTATTGCAGCCGCATATGCTGTGCTTCAGCTTTAAAACACGCTCTGCACCTCAAGGAGCAAAATCCCGATATCGCCATTTACATTCTTTATCGGGACATTATGACATACGGGTTCGCCGAATCCTATTACACGCAAGCTCGCAAGGCCGGTGTCATTTTCATCCAGTATGACTTGGCGCAACAACCTGAAGTGTCTACAAGCGGCGAATCCGCCCGGGTAACCATCTTTGAACCGATTCTGGGCAGAACCGTTCAGATAGATGCCGACCTTGTTATTTTGGCAACAGGTGTTGTCCCCGCCTTGCCCCGGGATCTGGCGACGGCTTTTGGTGCGACCCTGGATGCGGACGGTTTCTTTGAGGAGGCGGAGTCGAAATGGAGACCCGTGGACGCGCTCAAAGAAGGTATCTTTGCCTGCGGCCTGGCAAATTCTCCCCGTAACATAACCGAGTCGATCGCCACTGCCGAGGCCGCTTCCCAGCGGGCGTTGAGAATACTTGTCCACGAACAGATGCCTGCCGGCAAAGTAACGGCAGAAGTGCGTTACAGCCTTTGCAGTTTGTGTGAGCAGTGCATCGAGGGCTGTCCCTATGGCGCTCGTTTCTTTGACCTTGACCTGGAACGGGTGTTGGTCAATGCTGCCATGTGCCAGGGGTGCGGATCATGCGCCACCATATGCCCCAATAGCGCCTCGGTCCTGGCAGGATTTTCCGACCGGCAAATGTTCGATGTTATCGACTCGGCCTTGGAAGGAACGGCCTAGTACTATAATATTTATTTAGCCCTGAAAAACCTGGTCCTCTGGGCTATGCCTGCCCCGCCTTGCGGGGGTCAGAGATATCTGGCTCTGCCTTGGAGTTTTGTGTCTAAAATCACAAATTCCAAGCACCCCGCCAAAAAGACGGCGGGCAAGCAAAAAACAAACAAGCTCCAAACTACAAGCACCAAATTTCAAATAAATCACAAATTCCAAGTCTCAAATTCCAAACAAGGGCTAAAACTATTTTTTTATTCTTTTGTTTGTTATTTGTATTTTGTTATTTGGAATTTAACTTACTACACTTGAGGTAGGTGCACCTCTATAGGGGCAACCAACGCCTGGTCCTCTGGGCCAGAATTCTTTACAAATTTCGAAGGTCGCTCTTATGCTCCTTTGGCGTTGACGGGCAGCGTTATCGTCAATACAGTTCCCTTCCCAGGCTCACTTTTGGCCTCAATCACCCCTTTGTGCCGGGCGATAATACCGTAAGCCACGGAAAGGCCTAATCCCAAACCTTTACCCTCTTCTTTGGTACTGAAAAAAGGATCGAATATCTTAGGGAGGTCTTTGGGGGCTATGCCGCAACCGGTATCCGCCACCATTATTTTCACCAATCTGCTCTCAGGGTGAAAAGAGCTCTCTATTGTTAGAAGTCCTCCTTCCGGCATGGCGTCGGCAGCGTTGAAAATGAGATTGAGAATGCATTGCTGGAGTTGGTTGAAGTCACCGGTTACTTTGGGAATTTCAGAATATAGAACGGTATTGATTTGAATGTTTTGAAGGGTAAGTTTGTGGTCGCTCAAGATAAGGCATTTTTGCAAAAGATCCTTTATGTTTACTTCGCCAAACTCCAATTCAGATTTTCTGGCAAATGCAAGCAGGCTGGAGACGATGTCGGAGCAGTGACCGACCTCACTCTCCATTAATCCCAGATATTTATTGAACTTTTGTATTTGTTCTGCTGAAAAAGAATCACGGCCTAGAATTTTGATCATCAGACGAATATAGTTAAGAACACCGGTAAGGGGATTATTAATTTCATGCACAACACTTGCAGACAGTTTGCCTAAGGATATCATTTTGTCCTGATGCAGCAACCGGGCTTGGTCGGCAAACTCTTGTTCCAGCCTTCTTATTTTTCTCAGGTCCCGAAAAAATGCCACGACGCCGATTTCTTTATTTTCCCGCACAAGGGCGGCGGCCGATAACTGGACGGGAATTTCAATCTTAGCTTTAGAGATTAAGTAAGTTTCATATAAAAGCAGCCGATTCTTTCCGCCATGCTCTTCGCTGTATATCTTTTCCTCTAATGCTTCCCATTTGCCTTTTTCAAAGAGTTGCGATATAAACTTTTTGCCAATTGCCTTTTGGCTGTCATAACCCAGCATTTGCTCCATGCTCTTGTTAAAAACGATAATCTTTCCATCTTTATCACATCCGGCGATTCCGTCAATGGAACTTTCTATGAGCTTTTCCTGGAAATTAATAAGCTTGGCGAGCTCTTCCGCCGTGCTCATCCATCTTTCCTCTATCAAGGCGGTATAATCTTTAAGTTCTTTACGGGTGTTATAGCGCTGCTTGGCCCGTTCAAGCGCAACCTGGAGAGCACTGTCGTTGATAGGTTTTGTGATAAAATCAGAAGCGTCCAGTTGAAGTGCCTGTATAGCGTATTCGATTTCTCCAAAGCCGGTGGTTACAATCACTTCTTTATCCGGATCTGTTTTTTTGATGGATTTTAAAACCTCAATTCCGTCCATGCCGGGCATGCGAATATCAGTGATGATAATCTGGGGAGAATGCTTTTGACATAACTCGATCCCTTTTTGCCCATCTGCAGCGGTCAGCATGTTATATCCGACATCCTCTAAAGCAATGGAAATGACCTTACGAATTCCTTCGTCGTCGTCTATAAACAGCACCTTCCAATCTTTTTCCCGGTTCATCATCACATCCTTTTAAGCTAAATAGTATTTCAAAAAAATTATTAGCCTTTTCTCTTAAAAGTATGTTTTAGGTCACCAAAATGCCCTTTTAAGGATTTATTTGACGCATTTTTTAAACGTTTTATCTATTATATCTAGCTGTTCCTGTGGCCCGACCCCATTTAAATTGTTTCAGTTCAATCATGAGGTATTTCTTTCATGGCTAGCAGGAGCATGCTCTTACGATTGCCACAATGATACGATGTCCATCAAGTACCCGTCAAGTAATCTTGCGACCTCTTTTGCTTGAGCGTGCCCTTCTGCCAGAACTTACTTTAAACAAGATTCTCAAAGGAAATCAACATATTTTGAGGTTTGGAATTTTGACGGTGAAGGCAAGAATCAAGCATCGGGGTACTTTAAAGATTTGATTCCCACATCAAAGGCGAAAACGGTCAAAGGTGATAGCAAAAATACCATCAATGAAAGGGGTATTCTCAATGGTTCCCCTGCGTGGTTTTAATGATACATTCTCTTAGCACAGGTGCGACTGTGGCTGTGATCTGTCGGAGATAACAAAGGTTTAAAGGTTATAGATTTGAGTTGAATTTTAAGCAAGTTCTGCAAGACGTCCCATAGTATAAACCCCTGAAAGACTATAAACGCACAATTTCAACCCCGTCCCTCTTTGCCTTGAAGAGCGTGGTGAATTCGAATTCACCCGTCCAAAGATGGACTTGAGGAGCGGCCCGGGAAAGCATTCTGGCCTTGAGGAGCGGCTCGATGAGCCTTGATGCGAAGTGCTAATAGCCAATAATAGTTAACGGATAGCACCTATTTGAATTTTAACTCAATTAAGGCATTGCTTTATATAGAAAACAACTTGATCAATATAATTGAAGCTCCCTGCAGCGACTCGACTGTCTTCGACCCTGAACTCAGACCGAAGGGAACTCGTCGAAGTCAAGCTGCGGGGAATGCGCTCGCTGTGCAGTTCATTCCTCTTTTTATGACAAATGGTCTTTCACTGATTTTATAACTTTTTTAGAGATAGAAAGGCATTGCCTGCAAATATCCGCATCCGGCTCAAAATCAGGGATCACGCCACCAAGAGGATATTTTGACGGCAGATAAATAGTATCCAGAAGATCGCATTCATCCTCAGTTATATCAACGTCAACATCATGCTCAGTCAGGGCTGCCGTTAATTTGCCTATACTGTGCGTTTTGATGAGCTTTATGGAAAACTCCACCAAAAGTGCGTTTAACGATTTTTCAACAGACTGCTGTATATTCTGTAAACACGCATTAAACAAACTGCCGTCCAATAATAATCTGGCCGATTTAAGGTTTTCGTCAGCATATTTCATCCAGATTTTGGTTTCATCTTTCATATACGACTTCTCCATCGGCTATCTCTGAAAGCAAGGAATTATTTTTAGCATCGGCTTTGACAGGAAAAATATCAATCGGGATTTTTTTAGCGATAGTTCTTGTTTGTTTCCGATATCTCATGGATAAAGGGATATAGCCTTCAGTACTGCTCTGGAAAACAGCCACATCTAAATCCTTGGGATTGTCGGCGGTAAAGAATGAACCAAAAATTACGATTTTATTTACATCCTGATTAGCGCTGAGACATGATACAAGTTCTTTTTTAATCGTTTCTTTTTCTGTTAATTCCATGATCGCTCCCTTTATACTTAAAATCGGTAACTATAATTGCCACTTTTGAAGATATCTGTCAATTGTCAGTTGTCACTGGTCATTTGTCACTTGTCATTGGTTACTGGTTACTGGGTGTAACTTTCGGGCCCATTAAATTATAAGTTTCTATCTTAACCTTTAGATTTACTTGGTAAAACAATCATAAAAATCGTGCCTGCCAGCCTGCCCA
>JACNIG010000454.1 GCA_014383215.1 Candidatus Desulfatibia vada | reverse complement strand
TTTAAAGCAAAAACCATTTTACCCTATTTTACTCCAACTAATTTGGAGATGATCCATATTTAAAAAGTCCGATAATATCTTTGACATCCTTGAGATTCGGTATAAAGGGGTGCGACAGCACTACTTTTACCAGTTTGCCGATACTTAAGCCCTCTTTTTTCTTCAGCGGGATAATCTGTCCGACATAGGCATGATAACAAGTATAAATACAGTGATAGACAAAGAGTACCAGCAACACCACTCCGGCAACCTTATGAACAATAGGGGCGGCTTTTATTCCTCCGAACAGGGCATAAAGTCGGTGGGCCCAGAAAGCATCATGGAACTTCAGCGGGAAACCGGTTAATGCCAGGACAATTACGCATGTCGCCAGAATAAAATGCTGAATCCTCTGGTTAACCGTAAATCGAAAGAAGTATTTTTGGCCGTTTTTTATCCTGATGATGTTTTTTTTGCTTTTGTTCATGGATTTATTTTCTCCGCCCGATGGTTACATTCGGGAATAATCTTCTGATTAAATCGAGAAACATGATGCCCATCAGCGGCAGCAGGGTGCCGCCGGTCAGGGTGATAAAAAATACTCTGAAGTAGTATTGTGACGGACTCTGCTTAAGATCGAACTCCGGGTGAACCTTGTAACCGGCAAGCTTAGGGGATGCTTTTGGATGACATTCGATACTGTTGCATATGCCGGCTTTATTGTTTTCATGGGTTACCGACAATGGGTCTGTATGGCTCAACATCTGGTGTACGGATTCCCCCCTGTTAACGTGACAGTCGAGACAATCGGGGATGCGTTCATCAAGAAAGGCGGCGGCTTTGCCGTGATAGGTCTCTCCGTATGAAAATACCGCTTTGGTGGACAAATTATGTCGGGCCACTAATTGAGCATCATCATGGCAGCGCCCGCACATTTCGGCGATATTTTTAGGGCTCCTGATCTTGTGCAATCTGGTGGTAACATGGTTGTAGAACCTGAAAATAAATTCATCCTTTTTATGACAAACCCTGCAACGGCCCAGGGCTGTCTCGGAAATGCCCGGGCGCACCCTTTTAAAGAAAGAGAGCGGCCGGTAGAGGGGGTTGTCATGACAATCCTTGCAGTCAGGCATGTCTTCTACATATTGTTTGGGTTTCTGTTCCTTATCCAATTTGGTATGCACACTTTTGGTTAAAAAGCCGGCCACCTCCTGGTGTGAAAACTGTTGTTCACTTGACGGCTCCTTAATATGGCACTCGGTCAGGCAGTCGACTTTTTTAGCAGTATCATGGGGAATCTTTTTGATGTCCGTGTGGCAGCCCTCACATTTTACCTTGGCATGCACACTGTTATTGAAAATCGGTTCATTGACAAAAAGGAGCCTGAACTTACCGTTTTCGTCAATCCGGCTGAGGCCGGGATACTTATGGCATAAAAGACAGTTGCCGATATCAGCAGCAAAAGAATCGATCAGCATGAGAAAAAAGCTAAGCAAAAATAACACGCTGCCAAATAAAAAGAATCTACAAAATCGTTTTAAAACCATAATATTAAACGCCCTTGATATTTTTTATAGGGATCAAAAACATTAAAAGTGCCTATTAGCAATTATATAGGAATAGCAATGAACATGCCAAAACGGCTGTGGCATGGATAGCTCTATAAAAACAAGTTGTTATATAATTGATAAGCATCTTATATTTAAGTTTATTTGGGAGTATGTGGTGAAATCACCAGCTTGGCAGTGATTTCACCAGTCAAAGGGCAGACCGGTAAGCAGTTCTTCCTAATTCCCAAAGAAATTCTCTGCCTCCTGCGGTGGCAGCGGCGGTCAGATATAGCCTGTTTTTGCATATAATAAGAGTGGGTTAAAAGTATTTTCAAAAAAAATACAAATTAAATCTCGTTTGGTATGGTAATTGCGTCTCATAACCGTGTTGGTATGTTCGCAATCTTAGGTAGTGTCCATCCATAAATGGCTCTTAGAAGTGAGGAGAGAAGAACTTGAAGGCATCAAAAACTTATCTGGCAGCATGCCTTAAAGCCGCAGTTGTATTTATTGTTCTATTCGCCGGCCTGCCCGCTGAGGCAGCGGACAAGGAAAACTGTATCATGTGCCACAAATATCGCTTTGTGGGCCGCATTGATGAAGACGGTAAAAAAATAAATTATAATGTTAATGAAAATACCTACGCCCGAAGTGTCCATCGCAATGTTCCCTGCCGGGACTGCCACACCTATATTACCAAACTGCCCCATGACCCGGTAACGGAAGAGGTCAATTGTGCCAATCAGTGCCACGTCAAGCCGCCTTTTTCCGAAGAGAACTTTTCCCATCAAAAAATAATAGAAACATATAACCAAAGCGTGCACGGGATAAAACCGGAGGACTCTCCGGAGTTAAAGCAAGCAAAGCCGTATTGCAAGTATTGCCATTTTAATCCGCTGTACGAAAGGGTTGATGAAAAACGCATTGCCTTTGAAGAGACTTTGCTTCGCTGCCAAAACTGCCATGAGCAAAAAGGGGTAACCCAGGCATATCAGCATATCACTCATCGTCTGAGGCACAAAACTTCGCGTTCGCCTCAGCAGATTGTAAAGTTATGTGCAAAGTGCCATCAGGATATGGAACTGATGCAAAAATTGAAAGCCTCGGATGTGAGCTTGACGGCAGTTAAAACGTATAACCGCTCGATCCACGGGAAGGCTGTGATGCTGGGTTCTCAGGAAGCCGCTGATTGTGTCAGCTGCCATGCTACCAGTGCTCTTCATGATATTTACAAAAAAGATGAAGAGAAAGCTACGGTTCATAAAGACAACCTCCAGACAACCTGCAAACAATGCCATGTAAAAACGAATAAAAAGTTTATACAGATTGCCGTTCATTCCGACATTACCAGAAAGGAAAAACCAGCGTTATATTTTATGAGAACTTCCCTTCATCTGGCATTATACGGTACTGTATTCAGTCTTCTGGGTCTTTTGCTGCTGGAGACTTGCGGACGCAAAAAGGACGGTTTAAAATGGCAGATAAGGCGCGGCACAACCTGGCGTGGAAAATCGAAACGCACGCCTGAAACAAAACGGTCATAGGAGGCTAAATGTCGGTGTCTATACCAGTATCTTCTGAGTCGATTGCAATTTCCGCTAAAAAAATTGCTGATGAAGAAGACTATTTTACGTATGTTGCAGAAGTGGGTGCCATCCCAAGGGACATTTATCGAAATGTAAACTCGAACCCCTTCGGCGACCTGCCACGCTACACCATCCACATCGTCATTCAACATTTTTTGGCCTTCGCCACCTTTCTTGTCCTGGCGTCGACCGGCCTGCCGTTATATTTCAGTGATGTTTTTTGGTCACCTTATGTACTGTCTGTTTTTGGCGGGGCCGACATTGCCAGGTATATTCACAGAATTGCAGCATCAGTTATGGTTTTTGCATCCGCATATCACCTAATTTACATAATCGGGGGAACTATTCATAAAATTATAAAAGGTAAATTTGATTACAAAAGAAGTCAGATCCCCAGGCTCAAAGACCTTTTTGACTTAATCCACGACATTAAATACTTTTTGGGGCGCGAGCAGTATCGGCCGAAGATGGAAAAATTCATGTACAAGCAAAAAATGCATTATTTGGCCATTTTGTGGGGCAATACGGTTTTGATATCAGCAGGGGCAACCCTGTTATTCCCTGAAATAACCGCGCAGTTATGGCCTGACCTCGTGACAGGAATATTTCCTGATGGGCTGGTTAAAATTTTGTCTGAAGCCATTGCCAATTTCTGGCCCTTGCCGGCTTTTTTCCAGGATTTTGCAAGATTGATGCACGTTGATGAGGCCATTATGGCGCTGCTTGTTTTGGCGTTTTGGCACTTGTCCAATGTTCATCTTGTGCCGGGCAGATTTCCGGCTCAATGGACCTTTATAACCGGCAGGATAACCAGGGAGCATCAAATAGAGGAGCATTTTCTGGAATACATCAACAATCTCAAAGAGATACCCGCGGAAAGAGAGTATATGAAAAGGTTATTGAGAGAAAAAGGATATTGTGTTGAAGAAGAAACGGAGGTCCCGTACTCTTTAGAAACTACCGGCAACCCTGTAGAAGAAAAAGAGCTTGAACAATAAAATAGTTGCCACAAAGGCACAAAGAATACATTTCTTTTTCTTTCTTCGTGCCTTGGTGCCTTCGTGGCAAAAAAAAAGCCGCGAAATACCTGAATTTTACCATTAGGGGACTAAAATGTCTGGAGAACCCGAAAGATTAGATCACCCCGTATACGTCTATTTGATCTTTATTGCTATGCTGATAACCATGCTTGCCATTCTTGCCGGGGTCGTGTATCATTTTGCCTTGTCTCCGCATGGTCCCGCTATTGCAGCGCCTTTAAAAGCTAAATATGAAAAGAAACATGCCTCGGCAATTTTGGAAGAGGCCCGGCGTCTTGAAGAGTTGGAGATCCACCGGCATTTTCACAATATTACTCCATTCCCGCAGCTTGCCGAAAATGAGCGCCCGGTATGTTTTATTTGTCACTCTGACTATCCCCACAGTAAAAGCAAGAAAGTCAGGTCACTTTTAAACATGCATACCCAGTATTTCGTATGTGAAACCTGTCATATCAAAGAAAAAGAGGGGGCCAGGATCGTTTATAAATGGTACAATCCTTTTGACGATGATCCTCAAGGACCTTTTTTTGGGACAAGTTATGACCCTGAGACAGGAAATCTTGTAGAAGTTGACGATCTAATTTCCAAAATAGCAGCTTTTTTTATGAACAAAGATAAACTGGAGTCAACCCTTCAGATACAAGATGCGCCGTTGGCCCTGGATTATATGAAAGTAAGAGATAAGCTCACTCCTGAACAAAGAGATAGTGTCAAAAAGAAATTTCATGTCAATATCAAACCCAAAGGGCATGATTGCAAAATATGCCACAGTAAAGAAGGGTTGCTGGATTTTAAAAAACTGAGATTTTCTGAAAACAGGATTGTAGATCTTGAGCAGTTGAATATAAAGGGTATGATTACCAAGTATGAAGAATTTTACCTGCCGAACCTATTTCAAGAATCTAAACCTGAAGATTCTAAAGCCAAAGATGCCGGGAAACCCAGACTATAGGGGTCACTTTTTATTTAGAGCAAAGCACATTTTTATCTGCCTTATCGTGATTCTTTCTATGGCGGCCATTCCGTCTGTTTCATATCCTCAAGAATGTATTCACAGCAAATTTCAGTTCGACATAACTCCGGGCGCCGACCAACCAAGTGATATCTCAGTAGGACCCAACGGTGACGTGTATTTAGTGGATGGTGTCAACAATAGAATACTGGTTGTTGACAGCAAAGGCAGACGCAAGTTTGAGTTTGGGAAAAAAGGTGACAAAAAAGGTGAATTCAAATATCCATTGGGAATTGATATCTCGGATGACGGTAGAGTATTTATCGCCGATTCAGGCAATCACAGGATCCAGGTTTTCAATTTAAAAGGTGATTTTAAATATATGTTCACAGTGAAGTCCGGTTCTAAAGAAAAACCTTCGGATCCGGTGGATGTGCTTGTTTCTAAACTAAAAGATTATTTATACATATCCGATAATGATAACCATAAGATTAAAGTGTATAAGCAAAGCGGGACTTTTGAATTTGAGTGGGGGAAATTCGGGGAAGGGCCCGGAGAGTTCAGGTACCCGGGCATTCTGGCGATAAATGAATACAACGAGGTCTTTGTCGTCGATGTACTCAACACCAGGGTCCAAAAATTTGATCCGTTCGGAAATTTTATTGCTGCCATCGGCTCTTGGGGTGTGCTGCCGGGCAAGCTCTTCAGACCCAAGGGAGTTGCCGTCGATAAAAACAACAGGGTTTTTATCACCGACAGTTATATGGGATTTATTCAGGTGTTTTCCAATTTGGGACGCTTTATAGGGGTTGTTTGTGAGAATGATAAAAATAGGCGCTTTATTACCCCTGTCGGAATCGCAGTAGACGATAAGCACAAAATACTCCGGGTGGTAGAGATGAGGAGCAACAAGATAAGCGTATTAAAATTGCTCCAATAGCAGAAAACCTTTTTAGTATTTAAATTCAATGACTAGAGCAACCCCGTGTGTATACATATTTGTAATCTTTGCCGTCCTTATTAGTGCTGCAACAGTTTCTGCCGGCGAGATGTCTTCGAAGAGGGACTGCGCGATTTGTCATGTTATGTGGCTGAACGATTTTAGGACGGATAAGCAAACCCTGATTGAGTGGCAGCCCGGAAACGTCCTCATGAAAGATACCCAGGGAGTGGTGAGTTCTGAAGAGATCTGTTACAGCTGTCACGACGGTTATGTCAACGACTCACGCTATGTAGTTTGGAAATACAATCAGCACAAGGCATTTGTAAAACCTTCCAATAATGTTACCGTTCCAGCAGACCTTCCTTTAAGCAGCAGAAGTGAAATCTACTGCGGAACCTGTCACTCGGCCCATGGAGTCGGCGCCGCCGCTGACGGAAGCCGCGGGGGCATGACTTCTTTTTTCAGGGAAAAAAATGTTGATTCAAGCTTGTGTAAAAGGTGCCACACAAATGAGGCTGACTACCTGCGCAGCAACGGCCACCCTCTAAAAAAAGCGGCCTTTAAATTGCCTGAGGCACTGTTTGAACTGGGCAGCGTGCCGGGGCAGGAAAAAAATAAGATAATCTGCCAGTCCTGCCACAGAGTTCACGGAGCCCAGGGTGACAAAATAGCCGTTGTTGATAACAAAAGTTCGAAACTCTGTATTGCATGTCATACTTCTCAAAAAGATTTAATCGGCACAAAGCATGATCTGCGCTTATCGCTGCCCGATGAGAAAAACAGTAAGCAGCAGCAAGCTTCCGAGTCAGGCCCTTGCGGAGCCTGCCATACGCCGCACAACGCCGTCGGCAAAAAGTTGTGGGCTCGACATCCGGGCCCCGGCGATCTTGCCTCGCAGATGTGTTTGACATGCCATGGCAAAGAGACCGGTTACAAGACAAAACGCATCGGCGATTACTCACACCCTGTCAATGTTTTGTCTTCTGCAAAAACAGCGAGCCCGCGCAAACTGCCGCTGTTTTCAGCAGGCTTAAAAAGGAATCCCGCCGGCAGGGTTCAATGTCTAACTTGCCATGATGTCCACAGGTGGGCGCCAAACTCTACGGCTGATATTAGCGCTAAACATTTTGAGGGAGACGCTTCCAACAGTTTCTTAAGGATATCGAACAGTCCGTTATCGCCTCTGTGCATAGAGTGTCATACCGATAAGAAACAATTGATGAATTCCGACCATAACCTCGATGTAACCGCACCGGATGAAAAAAACTTGCAGGGATTTACCACCGGCGTCTCAGGACCCTGCGGCGCATGTCATATACCCCATAATGCCGCCGGCAAACGGCTGTGGGCCAAACGACTTGCCGGGGAAAAAGATTTTGTCACCCAATTGTGTAGCGGGTGTCACAATAAAAGCGGGGCCGCCAAAGCAAAACTTATCGGCGACAATTATCACCCTGTTGATATAGCATTTAAAACAGCAGATTTGACTTCCGACAAACAAAAGGACATTACAAGCCTTCCTCTCTATGACGGCGATTTGAATAGATCGCCTGATGAGAGAATTGTTTGTCTTACCTGTCATGAGCCCCATAGCTGGGCTCCTGAAAAATACGGACCGATTTTAAATTACACGTTCAAAAATATCGAGGGAGACACCACCACAAGTTTTTTAAGAAAAGCGAATTTTCCGTCTTCAGACCTTTGTAAAGCCTGTCACCCTGGCAAAGCCCTTGTTGACGGAACCAAGCACGATCTTAATGTAACCGCCCCGCAGGCGACAAATTTACTGGGCCAGACCGTCAAGGAGTCCGGCCCGTGCGGAGCCTGCCACCTGGTCCACAACAGCTTCAACAAGCTGCAACTGTGGGCCAGGCCATATGGCCCGATCTCTAAAGAGGAAAGCGTAATGGATGCTTTGTGCCGCAGCTGCCATTCCAGGGGAAGCATTGCCGAAAATAAAATACCGCTGATAGCAACTCATCCTGAAGGGAAATTAATAAGTAATGCTGTGGGGCTTAACACCGAAAAAAAGAATTATACACCGTTATTTGATAAAGAAGGCCGCAAGACAAATGTGGGTAATATTGCCTGTCCCTCTTGTCATAATGCGCATCAATGGAAACCGGAAGAAAGGGGTTCCGCGAGCGGTCCGGCCGACAATAGTATCGACAGGTTTTTAAGGACTGCGAGTTATGACATTGTTTGTAAGGACTGCCATGGACCTGACGCACTTTTCAGGTATCAATATTTTCACGATCCGGATAAAAGAGTTGTAAAATAAGAAATTGAAGCGTCCCGCAGCAGGGGATTCCTTAACCCTTTCTGGGGTCCAGCCAGATCGTATGGATATCGTTGATGGTATCTTTTACAGATTGCAAGGCATTAAGCAGACGCGTATAGGTCATGGCCAGGCCGATGTTTTCAGCAAGCAGGAACAAAGAGTCAAGATCCTGTTCGGAAACATCCCAGGGTTCGTAATGATATAATCTTAAAACACCTATATTGGAGCCGTATAACATTATCGGAACAGAGACGATTGCACCAATGCCTTCTTGCTTGGTTTCTTGCGGGTATTGCAAGAAATCACTTGCGGCAATATCAGTGATTACAACCGGCTTGCCTTTTAATAGAAAACGTACGCTTTTATCAGATAATACCGGCCCTTTGCGCATAAAACCGATGCTCAATCCAAAGCTGGCAAGCACCTCCAGCTCCTTTGTTTCAGGGTTCAGGACAAAAATTGTACAGCCTTTAATATCCAAGGTCCCCACTAAAAGCTGTGTTAAATGGTTGGCCATAATGCCAAGGTCGTCAGATTCCGCGATGGCCCTGGTAACCACTTTAAATATATCTATATTTATTTTATCGTCAACGCCCATGAGATTCCTCCTCATCTGTTTGGATTAACTGACAATGCAGACGGTTTTATCTTTTAAAGCAGACACTACTTTACTAAAAACACTGCCGGTAAAAAATCGAGTGACCTTCCCGGGCTTGCGATTCATGACAACTATATTAAAATTATCTTTCGTGGCAATATCGACTATTTCACCGATGATATCCTTTTTGCGGGGCTTATAAAGATAGCTGACCTGGTTTTCAGTGAAACCGTTTTGCACTAAATATTGCCTGGCCTCCTTGAGCCCCGCTTCCTGCTCTTTGACCTTTTGACTAAGATAATCCAGATTCCTCTGAAATTTTGCCATAACAGGAGATTCACGCGCCTCAATTGTAGGTACAGAGGTATAAATATGCAATAGTGTGACTTCAACGTCCTTTAAATGAACAAAAGTGCGAGCGACAAAATCTAAGGCCTTCTGATCATAGCTTGTGAAGTTATAAGGCACTAATATTTTTTGAGTGGCCATTTTGTCCCCCTTTCTTCTGTTTGAGTTAAAATTAAATTTCCATCAGACTAGTGTAAGCTGAAGACTGGAAATTTTTTACACCGGCACAATACCACAATGTGTTAATTTAGGTCAATAAAAAAAACAATCCAATTGTGAGCTGAACGAACAACTTGCTGCATTGAATCACCAACTGTCGTAGTTCGCGTACTCTGGACCTCACGACTCACGTTCTCAGAGACACAAACC
>JACNIG010000061.1 GCA_014383215.1 Candidatus Desulfatibia vada | reverse complement strand
ATCGAATAATTATGTCAAAGAGCAAAGATTGGAGCTATATCAACATGCCATTGGCGGCATGACCTAAAAAACTTTAGACTGTTGAGTTAGTAAATATCTGATCCCTTTTTTCTTAAATAACTTCTTTTTCATTTTCTTCCCTCCGGTAAGAGAATTTATATAATTTAATGTTTTTTATTCTATTTTCTTTATATTTCACCGCAAAGACGCAAAGAACGCGGAGTTATCTTTTTTTTTTGCTTTTCGTGACCCCGGTTAAATGGTCCTTCGGAATTTAACAGGGCAGGGACGCCGAAAAGCAAAAAGATCCATCCCAAGCGGATTATTCTTCTAATTCATTTACAATTCGCACTATGCCCTCTCTCATAAGAGTCACATTGAAATTTAAAAGTAATCCTAATTTAATGCCAGATAATTTAAGGTATGTCAAAAGCTGGGCCTTATGAATCGGCTCAATCTTCTCGCATGATTTCAATTCAAGTATGATTGCATCTTCAACAACTACATCCAGCCTGTAGCCACAATCCAGATTTATCCCCTTATACTGGACAGCTAAAGGCTTCTGTCTTTCTAATGATAAACCTACTATATTCAACTCGTAACAAATGCATTCTTCGTATGCGGATTCAAGCAAACCAGGTCCAAGGGCTTTGTGTACCTCTATAGCCGCTCCGATGATTCTACTGCTTAATTTATTGATATCCATCATCATATTAGTACTCTATGAGCTTAAAACAATAGTTTTTTTCTGCCCTCTCAGCAGAAAGAAAAATATTCATTGTCTTTGCGTCCTCTGCGACTCTGCGGTGAACTATTACCTATTTTCTTTATATTTCACCGCAAAGACGCAAAGAACGCGGAGTTATCTTTTTTTTTGCTTTCCGCTGACCCCAGAGGAATAAGTTCCGCATTCCACAGGGCAAGGACGCCGAAAAGCAAAACGACACGACCCTTCGGGTAATATGTCATCTGAGTTATCTGCTTGTTTGTAATGAATTTAAGTCTCATATCTTTTCCGTAGCACAAGCTGCTGAGAGCTTATCTCTTGCCGGCGTCCCTGTCCCGCTACAAGCGGGGTCAACGGCAATAGATAAATATTATTCTTTGCGTCCTCTGCGACTCTGCGGTGAACTATTACTTTTTTTTCTTTCATTAAACCTTTCCGGCTGTATGCACTTGTAGGTAATGCTCCAGCTTGCCCTGCTGTTCTTTGGTAAGCTTGAGAAACTGCAACCCGCAAAGTCTGTTTTGAAAACCGATGGGGAATGTCATTTTTTCCTTTGCTTCCGTATCCCAAACCAGTTTACAGGCGACGTCGGGCAGATAATATCCATTGTCGCTCATGAAAATGTCCGCTTCTATGGCCGGCTCATCTCCTGTCTGATCTTCTTTGGCTAGATACTGAAAACAAAGTCCCCCCACGCTGATATCCAGAACCTTGCCTAATTTAAGAAATTGCGGCTTAAAAACAACGAATGTCCTTTTTTTGGGTCGAAATCGCTCTTTTTCTCTACGTTCAGCATCCCTCATTTGTTTTTCTCCACGCATAATAGTTCAGCCACAAAAACACGAAGACACTATGATTATAATTTAATTTAAATTGTTTGGTTGGTTGTATTGTTTTGATTTTATATCCTTTTTTGGTTTCGGCCTGTCCGGGTTAGCAGCTCCAACAGGCCTTTTTGCGCAATATGACTAAATACAATTTCTGTAAATAAAACAAGTAGGATATTGGGGGGGATAGAATGGGTATGAAGCATACTCCTCCGTTTTAATACAATAGCTCACCGCTCATTCGCTACGCTCATTAGAGCCGCAGAGAACGCCGAGGTTATTTATTTTATTGTTTTCCGTTGACCCCAGAGGAATAAGCCCGCCCGGTGTAATCCTCCGAAGGAGGTCCGCAAGGCGGAATCCCATTGGGCAAGCATTCCACCGGGCAAGGACGCCGGAAAACAATAAGCATCACGCCTTACGGGCATTTAAAGTCCCAAAATGTCGCGTAGCGATTGATTTTTTTTCTTTGCCGTCCTCCTCGACGGCAAAAGAAAAGTATCTTTTCTTTGCGCTCTCTGCGTCTTTGCGGTGAAATTGGAAGGATGACCCAGGGTAGGGTTGCTCAAATTATTAATAATACCAATTTTGGTGAAATTAATAATTTACTCTCTCAGGGGCGGGATATGGATTATATAGCCAGGCATTATAACATGGATCTTGCACTTGTCTGGGCCTTACGATTAGAAGGAAAGACGGATCAGGAATCACTTTTTTATGGATGTCCCCAACTCTTCGAGTCCCAGACCTACAATCTTAGCAACCTTTGCCGGAGTAAATCCTGGAGATCTCTTCGCCCATCCAGAATGCAGTGAACGAAAACATCATGTCCAATAATTTCATAAATAATTCTGTATACTTTCAAATGGATTTCTCGGTATCCGTAAACGCCGATTCTTTTTAATTCAGGCGGCATATGTCCCCGCTCAGGCATGTGTTCAAGGCTAATAATGGTCTGTTCAAGCTCGCCGAGCAACTTCTCTGCATTCAGCGGCGAACCGGATGCCAAGATATAATGATAGATTTCAAATATATCTTGCTCTGCATCGTCAATAACATGAACTTTAAATTTCATGTTCCGCGATCTTCCTTGACTCTTGCACGTATGACATCAAAACTATCCTTTACGGGCCTTCTCCTCCCTTCACGCAAACTCTGGCTGCTCATGGCAAGGATTTTCAGCATAGCAAGGCTTTCCTGAGTTTGTTCGTATAGATAGATATCTTGAACAACCACTTTTGCTTCCCCATTTTGTGTAATAACCATTGTCTTATTTTTACCAAAAATTTGCCGGATGATTTCCGAAGCATGGGCTTTGAAATAGCTGATTGGTTTCACGTCTTCACTTAGTTTCACAACTCCCCTCCTGATTCACATGAATTTAAATTTGGACCATATTTTAGTCAATAATTGGCCGACAGTCAAGGAAAAAAAACAATGGTCCTGCTATTGAAACATTTTTATCCAATCATCCACACAACCTTGCTAATCTTTTCAAAGATACCGCGCACCAGCTTCATCTCTGGATCTTTGGCTGCCAATCGCCTCCGTTTTAATACAATAGCTCACCGCTCATTCGCTACGCTCATTAGAGCCGCAGAGAACGCAGAGGTTATTTATTTTATTGTTTTCCGTGAGAGAGACGGAAAACAATAAGCATCACGCCTTACAGGCATTTAGAGTCCAAAAATATCGCGTAGCGATTGATTTTTTTTCTTTTGCCGTCCTCTCAACGGCAAAAGAAAAGTAACTTTTCTTTGCGCTCTCTGCGCCTTTGCGGTGAAAATGGAAAACTAAATCAAATTAAAATGGCAACCATATTTAGTGGCACAAAGATAGCATTGAGTGATATCAAAATAAAAGAGGTGTAACCATTTATTCGTATGCGCTTAAAGGTTTAAAGTTGTTTACAAAAGACATACATTTTAAGGCTATTGCCGGACTTTCTCTTGTTTGATCATCACCTACTGATGCTGACGGCCCTGTCCCGCCTGCCCAATTAAATGCCCCATCCTATTTAATCGGGGCCCGCCCCGCCTGCCCAGTTTAATTCGGCGTTAGCCGAGCTATTCAACCGGGGCCCGCCCAGTTTAATTCGGCGTTAGCCGAGCTATTCAACCGGGGCCTGCCCAATTAAATGCCCCATCCTATTTAATCGGGGCCTGCCCCGTAGGTAGGAACTATCGTACTGGGGTGGAATTGCCGGGACATGGCCGGAAGATGGTACCGGTAAATTTCCCATTACCCTAATTCTTATGCTTGACAAACACACCTAAAAGTAATACTTAAAGTAATACCCAACCTGGGCAAACCGGAGCCAGATTGTTGATTGTTGATTGTTGATTGTTGATTTGTGGAATCGCTTCGCTCTGTCATTTTTATTTGTCTGGCGCATAAATGATATGCAAATATGATGCGATTTTGATAGATAGATATTAAATAGAGGTGTATCAAACATGCCTAAAGTGACCCAAAAAGGCCAAGTAACCATTCCTCGTCATATTCGGACATTGTTGAGTATAAAAACTGGTGATGAAATTAATTTTGAAGTAGAAAACGAAAAGGTTTTACTCAAAAAAAATCCGGCTTCAGTCAAAAACTTCAAAAAATATTTGGGCTTTCTTTCCCATCTAAACGGGAAAAGACCGGAGGATATTATAGACGAGCTGCGTGGAAGCGCTGATGATTCTGGCTATTGATACCAACATCTTATTGGATATCTTAATACCGAACACCACACATGTCCAATCCTCTCTAAGTTGCTTAATGAGTATTGGCCCGAATGATGAGCTTATTATTAATGAAGTTGTCTTTGCTGAACTAGGCTCTCAGTTTTTATCCTTTCAGAATCTTAACAGGTTTCTAAACGATACAGGCATCAGACTAATATCCTCAAATGAAAAATCGCTTTTCGAAGCCAGCAGTGCCTGGAAAAAATACACTGCCCGCAAGAAAGGTATGATTATCTGCCCCACTTGCGGTAATCATCAGAAGGCTATCTGTTTTACCTGCAATGAAGCCATTCCTTATCGCCAACACATTGTGAGTGATTTCCTGATCGGTGCTCATGCCAAAATACAAGCAGATAAGCTTATAACCAGGGATAGGGGCTTTTATCGTAAATATTTTAAAGACCTGAATATTATAAGTCCCAAATAATTCAAAGTAATAATCATCAGTAAACCCCCAGCTTAGTACTCGTATTCTTAAATACGGTATCGTATTATAATTGGATAGTTTATAATCACCGCAGAGCCGCAGAGGTCGCAAAGAATTTGTTTTTTTTTGCTTTCCGGTGACCCCAGAGGAATAAGCCCGCCCGGTGTAATCCTCCGAAGGAGGTCCGCAAGGCGGAATTCCATTGGGCAAGCAGGATAATGCAAGACCAATTTTACTATTATAGGCACTTGGAGACAAAACGACAGCAGGCCTCCTTCCCGCTTGTTCATGACCGGCTTGCGGGTTCATATCAATCCACACGACATCACCTCTTGCCGGAATATAATTATCCATTATTACCAAATCTCTTTTCCTGCTGGTGCACCGGTGTCAAATTCGTTATGCAAATTATTCTCCGAGACGCCTTTCAAAAGTTCTTCAAGTGAGTATTCTTTTTGGGTAATTGGGGCGATAATGATTTTGCCCTTATCAATGGAGATATCAACCAATTCATTCTGCCTGAGGTTTACATTCAACGCAAACGATTTGGGGATTCTTAGTGCTAAGCTGTTGCCCCATTTTTGAATTTTAGTTTGCATATTGTACCTCCGTTAAAAAGGGTTGAATTGTATATACATTGAAGATACACACTTCCATGCGATAATGCAACATCATTTACGAAGAACGTGCAAGAAGCTTATTTCAGGCTTGGAGGTAAAAAAATGATTGACTTAGTTCATTAGTTGGTCTATAGGTGAACTTATGATAAGACTAAACATACACGAAGCAAAAACACATCTTTCTCGATATCTCGATGAGCTGGCTAAAGGTGAAATTATCATTTTGTGCAAAAGGAATATCCCTATTGCAGAAATACGGCCAATTCATCCACAAAGAAAAGATCACCGCCCCATAGGATTAGCCAGAGGTGAATTTGAAGTTACTCCTGCATTTTTTGAACCACTGCCGGATGAAATACTGGCCTCCTTTAATGGGAATGATATATGAAAATTCTTTTGGATACCTGTACGTTTCTCTGGATTATTACTGATGATCCGAAGCTTTCACCACAGGCTAAGAAATTATTCATTAATCCATCAAATGAAGTTTATCTCAGTGTTGCTTCCACCTGGGAGATCGCAATCAAATACAAGCGAGGCAAATTATCACTTCCGAAACCACCGGATAAATATATCCCAATTAAACGGAAACAGCATAACATAGACAGTCTTCCATTGGATGAAGAGGCAACATTATACCTAACAAAACTGCCTGATCTTCATAAAGATCCCTTTGATCGCATTCTGATATGTCAGTCTATTGTCTCTGGATTGACTATATTGACACCGGACGAGCTTATTTCACAGTACCCTCTCCGATCAATATGGTAGATAAAATCGTTTTACGATTTTATAAAACGCGGCTATGCCGCTATATTTTATTTGAGTGCAGTTACTCTCATCTCCGGGAAATGAAAAATATTTTGGACTGGATAACAGGATAGACTTGATATTCATCTGCCGTAAGTTTGGCGAATAATTAAAGCCCATGCCTGCCCCGTGAAATTCATGTCAATGACAGTGAGGCGTATTTCACTGGGGAAGTCCAATTGGTTAATTACCTTGTTGCTACAGGGAAACCTGTGGCCTGATTCTTAATTTTGGAGAGAGAAAAGTTGAAATTAAGCGTAAGGTCAAGGATCTGAATTAAATGATCCACAGGAAAAAAATAATCTTGTTTATCCCTGGCCCAGACCGATCACCAATTCTCTGTACTCAAAAAGTTAAGTTTGAAATAATGTATAGGCTCGATCAATATATACGAACGAGTCGCGCCAGGGCGGGCCTGTTATCCTGTCTAAGAAATATCATTAAAGGATGAAATACGTTCAAACCAGAGAATTAATCGGGTTACTCGTTTTAAGTATGCTGATAGCCGGGTGCGCCTCATTTGACCGGACCCAGCCCAATATCAGCATTTTGTCTGCAGGCGGATCCCCCCTGGACGACAATGCAGCCTCCGCGGAAAGAGTGCTGGCAGCCATCGCGGAACGCAACGCCCTGTTGTTTGAAGAATTAGGCAAATTGCCTGAGTTGCAAGACAGTATTAACGACCGGGAGTTGGCGGCACTAAAGCACTTTAGCATGCTTTACGGCGAAAATACCGCGCGTTTTGATCTGGTGTTCAGTCAAATGTACAGAATCGGTAAACCAGAGGTGCGAAAATACTGCACTCCTTTGCAGGCGCTGTTCTGGCTTTTGGAAGATGGGCAGCTCCAACCGGCCCGGAAGATTGTAGCGCATTACAGCCTCGAATACCTTCTATGCGCTACCTGGCCCACTCCGAACCTCTACGACATTTCATGGCCCTCCGGGAAAATCAAGAAAGCGGCCAAAGGCTGCGAATCTACGGGTTCCAAGACCAACCCCTATATTCTGACCCACTCTCTGGATTTGGCCGGCTATTATCTTCTGAAGGAGACCGATGACCCCGAGGCTTTCGAATACGGAGGCGATGACAATGATTCCAATTTCATGCACATTAAAACCCGTCGATGGGGCAACTTCAAAGCTGTTGTCGATCGCCTGAACGCCCCCGTGCTGATCGATTTTTATGAACGCCACAACCTGCGCTATGACTACTACCTGGGTGCGCGGCGGTCCAACCGCACGGTATTTGAATCCAAACGGGCAAACTGTGTGGACACCACCCAGTTTACAGTATATTGTCTGCAACGCGCAGGCTACAGGGCTGAAGGGCTTTCCGTGCCGCCGGAGGGGCGTACACCGGCGGACGCCCACCTGGTCACCAAATTCTATGTCCGGGGCCGCATCTTTATCATGGACAACGGCCGGTCGGACCCCCAGGGAATTGCCGGTCCGCTCAACTCCATCGAAGGGACTCCCTACTGGTTAAACTATTAGCCATTTCTCATGAGTAACATCTTTTTTCAATTAGCCACAGACACACACAGACCGAAATTAGCCACAGACACACACAGACACACACGGACTTTTTTCCTGCGTTCCGCAGAAAGAAAGATTTAAAATAGGATGCCGCCAGAAAATAGTGGCAAAAGAATGGGAGGATCATATTCTATCGTGAAGCGATGACCCTTTTTGTCGAGCAAGTCGCTCGACAAAAAATGTCTGTGTCGGTCTGTGTGGGTCTGTGGCCATTAATATTATGTGGGACTGTGGCGATTACTCACCGTGACTGTCTTGGGAATCGAGATAGGAGCGCAGATTAACGCCGGAATTTTGCAAGCTTAGTTTTTTGCGGATATTTTTGCGATGGGTTTTAACCGTATAGAGGGATACGTTGAGATGCCGGGCGATTTCATTGCTTGACATCCCGTTTTTTATTAAAGACGCGATCCGCATTTCACTGGCGGAAAGAGAAGCGCTGATTTTGTCTTCGCCCAGACCGGAGGTCAGGGTTTCAAGAAAGCCCGTCAAAAGATCCAGATCTTCCCTGTATTTTTCAAGCCTTCTGGCATGATAGAGCTTTTCAATAATAGGTAAAATAAGGGTCTTTGTTTTTTGGAGTATCCGCTTTTCCGATTCCTTGCGGCTTTTCTCAAGATTCCTGGCCAGCACCGAAAGAGCAGAATTGGTATCAATCAGCATTTCGTTTACATTCTCAAGCTCCAATTTACTGTCCACAAGTTCCCGGCGCTTTTGTTCCAGCTCTTTTACCTTTTTTTCCAATGTTGCGCCGGACTCTCTGAGCAGTATCTCAGATTGCCATTTGGCACCCAGCGCCGCGGCAAAATGACGGATCTCCTGAACGTGAAACGGTTTCTGAACATACAGGATTTTATCTAACGGCGGTATGCGCAACGCGATTTCTCGAGGCATAACATCCAGCAACCCGGTTACGATGACGAAATTTAAATAAGGGTCTATCTTGCGGATCTCTTCGCCTACAGAAAGGCCGTCAGGACCGGAGCCTAAATTCAAGTCCAGAAAAACTACGGCAAAGGGCTCATCGGTGTCCGCCGTTTTTTTTATGGTTTCAAGCGCTTCATCTCCCTGCCGGCAGAGCGTCACATCAAAACCCGGTCCAAAATTGGGCCGGTCATTCACATGACTTAGAGCCTGATAGTAAATCTCCAGGATATCCGGCTCGTCATCGACTGCCAGGATGCGCAATCGCTTTATATGGGTTTCATTCATTTTATTTGGTGTTTAGTATTGGGTGTTTGGTATTGGGTGTTGGGTATTGGGTGTTGGGCGTTATAACTACTAGTATGTCAGCATATATTTCCAACAAAATACTAAATACTAAAAACCAAACACTTGATGAATTCGTTTTTTTACAAATGCATCATATTAGAACAATGTAAAACTGGTCTGAAAATAATGAAAATATTCCTTCTGGCCTTCTATGTGATTTTTCGGTTTACCCAGGTCGTATTTAAATGTAAACCAATCCTTGTAATACAATCGAAACCCGCCCCCATAACCGGTCAAATGGTAATCGCTGATTTCATCATTCTCTTCGGCATTTACGTTCCAGACCTGGCCGTGATCAGCAAAGAGCGCAAACTGCACCAGCTGCGACACCCGTTGTCCGAAAAGATTCTTTTCGGCCAAAAACGGGGGTGCGAACATGAGTTCGGCAGAGACGGTATACCCTTCATCCCCTAAAAACAGTGCTGGCGCGTATCCTCTGACAGACCCGTAGCCACCCAGGCCGATCTGTTCAATGGTCAGCAGTCTTTTATCCGTAATTTGGGCGAAGCCTCTAAGCATAATATTGGTATAACCGTAAACCTTCTGGATGCGCGCCAAATTAAGCACCCATTTGTCAAAACTTTGATCTTCGGTATTAGCGCGGCTGGTAGCCAATTTTTCATCACGATCAACCTTACCCCATTGATATGATAAGGAAGTAATGTTTTTGCCTAAGAACCGATCCAGACTGTCGTAATCTAATGTCACATTATACACATCTTCCTGGTCAAGGTTTCGGGGTGTCGTGTGTCACGCTTTATGAGACTATCATGCCACGTTTCATGAGATTTTTTGA
>JACNIG010000063.1 GCA_014383215.1 Candidatus Desulfatibia vada | reverse complement strand
TCAAAAAATCTCATGAAACGTGGCATGATAGTCTCATAAAGCGTGACACACGACATTTCAGGTATTCGGATTCAGTGAATGGATATATTCGCGTTTATTATAAAACCATATTCATATGCATTTGTTCACTGGTCTTCGTATTCAATATCGTTTACTTTACACCAGTCGATAACAATTTTCCTCAGCGCATGGTATCGAAACCGGTGCCAGTCGTCGGCAATTCCATAACGGCGAATACAGTCGCTGAATCTACGAAAAGCACCTCCACCAAAAATCGCCTGGCACAAGGGCTTAGAGATCTTTTCGTCACCTAAGGAAAGACAGAAGTTTTCCATGGTACTGAATTCATGGCTGAGAAATCCGGGAGGAATTGCGATGTATTTCTCTTCCTTATCATCGGCCAGGATCTCGCGAGTTAACTCGACTTGTTCGTTTTGCCATTCGGGATCGTCCTCCAACTCATCACCCTTTTCAGCAGCACGCAATTGATCCTTCGATACAAGAAATAGTTCGCCCTTCTCCCTATCAAGATAGCATAAGGTATTGTGTGTCTGGAGACTAATGCTGTCGATTATGTCACTGAGTTTCACGGGTGGACGCATTGCTATTCCAGGAATCTTAAAAAAAATATACATAACTTGCTTGCTCAGCCGGTTCAATGAATAGCATGATCCGCTTCTTGAGAACAAGACTTTTGGCATAACTGAATCTCCTTTTTCTTTCGTTCAAGGAATTTCAGTTTCATCACATAAAAAATGTGAAAGTCCAGATCACCCAGGAAAGTATTAACTTTTGCAATTTCAAAGCCCAGTTTTTCATATAGTTTTACCGCAGATCTGTTTGAAGAATCGACATTCAACGAAACTTCTTCGATAGTGTCTTCTGGAAATATCCTGAAGCTTGTTTCCAATAGCTCTTTGGCAATACCCTTGCCCCTGTGGTTCGGGTGCACTGCGATTCTTAATATTTCTGCTCTTTTCCCTTGCTCGCATAGGCACGCAATCAGGTAGCCGATGACGTTTTTCTGTTGATAAACCAAAAAAATATCATTGGATAATGCTGTCTCGAGACAATGACGGGTCCAGGTCGCTCCGAATGACAATGATTCGATCAGCGAGACTCTGTCCAGATCTTCTTCCGTGGCGGACCTGATTACTGTCATATGCTCTGCTGCATAAAGACGCATCGTGTCCTCCTCTTTTTTGACCTCTTTGCCTCATGTGTGTTGGCGGATCTTCTTTCTTTTCATTTATTAATCAAAGCAACTATTATGCCACTAAGTCTCTTTTAATTTAATGTGTTGATATCATGTGATTTATATTTATTCTCAGCGCATTGAAACTATTGCGAGCTTGCAGTAATGCAATGCTTGCCATTGCATTGCTGCAATAATGCGAACTACAACGCACTCTTCACAAACAATCTCTTTCGCTCATTTTTTCATCAAATCCTATAACTTATAACCATTTCTTCTTTTTTCACAACGTGGCATGGAAAATGCTTTACATGTTTGCATTTCTATTAGCGGTCGAAACTATGTTGGGCTTTTCCAGGATAACCGGGCCCGGCTCCACATTCTTTGACCAAATAACAGCATGAGGAATCTATAATGGAAGCCGTGCGGTGGAGAGGTTTCCGTCGCGGCAGGAATGCGCCACGAGATATTACTTGAAAACAAGTGGATTGCTGTGATCCGCCCGCAATCTGACTTTAATCCAAATTTTTCAGAGTTTAGTGATTTAACGAGGGGGGGTAAAAAGATGGAAACTAGATTAAATGATCTGTTTTTAAGGTTAAGCAATAAAGGGTTTTTGCCCATTGAAATCCCTGATCTTATCAAAGATTTTTATTATCTCATAGAGAACGGTCGGTGCTCAACAATGAGCTCCATTGACCAGGAGTTGGAGGATCTTGGGTGGGGAATCGGTATCATGGATAATGTCACGTATGAGCTGCTAAATTCATTGGTCGAAAATACCGGTTTTTCCGATGTTGAGAGACATATTCGGAGTTGATTTTAAAGCCGATTTTCTCGTTTTAAATGAAAAAGAGATAGCTAAAACAGAATCATTGTTGACATATCAACAACCAGAACCTTGCTGTGTGAATTTTTTGAATGCAAGGGCAAAAGACAATAACAGAATGTATTATGGATGAGGTGTTAAGCGCAGAAGAAGATATACTCGAAGATATCGGCCCACGCCTTAAAGGTTTTGGGAAAGAAAAAGGAAGTCTTATCCCCATCTTGCAAATGATCCAGGAAAAGCATGGCTACCTCCCGCCAGATGCCGTAACAATGGTGGCCCTGTATCTGGAAGTTTCGGCGAGTGAGGTATATGGTGTCGCCACATTCTACAACCAGTTCCGGTTTCATCCACCTGGCAAGTATCCCGTCAAAGTGTGTCTTGGCACGGCCTGCCACGTCAAAGCGGGCGATATTATCCTTGAAAATTTTGAACGCAAGCTGGAAATCTCAGAAGGCGAAACCACGCCTGACAGAGAATTCAGCATAGAAAAGGTCGCTTGTGTCGGATGCTGTGCCCTGGCCCCTGTCGCCGTTATTGGTGAAACCGTTCATGGACATATGGCCCCCAGTAAGGTGGAAGGACTGATCTTGCGCATTCAGATCGAAAAAGAAATTAAAGAAAGAGAAAAAGAGAGTAATGCATCCGGACGATAAGAAAAAATCAGCTCATTTATTCGCCCCTATCCGTGCAGAGGCTGAAAAACGTCGAAATGTATTCAGAAAAGCGCCGGTTCCGAAAATACACATCGGCATGGCTACCTGCGGCATTGCTTCCGGAGCTTTGGAAACAAAAAAAGCATTCGAAGAAGCGCTGGCCGAGCACAACATCAAGGCCCTGATCCATTGCATCGGATGCATCGGGCATTGCTATGCAGAACCGGTGGTTATTATTGATCACCCAGATTCCGGATTCCCGCCGATTTTCTATCCCGAGGTCACCCCGGGTAAGGCAAAAATGCTTGTAAAGCTTTTTCTTGGGGAAGGAGACCCGCGTTTTGAGCATGTGCTCGGTGCCATGGCGGAAAATGATCTGATTCCCGCGGTGATGGATTTTTCCAGGTTCAACCTGGAAAAACGTATTGTTATGGAAAAATGTGGATTTATTGATCCGGAAGACATCTATGACTACATTGCCGAAGATGGGTATTCAACCCTTTTGAAGGCACTTGAAGCCAAACCTGACGAAATCATCAATCAGGTTCAAGATGCCGGTCTCAGAGGAAGGGGTGGGGCCGGGTTTCCCACCGGAAGAAAGTGGGAATTGGCAAATCGAGCCAAAGGCCGGGATAAAATAGTAATCTGCAACGCAGACGAGGGCGATCCCGGTGCTTACATGGATCGAACCATTCTCGAAAGCAACCCGCATCAGGTTCTTGAAGGCATGATCATCTGTGCTTACGCCGTGGGCGCTCATAAAGCCTTGGTTTATGTCAGGGCGGAATACCCCTTAGCTGTGAAAATAATTACAAAAGCTGTGCAGCAGGCCAAAGAACTGGGGTTGCTGGGCAAAAACATTCTTGGCAGTTCATTTGATCTTGAAATTGATGTGTTTCAAGGATCCGGTGCTTTTGTCTGTGGAGAGGAAACAGCCCTGATTCAGTCGGTTGAAGGGAAGAGGGGCATGCCCCAACACCGCCCGCCTTACCCCATTGAAAAGGGTCTTGGGGGTCATCCGACGGTTATTAACAATGTTAAAACCATGGCTTCTGTTCCGCCCATTATGAAAAACGGGGCAGACTGGTACAGAAAGATAGGCACCGAGAACAGCCCCGGGACAGCTATCTTCTCTATCGTAGGAAATGTAGTTCACGCCGGTCTGGTGGAAATTCCCATGGGTGTGTCGCTGCGGACCCTTATCTTTGACGCATGTGGCGGGATTCTGAATAAAAAGAAATTCAAAGCTGTACAGATTGGTGGACCCTCTGGTGGATGCCTGCCTGAGGATTTTCTGGACACACCCATTGATTTCGACTCATTTACAGAAGCAGGAGCGATGATGGGTTCCGGCGGCATGGTGGTGATGGATGAGGATACCTGCATGGTGGATATCTCACGTTATTTCATTGATTTTACGCAAAACGAATCGTGCGGCAAATGCACCTTTTGCAGAATAGGGACCCGTCACCTGCTTAATATTCTGGATCGAATCACCAAAGGAGAAGGGAGAGAGGATGATCTGAAACAACTTGAGGCCCTGAGCAAAGATATAAAAAACGGCTCTCTCTGCGGCTTGGGTCAAACCGCCCCCAACCCTGTACTTACATCCCTTAAGTATTTTAAAGATGAATACGAGGCCCATGTTAAAGAAAAGCGATGTCCGGCCGGGACATGCCGGGCGCTGACCGCCTTTTATATTGATCTGGACGCCTGTCTCGTCGGTTGTGAAGCCTGCGTGGCATGCTGCCCGGTTGATGCGATCTTTACCACCAGCAAGCGTAAGAAAGGTATTGACCAGGGACTGTGCGTAAAATGTGGTGAGTGCGTAGTGGCCTGTCCGCCGGAGTATGATGCGGTTAGAAAGGTATCTCCTGCCCATCTGGCGCCCATTATTGAACGTCCTCCGGAGAGGCAATGACAATACGGTAAATATACAGGACAACAAGATATGATTAAACTTTTAGTGGATAACAAGGAGGTTGAAACAAAAGAAGGAATTACTCTTCTTCAGGCTTGCCTTGATAACGGTATCTATATCCCAAACCTCTGTTTTTTAGAGGGCCTGGAGAAGCCGCCGGCATCATGCAGGATGTGTTTTGTTGAAATCGAGGGTGTGAAAAAACCGGTGACATCATGTACCGTTAAGGTCAAAGACGGCATGATCGTCAGCACCGATACGCCCCCTGTCAGACGTTTACAGCGTTCAGGCCTTCGACTGCTTTTATCGGTTCATCATGTGGATTGTAAGAACTGCCGGGCCAATAGAAAATGTGAACTGCAGAACCTGGCTAAATTCTTGAAAGTAGGGTTAAAATCCAAGAATCTCGAAAAAATTTTAAAAGAGCCTCATGTTGATCGAGAACACCCTTTTTTGGATTATTATCCGAACAGGTGTATTCTGTGTGGAAAATGTGTCCATGTCTGCAAAAAACAGCACGATAAATCTGTTTTGACCTTTGCTAAAAGAGGGTTTGATACCATCATCAGTTCGTACGGCAATATTAATGATCCAACTGTTCCCTGTACCACCTGTTCCGCTTGTGTTGAAATCTGTCCTGTGGGAGCCATTACTTTGAAAGAAAGCGCCGGACCGGCTGAGTAGATTAAAAAGGAGGCGGTGAGTGTTACAATTAAAAATAGTTCAGGACGGCACATTTGAGATGACTCCGGGAAAAGGAGTAATTGAAAATCGTCCTACCTGTTCTCTGATTGAATCTAAGGGGTGTGATGTCCTGGGAAACTGTAATATGTTAATAGACCTTGACCATCCCATTAATGACAGTTCTGATCTTGTTAACGCACTTGCCTGTCTTGGAGTCACCCCGCAGCAGATAAAAGTGGTTATATTGACACACCTTCACCCTGACCATATCGGCCACAAGGACCTGTTTCCTAATGCTGTCTTTGTGTACCATAAAGATGAAAGACTCTCTTTTTATTTCAAAAAAAATCAAACCTGTGAATTGGCAGGAGATGTAATTTGTGAGCTTTCAAATGGCGGCTTGTCGCAGTGTGTCGATTATGTTCCAGACTTGAGGAGACTGGGTAACAGGATATATATCCGCCATTGTCCTGGACACACGCAAGGATCATTAGCCATTTTTGCCTGTATAGACGGTCTGGTTCATGCCTTTGTTGGAGGCATATTTTTAAACAGAAAATATTATGAAAGATGGCAGGCTCCCGGCATGTCCTGGAAGCAGGAAAAGATATATGAACATATGACATTTGTAAAAGAAAATGCTGATGTAATTGTACCGGGGCATGGAGCGCCGTTTATGATTTAAGAGACTATCTAAAACAAAAGGCCAGATATGCCATCTGATTCAGGAAAAGGGAATTTAATAAAAAGGTGGAAAAAAAGGTTTCGTCGTTGCGGGAAGCGGGGACGTCTTGGTTCGTGCAAGCAATCTGCAGGCTGTATTTGTCCAAAAGGCTGATGAGGGTGTTACCGTCGAAGAAATCATAAAATTTTATCACTTAAAGCAGCTTGATCCTGTTGTAGAACCGACTCATTTGGCGGAAAAATCACAATTCGCAAAGAGGATGTGACACAAAAGCACATGTAGAAAGTTTTTAAATAAAGAAAACCGGGAAAGATATGAACTGTCTTTTACAGGAGGAGGTGACATGGAAGAAAAAACAAAAATTGGGATAATCATCTGTGACCGTTACCGAAGATGTGCCGGCGGAAAATGTTTCAGATCATTACGCAATAGAGAAGGTGCGTTTAGCCGATACAAGAACATGGACGTTGAAGTTGCCGGTTATACTTCTTGTGACGGGTGTCCGGGAGGTAATGTCGAATATGCTGTGGATGAAATGAAACAAAATGGGGCAACCGTGATACATCTTGCCACGGGGCTGATTGTGGGGTATCCGCCATGTCCTTATATCACTGATTTTAGTAGTTTTATCAAAACAAAATATGGTCTTGAAGTAGTATACGGCACTCATCCTATACCGCAAAAATACTTGATTATGCACGATCAATTGGGAACATGGTATGATTCTGAGTGGCAAAACATCATTAGTCCAACATTAGTGGATGAAAAAATGCGTTTGGCCTATGACTAATGAACAATTACGGGACGCATTTCCATTGCGATATGAGCATATGCTTACAAGTGGAGAATGATGCTGTTCCCCAATATATTTTAATTAAATCAATAGCTAAAATGAAACTATAATGAAAAAGAGCGGGAGAGGGTTGATATGGGTGACGAATTTGATGCATTCGTTGAAAAACTGCAGGAACAGGTATTTGACGAAGCAAAAGAGGCCTTCGGTGAAACCGGATTTCAACGCTGGCGCAATCCTCTATACAGAGGGGCCTTGGAAAATGCTGATACGCACGCACGTATTACAGGAAAATGTGGCGATACAATGGAAATTTTCCTTAAATTTAACGATGATTGTGTAACAGGAGCATCATATATGACAGACGGCTGCGGTGCGAGCACCGTATGCGGTTCCTTTGCGGCTGAAATTGCTCATGGTAAAACACCTGATGAGCTAACAGAGATAACCGGTGAAACCATATTGAAAAAAATCGGAAGGTTTCCAAAGGAAAATGAACACTGTGCCTTTCTGGCCGCCGAAACAATTCAAGAGGCTTTGCAGAAATACATGGTTCGGCAAATGAAAAAAAACAAGGGTGAAAAATGAACGCATTAAAAGAAATCATTACTGTGCATGTGAATATTGACTTAACGGCCGCATCCCTGCAGGCAATTGTCGAAAATGCCAAAAAAATCGCCGGCCATGATGCAAAAGGGATTTATCGGGTTGATACTGCGGAGTGGGTTAATAAAATAGTTTCCCGTTTTCTTCTGGAAAACGACTTTGAGAGTTATGCTAAAAATATCGAAAACTACTCCTGAACTCAAAAAATTTATGAAAAATGACTTGACAACTAGGGGTGGCAATCATATCTTGTTATGAGCATATGCTCATAAGGGGTGGTCCATGGTACGTCCGCAAAAAAATCGTTTTGTCAAATTTGACCCGGATATCAGCTATTTCAAACCCAGGGGAATACCCATGCAAAACCTTACCGAGGTTCGCCTGACGGTTGATGAAGGAGAAGCCATAAGGCTTGCTGATCTTTTGGGCCTGTCCCATGAGGAAGCAGGGCGTCGCATGGGAGTTTCCAGAGCCACCTTCGGGCGGATTGTCCAGAAAGCACGCAAAACGGTTGCCGATGCCCTGATCAACGCCAAGGCCATCAATATTGAAGGCGGCAACTACAAAATAATTATGGAAGCACGCATATTTAATTGCCGCAAATGCGATAAAAAATGGAAGGAACCCAAAGGTACGGGCAGGCCGAAAAGCTGTCCAAAATGTAATCACAATGATATTCACCGCACAGCAGAAAACGAAGGTCAGAGCGGCTAATTATTATTTTTATGGGAGAAAGATATAATGGTACAAATTCATGATAGTGTAAAGACTGCACAGCAACAAAAAAGTGTGCAATCGGATCAAGATGAATCCGTTAACGCATCTTTGAAAAAAATTAAAAACAAATTCCTTGTAATGAGCGGTAAGGGCGGCGTCGGGAAGACCAGCGTATCGGTTAACCTTTCTTTAGCCCTTGCCAGCAAAGGATTTAAGGTCGGCATCATGGACGTCGATATCCACGGCCCCGACGTGCCGAGAATGCTGGGAATTGAGGGCATGCTGTCTGTCAACAGCAATCGCAAACTTGAACCCAAGCGCTATTCGGAAAATTTGAGCGCTGTTTCGATTGAATCCCTCACGCACAACAGGGATGATGCCATTATATGGCGCGGTCCGATGAAGTATTCCGCAATAAAGCAGTTTATCGGTGATGTGGAATGGGGAAACCTCGATTATTTGATCATCGATTCCCCGCCGGGAACCGGTGATGAACCATTAACCATTGCCCAGACAATTCCTGATGCTAAGGCAATTATCGTTACTACGCCCCAGGAAGTTGCCCTTGCAGATGTCAGGAAATCGATTAATTTCTGCAAAACCGTAAAAATTGAAATTTTTGGGCTTATTGAAAACATGAGCGGCTATACCTGTCCCCATTGCAGTGAAATGGTAGAATTATTCGGGTCCGGCGGCGGGGAAAAAACAGCCTATGCAACCGGGATAAAGTTTCTTGGAAGGATTCCCTTTGACTCCAAAATGGTTGCATGCGGAGACTCAGGCACCTCTTTCCAGGCGCAATATAAAGATTCGCCGGTTACAAGGGCCTTTGCGGATGTTGCTGGTAACATGGCCAAGTAGAATTTCTGATGAAGAATTTGTCTGAGCCTTTTAAGAAAACTATAATATGCTTGAATCATGACATATTTAGACAGATTGATCTTTGGGCATAGATGAAAACAACTAAAAAGGAGAGCAGTGATGAAAGTAGCCGTTAGTTCATCCGGAAAGGATCTGGATTCACAGATCGACCCGCGTTTTGGGCGATGTATGCATTTTTTGATCGTCAATCCCGATGATATGAGCTTTGAGGTTTTTAGTAATGAGAGTGGTGCATTAAGCAGCGGAGCCGGTATTCAATCGGCCCAATTTATTGTTTCCAAAGGGGCCAAAGCCGTAATTACAGGCAATTGCGGGCCTAAAGCTACCCAGGCTCTTTCTGCCGCCGGTGTAAAGATGTATCTTGGGAACACGGGGACCGTAAGAGAAGCCCTGGATAGATATATAAGCGGAAACCTCACATCCACGAACCAGGCCAATGTACCTGATCATAGCGGCTTGGCCACCGGGACAGGTGTTGGCCGCGGTATGGGCATGGGTGGCGGCATGGGTATGGGCGGCGGCAGAGGCATGGGCGGCGGCAGAGGCATGGGCGGCGGCAGAGGCATGGGCGGCGGCAGAGGCATGGGCGGCGGCAGAAATGTGGGCCGTGGCCGGAACGCATCATAAAAATTGTTGATCCATAAAAAGTGTCTAAAAGGAGGTTAAAATGGAGAAAGTTGCGATAGTAGGGTGTGGCGCCTATATGGACAGTGGTTATGGCTGTGCCGGAGAGTGGCGTTGTCTTAAAGCGGCAGCGCTGGGAGAAGGCAATATCGAAAGCCCTTCCCAGGTTTTAGCCT
>JACNIG010000189.1 GCA_014383215.1 Candidatus Desulfatibia vada | reverse complement strand
CCCCGTCACATACAGAATGGCAATTTACATTATACCCCTGCAGCCGTACTGGTTCCCATTTTCAAGATGAACGGCGAATACCATCTCCTCTTCACAAAGCGGGCTCCGCGGGTAAAGTACCATCAGGGCCACATTTCCTTCCCCGGCGGGGTGGTGGAAGAAACTGATCGGAGCCCCGAGGAAGCGGCACTGCGGGAAGCAGATGAAGAGATTGGGCTTTTAAAAAACGATGTTGAGATACTGGGGCCGATAGACGATTCCTTAACCTTCGTTCCCCCGTTTATTGTCCACCCGTTTGTGGGTCTTATTCCCCATCCCTACCCATTCAACATCAACCCTAAGGAGGTGGAAAAAACCATAGAGGTGCCGCTAAGGTTCTTTGCTTCACAGGTTTCGAAAGACGACTCAACTCCCGTGGAATTTGAACGAGGCATCGGTTATCCGGAATACCGATACCACGGTGAGCTGATCTGGGGAACCACGGCAAGTATCGTGGCCAACTTCGTTGGCATCCTTATGAGACGATCTTCCTTACTGGTGTAAGTACGATACACGTAGCAAGGAACGGGGTCTACGCTTGACCCTATCTTACGGCTTTGCTTGTAACTATTTGTTTGCATATCCTATTTATGAAAAGCAGGGTAGTAGTATGAAAACATTTCAATGCGTATTAAGCGTTTTCTGCATTGTTTATATGTTGTTTGTCGTGATTGTGACAAAAACATATGCTGATGAACCGCTACAAGTACAATTACAAAAACTGCAAATTATTACTGAGGACTATCCGCCTATTAGTTTTAGAAATAAGGATAATGAAATTGTTGGTATGGCTGTTGAAGTTGTGCAAGAAATTATGGTACGACTGAAAATGAAACAGCAAATAAAAATGTGGCCTTGGGCACGTGCCTATCTTAAAGCAAAAGAAGGACCTAATTTTGTGCTTTTTTCAGCAAGTCGCACAAAGGTAAGGGAGCCCTTATTCCATTGGGTTGGTTCTATCTTTACGATGAGAGCAAGTTTTTATGTTAAAAAAGGCTCAGGAATAAAAATTAGCAACCTTGATGATGCCAGGAAACTCAAGAGTATTGGCACGTGCAGGGAAGCTTTTGATGAACAGTTTTTAAAAAATGAAGGGTTTACAAATCTTGAAGCCACTAAACAGAATAGTTTAAATATGAAAAAATTATTGAAAGGTCGTATATCTGCTATGACTGCCACGAACATAACGCTGGAGGCAATGTTGAAAGAAGCAGGATTTTCGATTAACGATGTTGAAGAACAATATACATTTCTAAGAACCTTAAATTACATCGTTTTTTCAAAACAAATATCCAATGAAGTTGTTAATGCCTGGCGGCAGACTTTGAAAGATATTAAGGATGAGGGTCTATTAAGCAAATTACAAAAAAAGTGGTTGCCATAGGAAAGGAAAAGGAGTCAAGGGTAGACCCCTTTACCTTCGGTCTGTGTAGGTAAACGGGACCCTGATAAAATAGTAAGTTTCAGGACATAAATAAGGCAGAAAACCTGCTATCAAGAAACAGATTTGGGGCCGCGAGGGACCTACCGGAGAAAAGTGCAGTCCTATGCTGGGGAGGAAAAACGGTTGTGGGAAGATTTTCGACAGGGATTAGCCCTTGGCACCGGCCGGTTTGTGGATCTCATAAAAAAGCGATATCCCACCGGGAGACCCCACCGTGAGATCCCGCGGCAGAGGGGTGTGGTTGGCAGGGTAAATACGGAAGAGGTCATCAAAAAGGCTTCTGGATTATTCAACTGTGATACGGCCGGGTTTAAGGAAAAGGATCGTCTTTACGGAAAGGACAAGGACAAGAGAGATCTTCTGGTGTTCTTTTTATGGGAGGGGGGAGCTTATAACAACAGGGAAATCGGAGACATGTTCGGTATTACCTACTCGGCTGTCAGCCACATTGTGAAACAGGTGAAAGCTAAAGTGAGAACAGATCAGGATTTCCAGAACAACTACGCGCTCCTCAATTCACAAATCAAGATGTGACCCCGGATTCTCTAATACGAAATCCAGCAAACGCTCATAATCTTTGATGCTTCCCACAACGAGTGGATTTGGTTTTCCATCCTCTAACAGGCGGAACATTTCACTTGGTTCAGCAGAGACAACACCGCCCGGGGCAATCAGCAGAAGACTTTTGAGATCCTTCGGATAGCGTGATGCGTATGCCCCTGCGATGTTACCTCCCATGGAGCTTCCGCCGAGGTGCAATGACTTGATTCCTAAGGCTTGAATAAATGCTTTGATCCTCTCAGCCTGAACGCGAATGGTATAGTCGCCGTCAGGGGCAGGGCTGCTTTTCCCGAAACCCGGCAGATCTGGAGCAATTACCCTGAAATAAGAAGTAAGGTGCTTTGCAAACCGTGTCCAATTGTCCTTATTTGCACCGAATCCGTGGAGCAGCACGAGTGCATCGCCTTTTCCTCCTTCCAGATATTCAATACGCAACCCTTTCACATAGATGCTGTGCTGTTTAAGACCCGCAACACTTTTTTCTGCAGTTTTCAGAAGATCAAACATCACTCCCGGAAATAGAAAAGAAGCACCAAGTAAACAAAGGATGATGATTAGCGGAGTCAGAATAAATATCTTTTTCATTATTTCTTTCTTTTATCTTTTAAATAAATTGCCTTTGAGGCACCATCGCCAACAGCTCTTTCTTCGATTTGGAATAGCTTTGTTGCCGGTGCCAGTTCCCCCAATTTTTTATAACCATAGTTGCGTGGATCAAACTCTGGAGCCTGCTTGGCAATATTACTACCCACGGATGCAAGATGAGCCCAACCGGAATCGTCCGAAGATGCCTCAACAGCGTTTCTTAATAGATTAACGAGTTTTGTGTCTTTCTTAAGTTCGCTGGTTGTCTTGCGTTTTATCTTCTCACTATAATCATCTTTGGAGCGCAGTACTTCAGTAAAAATGAACTTATCACACGCGGAAACGAATGGCTCAGGAGTTTTTTTCTCACCAAATCCATAAACAAAAAGGCCAGCTTCTCGTATTCTTGACGCTAACTTGGTAAAATCACTATCGCTGGATACGATGCAAAAACCGTCAAATTTACTCGTGTAAAGTAAATCCATTGCGTCAATTATCATTGCACTATCGGTTGCATTTTTACCTGAAGTATACCCAAATTGCTGTATGGGCTGTATTGAATACTGTAACAGAACTTCCTTCCACCCTTTAAGGCCTGGCAGTGTCCAGTCACCGTAAATCCTTTTTACATTAGCTGTCCCATATTTTGCGATTTCCGCTAATAGTCCTTCAACAATGGATGGCTGGGCATTGTCTGCATCTATCAATACGGCCAATTTTTCAGTTTTGTCGTCTGACATATTTTCTCCTTTTGGGCTTCTGTGGTGCTTTCGCCACGATTTTCATCTTAATCTATAGCGTATATGAATCAAACAACCTACGCTCCATTTGCCCTTCAATTTTAATAGCCACTTCCAGGAAAGGTTCTATGGGTGAATATTTCAATTTGTTCTTCAATAATTCATCAACTTGAAAAATCCCGGCGGAATTAACCAGATTAATTTCAATACGTACTGGCTTTTTGTTACCCTTTATAATGTTTACACTATCTACGGCCTGTGCAGATACAGAATGGATATTTACTTGGCCTGCTTCAAAGGGAATCCTGGAACGTCCTTCGGTCATATCTATTGCGTCAGCTATTTTCACGATGCCGGCTTCTATAGTAAGGCATTTTTCCTCTGCGGCATGGGCAACAATGGCATGTAGCGTTTCGGACACCATCGTTGTCAAATTAGGTTCATCGTATATCCCTTCAAGTAGCCCACGTGCTTTGCTAAAAGCTATAAATAGACTATATCTCTCGTGATGATCCCGATGCACCGAAATCCCAGTGTCGTGCAGGCAGGCTGCCAGTACCACAATCAATTCTGCATCCTCGATGGTCAATCCATGATGAGTAACTACACTCGGCTCAACACCCCCTTTGACCAATAATCGGATAATGCGCAAGGCAGCATTGGCCACAATACGAATATGCACCTCACCATGATCACTAATGCCTGAACGCTCCACAGCATTGACATTCGCGCATTTCCAAATTTGAAACAACTCTCGATCAGCGTTAATTCGCTTCACCAAGCCTCTCAACGATTTATTATTACGTACGGGAAGTTTGAATTCCATACATATTCCTTATTCAATATGGGTAACCCATAAACCTTGCACAGTTAGCGCAATTTGCAGTGTAAACACAGGTAGTTGATAATGGGGCATGAGACAATATCTCAGGGGGAGGTGCCTTCACGCTTTATCAATATGTTTAACAGTTTATGAGCTATTGCCAAAATATCTGTTTCTCCGAGCGGTCCATAGGAACTTTGACCGACCTTCTAAAAAAAGTCAACGTATTTATCAAATTCAAAAGACTAAAAAACACGCAGGGGGATTGTCTACACCCAAGTTTCAAGCCGTGAACGGCTACCACCCATTTTATCAATTTTGTGTCAGATTTCAAGTTGACCTCGGCACACGTGAAAAAATCGAAAAAAAGTTGCGAATTGGGTCACGGAGTTTCATGCCTACGCTTGGCCATTTCCATGAATTATTAAAAATGGACAGTAGACGTGCCCCATGCTATAATGATACAAGTTGAATTCTATAAACTGGTAGAAGAGTTATCAGATATGCCCTGGCACGGCTTTGATAAGTGGGCCTTGATCATTGTTTCGGCCACCCCCCCAAAGTGTGACCCAGAACTGCGAACAAGGAATTTACCTGTCAAGGTTTTATAAATGGCTGACGCCCGCCTGCCATCGCCTGGCATTGGCGGGCAGGCATAAACTCCGAAAGAGTGAGTGAGGGTTTCCGGTTGAAACGATGATCAAGGCCGATAAGTGGAACAAAAGTTGAAAAATTGGGCTCAAAATTGAATGACCTCATCAACAGTACAAAGAATGAAAGTCAAATTTCCAATTTCTATTTTCGAATTTCAACGTTCCGTGAATGCTTACAATAATTGAGGCGTCTAACTCTCAAGGGTGGATAATTATAAATGTTGATAATCTGAACAAAACATGAGAACCAAAGAGAAATTATGAGAAAAAAGCGAATCAGCAGAAGAAACTTTTTAAATATATCCGCCACTATTGCATGCACAACTGCAATACAGGCTACTCCGGTAAGGCTTTTTGCAAATGATTTGAATAATAGAGGAAAAGAACTTCCTGTCCTTAAAGGGTATGAGCCATGCGTAAAAAGTATTTGGGTTAAGAATAAGGAGAAGAAAAGACCATTTGAAAATCTTAAAAGGCTTATTGAATCCACAACCGATTTTACATGGCTTTCAAAGGGTGATAAAGTTTTAATCAAACTTGCTTTAAATTCAGGAAATAAATTCCCTGCCACTTCTGATCCCTTTGTACTCGACTGCCTTGTCAATGTTCTGAAGGAAAAGGGGGCAGGAGAAATATCAGCCTGTGATCAGAGCGGTGTAGAGCATGTTCAATTTTCTGTGACTGAAAAAAGAGGTTCCTCAAGAAAGCTCTGTGATGCTTCCGGTCTGTTAAAAGTTATAACTGAGAATAATATTACTCCAGTGTTCTTTGAAGAAAAAGGGCTTGATGCTTTTTTTGAATCTAACCCTGAAGGAATGCATAGCTGGAAAAAACCGATTTTAATTCCTTCGGCAGTTAAAGAAACAGATCATATTATTTATCTTCCAAGGGTTTCATCACATATAATGGCTGACATTACTTCAGGTTTTAAGATTGGTGTTGGATTTTTAAGGGATGACAGCAGGTATGAACTTCACAGAAACGGGAAATATTTCTATGAGATGTATGAAGAGATTAACAATATACCGGAAATTATTGATAAACTAAGGCTAATAATTACTTCAGGAAGAAAGGTCTTGTCCACTTTCGGTCCTGATAACGGTTATCTTTCTGAACCGGATTACGGTCTCATTATGGCATCAGAAGATCTTCTTGCCAATGAACTTTTATCTTATGCATGGCTTCAATGGAACCGACAATTCAACACATCTTATTTTTCAAAAATGACCACAGGTCAGATTACAAAACTCAGGTCGGTTATTAACAAAGTATTTGTCTGGAAAACATGGGACGGAAATGAAAAGGAAGGAACTTCTTCTATCCCGATGTTTATTCCAGGTGATATTTTTGACCATCCGTCAATATACAATTTTATGAAAAGAAATGGTGGAAAACCTCAAAGTATTGTCTGGAAAAGCCTGAATAAAAACCCTGATACATCTGTTACCAATTACATAAAAAGACAGATTAATGGTTGATTCGTCTCGCAGATCAACGGCGAAAGTGCCCACCTTATCATCTTCTATGCCATTTTTAATAAAGATGTCAATTCCTTCTAACAAGCATAACGGGATGTATCAAATGAAAAACTGATTTTTTGGAAGGGATCTGTTATTATGCGGTCATGAAATTTCCGGCATTGATGAAAGAAACGAGTGAAAAGGATTGAAGTATGGAATTGATGGTGGTGGTCATCCTGGCTTTTGTATTGTTCTGGGGAGGCATGTTTCTCGCGGATTTTATATTGAAGCATATTAAAAGACCAAAAATGATGGGGTGTTTGTTTATTTTCCTGGCGGTTTTGATCGGGATTGAGTTTTATGATAAAAACCAGTTGGTGGCCGGATCATCCATTTTCGTCGCATTTACCGGCGCCAGGATATTGATGAAATAACATACAAGTAATCGGCAATGGGTTCCGATTGAACTTTTAAAAATGCCAATTGATGAAGAGGCGGCATGATTATTGCTGCAATGTTCATTTGCACTGGATGCAGAAAAATAGCGTCCACCGGAAACCCTGGCAATACATTCAAGCTGTCCTCTGGTTGTATCATCCACACCAAAGCCCACCGTGTGAATAATCAGTTTGGATATACCCGACTTGGCAAGTGCCATGGCGGCTGCGCAGGGGTCACCTTCACAGGTTTCTTTACCGTCACTCACCAGGACAATAATACGTTCTTCCTCAGCGATTCTGGAAACCGCTCACGTGTTCCGGGTCAGCCCTTGACATTGGACAAAGAAGCCGGAACTTGATGCGATTTGGCCCCAAACGAATATTTTGTTCTATCTATGTCAAGGGCTTACCCCATACTCCCTCGCCTAACTTGTCATCTTACCGCGGGGTTCGACAAGCTCACCAGCGCCTCTTCCGGCCCCCGCCAAGACCACAGGACTTATCAGGCGTCTGGTGGAGCGTTTGGTTCACAATCCCGGCTTTCCTCTATGTTCAGCCAGATGCAGCGAGTTTTTCAGACTGCTGGTCCAAAGCGCCAAGCGCTTCTTGAATAGCTTCTGCTTCAGCTTCATCAAAATAGGCTTCACCGCACTGGGTGCATACCCAAGCCGGAATTCTATCCATAGTAAGATGGTACCCTTTCCGGTCAATATGGAAAGGAGCAATCCCTCTTTTCATTTTTCCTTGGCAGTACATGCAGTTCATAATCTCTTCCTTTCCTTCAGGTCTGGTTCCCACTCTTGGGAACTGGGAATATATGCTGTGATGATCGCCAGGTAATCGGTTTTAGGAGAGCAAACCACGTGTATTGGTGTTCCATCTATGCCATGGCCCAGAATCAGGCAGCTATGTCCGCGTGCATCCTCCGGATAGTCTTCAACCAGTTCCCCTTGTTCCACTGCCTTTCTAACATCGGAGATGCTGATCATCCTGTCCGGTTTCGACATCTGCCGCACGGCATGCGGGAGATAAATGATCCTTTTCAGTGCGCTTTTTCGAACGGAGTTTATGGTATCTGGGTCTCTATTCATAAGATATCCTTAAAATCGCTATTTTTGTCGAAAGTGAACAGCCCATCATTTTGGAGAGCGAGTCTAAAGTCAGATTTTTCAGCTTCTTGAAAAAGGATCACTGGCGTGCTGAACGAGCGCCCCGTGCCTCCACTTGTTGGGATTTGCTTTTATCGGGATCTCTATCTCTATCGCTATCGAAATCGATTTTCCCATATGCTACGGGGTCTTCCTTCACACAATAGCCTCTTCCGCCCAATCGACTAAGCATCGCAGCCATGCGGTCCAACTCGATCTTGAGTTCTCGGCTTTCGGCTTTGTCGAGTGCTTTCCCAACCACCAGAACATCCTGAATCGCGGCACATTGCAAAGCTGAGCCACGAGCGATTTCTAAATAACGCCTGTGATCAGCCTCTGACGTCTTTCCGCTGCCTTCGGCGATATTCAGCGGTATCTGGCGCGAAGCCATTGATCTCGCGCGGAGCGATGGACCCCGGTCAGGCTGTCGGCCTTCTCGTAAACCCATGCCACGTAAGCCTATTGAAAGGCGGTAAATGTCCAGTTTTTCGTGCCCAAGCGTCATAATTTTCCTTCGATTTCGATAGCGATCCCGATAGCGATTTCGATTATCCCAACCAGTGATTGTATAGTTTTCTGTTTACTGTTCATTAAAAAAAATGCTTAACAAACATTTGTGGCCTTTTTAATATTCTCTGCACTGTATAGCATACAAATATGCATGATAAACGGAAAGATGTTTAATCACGAATGAAACAGATTCCTTCACATATAAAGGTCCTTTATCATGCAGTATCGTTATTCTATGAGTTATCAGGACCAATTAAATCTGAGAAGGTAGTATCATTAAAAAACAAAGATGGAGAATTGGCAACAAAAAAAGATGGTTTAAAAGTAACAAACGCCAATTGGGCGTCGGTCTACGAAGGGCTAATATCTGAAATCAAACTAAGACACTATTCACCTAAAACATTGAAGTCTTATAGATTGTGTATCAGAGATCTTCAAAATTATACACGGAGCAAAGATCCCCAGTTGTTATCTACCGCTGTCGTAAAGGACTTTTTGACCTTTCTCGCTGTAAAAAGAAATGTATCTGCTTCATCCCGGAATATGGCATTCGACGCCCTTCTATTCCTTTTTAGAATGTCCTCAAAAAGGATTTTGGAGAAATCAAAGATGTAGCAAGGGCACAGCGATGTAAGGACAACCATGATTTACACCCACACCATTAAGAGCCAGACAATCAAAGTGGCGAAAAGCCCACTTGATTTCGAGCTGCAAGAATCCTGACTTCTCAATTAAAGGGCCAAATTTGCCCCTGCTTCATCTGCAAATCGTCTTTAAGAGATCCTATTTACACGGTTTTTAAGATTGATAAAGCCACCCAGGTTAAATGTGTGCAAAAGAGATTTAACTGGGTAAACAAGACTTTGTAAAAATCATAAAAAAACTGGCATATAGTAAAATCAAGGGGAGTGCCCTAACCCGGATAAACACGCCATAGGCGGGTAAGCCGTAAAAGAACCTATTTATCCCTCTTGTAGCAGGGAAGTGAGCTCCTCAGGCGGGATGTCTGAAAAGCCTGAAGTTATGGAGCTACCAAGAAATATTAAGTTTAAAATTCCGATTTAACTTGCATATGCCAAAGTTCGTATATATATTAGAAATCAAAGATACGGTTTTGCTATCAGTATGATTCAGAAATTCAGTTATATCCGCTCAAAACAGCTTTTCTTCATCTGATTTGCCTATCATTATTTTTTCGTGTTATTTGGAAAGAGTCCAGGAGCTTCTCTGATAAGCTGAGGACACGATACGTTTGCTCATTAATTCATTGATGTTCTATCACATTTTTGCGATTGCCGGCGCAAGACTGAGATAGTTTGGTTAGACCGGCTAACAACTGCACATAAAGGAAAAGAACGAGAATGGAAGAGTCACAAAGGGCTAAGATTGAAGCCAAATTGAAGAAGATGAT
>JACNIG010000118.1 GCA_014383215.1 Candidatus Desulfatibia vada | reverse complement strand
CGAGGTGATGAACGCCATTCCTGAGCAGATCAAAAAATTCGTAACATAACCCGGAGAAGAACCAAAAAATATTTGCCACAAAGGCACAAAGACCCAAAGTATATATTTACTTTTTTTCCTTCGTGTCTTGGTGCCTTAGCGGCAATAACAAATAAATTTAAATCGTTATGGTTTCAAAGATATGCACGCCGCTAACATCAAATTTCAATTAACCACCAATTCCCCGGAAGAAACCAGGCAGCTGGGGGAAAAAATTGGTCAACACATTCAAGCCGGCATGGTAATCGCCCTCTTCGGAGATCTCGGAAGCGGAAAAACAGTTTTTATCCAGGGACTTGCCCGGGGGCTGGGTGTTCCGGCCGATTATTATGTAACCAGCCCGAGCTACACTTTGATCAATGAATATCCGGCCCGCCATACACTCTTTCACGTTGACCTTTATCGTATCAACCATCCCATGGATTTCGAAGAGATTGGTCTTTTTGAAATCATGCATAACAGCGGCGTTGTGGCTGTCGAATGGGCTGACAGGCTCCAGAAAGATCTTTTGGGGGAGCATGTCAGCGTAAAACTTGAAACCCCAGATGTTGAATCACGCAACATTTACATAACTGCTTATGGACTTGAGCCGACAAATCTGCTAAAGAAACTCCAAATAAAATCGTGATACGATTTTATTTAGTCCTGAAAAACTTGGTCCTCTGGGCCATGTTAGAGATATACGGCTCTGCCGAAAACCTTAAAAGTGCCTAAAGTTTGAAGTGAACTAAAGTGAGCTAAAGTTAAGGAATTCTGTCAATTATATAAAATCAGTGGAGCAAAGCGACTCCATAACTTTAGGCACTTTAGCTCACTTTAGGCACTTTGAACTTGTTCAATTTGCAGTAAAACATCCCCTTTTAGGGGCGAACCAAAGTCTGGTCCTCTGGACCAGGTTTCTTTACAATAGGGAGTAAAAGCACCTATGGGTATAATTGTCCAAAAATATGGCGGCACATCCGTTGCGGATATTGATCATATCCGCAATGTAGCTAAACGAATTATAAAAACCTATGATCAGGGTAATAACGTGGTGGTTATTATCTCCGCCATGGCCGGCGTCACCGATGAATTAATAGATATGGCCATGCAGATTACCGATTCACCTGAAAAGCGCGAACTCGATGTTTTGCTTGCCACCGGTGAGCAGACCACCGCAGCCCTTTTGGCCATGACCTTGAAAGCAATGGACTATCCGGCTATGTCTCTGCTCGGCCATCAGGCGGAAGTGCTTACCGACTGCGCATTCGGCAATGCGCGCATTCTTGACATAGGCGCCGGCCGTATAAAGGAGCTGGTGGACGAACGCAACATCGTTGTGGTGGCGGGCTTTCAGGGAATCGACCAAAATGGCAATATTACAACACTGGGCCGGGGGGGGTCCGACACCACCGCCGTTGCCATCGCTGCGGTATTAAAGGCCGACAGCTGTGAAATCTATACGGATGTGGACGGTATTTATACCGCGGATCCCAATATCTGCGAGAAAGCAAGAAAGATTGATACGATTTCATATGATGAAATGCTGAATATGGCCAGCCTGGGGGCCAAAGTATTGCAGATCCGATCGGTTGGATTTGCAAAAATGCACGATGTCCCCATTCACGTTAGGTCATCTTTCAGTGAGGAGGAAGGAACCATGGTTATGAATGTAGATTGCGGTATGGAGAGTCTAATGGTATCGGCGGTGACCCACGAAAAGGATCAAGCCCGCATAACGCTGAAAAAGGTTCATGATCAGCCGGGCATTGCCGCCAAAATTTTTGCACCGATTTCCGAGGCAGGTATTGTCGTCGATATGATCGTTCAAAATACCAGTGCCGAGGGACTGACTGATCTTACGTTCACCGTTCCAAAGGAAAGTTTTAAAACTGCGCTCGATATCCAGCGCCGGGTTGCCGAAAAAATTGGTGCCGAGGATGTGCTGGGTGATAAAAATATAGCCAAGGTATCTGTTGTGGGCGTTGGAATGAGAAACCATTCCGGTGTGGCTTCCAAGATGTTTACTGTGTTGGCCCAGGAAAATATCAACATCATGATGATCAGTACATCGGAAATCAGAATCTCCTGCATTATCGAAGAAAAGTATACGGAACTTGCAGTGCGTATTCTTCACACGGCTTTTGGCCTGGATAAAGAATAAAAACACCTAATTGAGTTAAAACTCAATTAGGTGTTATCCGTTATTGGTTATTGGGTTTTAGATGCAAGATAATCAGAATTTGATTTTATGAGTCGCTTTAACACCGATCAGTTGATATTCGTTCTGGTACTGGCAGCAGTAATTATAGGCGTCACTGTCTACCGTTTTCTCCACCCTTTCTAAACGAGAAATTCGGGTTAGAGTTATTCCGGGATATTCGGCATAGTAGTACAAAGCCCCTGGTAGTTCTTGAGCTTGTATTCTTTTGCGGTCTTTTCGACAATGTAGTAGTCCGGCATCAACGGAATCTTGCCGATATTGGTGGCGATGACGTACATGGGCTGGGCCAGACCCGTGGTATGGCCGCGCAACGCATCGCGAATCAGCTCGGCTCCTTTTTCAACCGGGGTCCGAAAATGGTCAATCCCGGGAGCCGGCTCACAATAGAAAACATAGTAAGGCCGGATTCTAACCGCCAAAAGCTTTTGATGGAGCTCTCTGAAGGTTTCAACGTCATCATTGATCCCTTTCAACAGAACAGCCTGGTTGCCCACATTGACGCCGCAGGCAAGAAGATCGTAGACGGCTCTGGCCGTTTTTTCAGTAATTTCTTTGGGATGGTTGCACTGGGTATTTATCCAAAGGGGAACTCGGTGATATACGCTTAAGATCTTTTTGAGACTGTCTGTAATGCGATGTGGCAGTACAATTGGTGTGCGGGTTCCGAACCGGATCATTTCAACATGCGGGATTTCACGCAGCTTGGCGATGAGATATTCGATCTTGTCATCCGAAAGGATAAAGGGGTCGCCGCCGGTAATTAGAATGTCACGAATTTCCTCGTGTTCCTTTATCCACCGCAAGCCTTCTTCAAAATCAAAACGAAGTTTAAGATCGCGATCCACTACAAGTTCTTTACGAAAACAGTGGCGGCAGTAATTGGCACAAATATCGGTTACCGTAAAGGCAATGCGGTCATGGTATTGCCGGGCAATACTGTCCGGCCTGATCTCTTCGGTGTCGCGGTTCTCTTTCCAGATAAGATAATTGGGCATACCATACCGATTCTCTTTTTCCTTAAAAGAGGGGATTACCTGTCTGCGTATGGGGCAGGCCGGGTCATCGGGATCCATAAGCGACGCAAAATATGGGGTGGTTCCCCATTTCGTTTCAAGTTGGCTTACGGCCTTTTCTTCTTCAGGGGTGACATTGATAACAGCTTTGAGTCTGTCAAGCGTATTGACACTGTTCTGCAGTTGTTCGACCCACTCTTCCATGGGTTTCCTCCTTTTAGTCCTTATATATTCATATATATATTGCGTTCCCGATTGGTAATATGTACTCTGTGCTCCTCCCAGTCTTTGATCTTGAGGGCCATATAGTTTTTATAAATCCGCTCTCCCAGAATCTCTTTTAAAAATTTACTTTTCTCTGCACACGCCAGCGCCTCGAACATGCATTGGGGCAGGTACCGGTTGTCCCAGACGCGCTTTTGATAGGTCTTACTATAGGTGCTTCCGGTATCAGGGCGCGGGCAGACGATTTGATCTTTGATGCCTTTCAATCCCATGGCAATGAAGGTTGCCATTTGCAGATAGGCGTTACCGGCGGGATCGGGATTTCTCAGTTCGATTCTGGTGTGCTGCGGAAGGTTGGAATAGGGCACCCGCACCATTGAACTCCGGTTTCTGAATCCCCAGCCTCTGATAATGGGTGCCTCCCTTTCCAGTACATAGGCCTTATATGAATTGAAAGTCGAAGCCATTATTATGGATGTTTCCCGGGCGTATCTGATAATGCCGGCAATAAAGTGCTTGGCTGTATTGCTGAGGCGATAATCGCCGCTTTTATCGTAGAACAGGTTATTCCCCTGATGGTCTTGCATGGAAAGATGAATATGCAGAGCATTGCGATTATAGTCATCAAAGGGCTTGGGCATGAAGGTCGCATGGTAGCCGAACTCTACCGCGACTTTCTGGGTTATGTAATTAAAAAGAATGGTGCGGTCGGCGGCTGTCAGGGGATCTACAGGCTCCAGGTTGATTTCATGCTGCGAAGGCGTAACTTCGTGGTGTGCTTTTTCAAATTTTATGCCGCAGTCTTTAAGGATTGATATGATTCTGTTTCTTACACGTTCACCTTTATCATGGGGTGTGGAGCGAAAATAGCCGGCCTTGTCGGAATGCACTTTGTCACTGTATTCGTCTCCGGTCAGTAAAAAAAACTCGTGCTCGGGACCGGCCATAAATCTGAAGCCATACTCGGATTCCGCCTCTTTAATAACATTTTCCAGTACCGTCCTGGGATCGGCTTGGGCCCTTGTTCCTTCCTCGTCGTAGATATGGCCGACAAAGTAGCCCATTTTCTCATCTGCAAATTCAACAACTTTAAAACTGTCCGGATCAGGGAAGAGCAGCCTGTCACTGTTTTCAACGCTGGCGTAACCGGCCACTGAACTGCCGTCAAAACCGACGCCGTTCTTTATGATCGACTTGATGTTTTCGGGATTGACCGGCAGGCTCATCAGCCTCCCGTTGAGATCTGTAAAAAATATTTTGGTGGAATCTAACTCTTTAAGTTGCTCCCTGATCTTCTTGATATTTGCCATTTTATTAAATCTCCCATTAACAAGACCTCAATTGAGCATTATCGTTCAGTTGGAGTAAAATATTAATTGGACCGGACGCCATACCAGCAATTATTTTAACAAGCAACACGTATTTTTTGCAAACATAAAAGGATAAATTAAGGTTTAGTCTTTAGGGCAGGAAGTCTCCAGGCTCAGCAGCTTGGGCCCCTGTTTAATGATGAATTCATCCGCAACCGTCTCCCAAATCCAGCCTGAAAGACCGTATCCTCCTACCGGTTTCGATACAAAGGCGCTTATCCAGGTTTCTGAACGGGGCTGATTCACACCTACGGTGCCGAAGCGTCCGTAAGTAGTCTCAGGTACCGGGTGGCAATAGGGTTCACCCACCAGCTGTTCTGCGAAGCTTGCAGCGGTTTTGTTTCCGAAAATCGAAGCTCTCAGACCGTAGCGATTATCCCGGGCCAGCTTAAGGGCCTCTTCCGGTTCGTCAAAGGTGCTGATAAACGTCACCGGCCCAAAGCTCTCTTCCTGCATGCCCAGCATATCGCTGCGGGCGTTGATCACCACCGTAGGATAGACCAGATTTCCTTCGATCTGTCCTCCCAGGGCAATGTGTGCGCCTCGATGGACCGCATCCTTTAATTGGGCTTTGATGGCTGCCACGGCTTTCGCGCTGGCCACCGATCCCATTTCGGTGGAGGGGTCTGAAGGATCACCGATTTTCACGGCCCGGCTGAGGTCGAGAAACAGCGCTAAAAAATCGTCATGAATACTCCGGTGCACATACACGCGCTCCGGGGCCGTGCAGGTCTGCCCGGCATAAATGTATTTGGAAAAGGCCAGTTCCCGTGCCGCTGTTTCCAGGTCGGCGTCGGGTAGAACAATGAATGGGTCGTTCCCCGGCCCTTCAAAGACGAACTTCTTGCCCAGGGCCTTAATGTCCTCCCGGTACTGCCCGGCATAATCGTCGGCACCGAACAGACAGATGGCCGGTGTTGCTCTATCAGCGACGGCTTTCTGCAAGAATGTTCGGCCGTCGGAGTAGTCGAAACGGATGGTATCGCCGAAGATGGGCCGGTAGAGAGATTCCGTATAGCGGGCAATATCGGAATCTCGCGAAGCGAATTTAACCCGGACCGGGTTACCCACCATGTATATGGAAATAATGGCATTATTCAACCAGGCGCTGCCGTTGTAAGGCAGCACCAGCGCCACCGCCTGGCCGGACTCACATATCGGCCGCCGCAAAGCAAACTCCGGGGCCATTGTTTCGAAATCATGCAGGTCACTGAGGATTCCATCCACTTCCATATTGCATTCCCGGAAGGTGAACCCCGTGTCCTGCACGGCAACGTCGACCAGTTCATGGCGATTTGCCCGAATTGCAGCGATCAATGCATGAACCTTTTCGAATCGACTTTCAAATGTATCCATAATTGTCACCCTCAAATTTACCAACTTGCTTCAAGCAGTTACTGTACGAAGGTTATCCTCTATCCTGTAACAAAGTTTGACATCAGACAAAAATTTCTGTTAAAGATGCGATTACTTATTGATGAATTCGCAAAAAGTCGAATTCCTCGGCTTTTTAACGCGATCATCATTGAATATATTATGCAATCAATAAAAGCTACCCAAAATTATAGGTGGGGTTATTTCTACGTTGTCCTGGCTGCTTTAATGTGGGCATTATCAGGATCATCGGCCAAGTTTTTATTTAACAGCGGTATTACTCCCTTTCAACTGGTCCAGCTGCGGTTGACCATTTCAACGGTCCTTTTGTTTTTAGTCCTTTTGATCCGCTTTTCATCCCTGCTTAAAATCTCCCGCAGCGATATTCTCTACTTTATCATGTTCGGCACCGTGGGTATGGCCGGCGTCCAGTTCACGTATCTGTTTACCATCAGCAAAATAAAAGTGGCGGCCGCCATCCTGCTTCAGTATCTGGCCCCCAGCTTTATTGCCCTGCATTCCGTGGTTTTTATGCGTGAAAAACTGAGCCGATCGACCATAACGGCCCTTATCGGCGCCACCTTAGGCTGCTATCTGGTTGTCGGCGCCTACAATCTGGAAATTCTTTCCATGAACATCGTCGGCATCATCAGCGGCATTTTATCGGCCATAACCTTTGCCTGGTACGCAATCCATGGTGAGTACGGCATGCGGCGCTATAACCCCTGGACGGTTCTCTTTTATGCCTTGTTTTTCGGAGCAATAGTGTGGAACATTCTGCATCCCCCACTGGAAGCCTTTATGCATTCATATTCTCCGGTACAATGGGGGTGGATTTTGTATATTGGTATTATGGGAACCCTCATCCCCTTCGGCCTTTACCTGGAAGGCATCAACCTGATCCGCTCCACTCGCGCCAGCATCACCGCAACCCTGGAACCGATTACGGCCGGGGTAATATCATATATCTTCCTCAATGAAATTATGGGAAGCCTGCAGATAACAGGCGGCGTAATCGTTATCGCGTCGATTATACTCCTTCAGCTGAATCAGGAACAAGACGATAAGGCTCCCAGCATTATCCGGGCGCAACGTGAATCTACGGAGTAATTTAGCTTAACGTTGTACGTTGTCTATCTATTTATTAGGGATGGCGCAAGGTAGTCTTTTTTACGAGATAGATGCTGGATGCTTGATACTAGATACCGGATATTCAGGAATGCACCAAGATTGAACTCCAAAAACAACCAAGCATCCAGAGACCAGTATCCAGGATCAGTCGATGCTGACAATGGTTTTTGTTGTGACGATATAAATCTAGTCCATGATTTTATCCAACTATAGGATTTAGCATATGGATCGTTTGATTGGTGTATTGCTGATAGCCGTATCGGCTTCGTCCTTCGGGACCATGGCCATTTTTGCTCGCCTGGCCTATGAAGCAGGATCAAATCCTGTTACGGTTCTTTTTCTACGGTTCACGATTGCCGCCATATTCATGGTAGCAATCATGGCAGCAAAAGGCATGGCTTTTCCCCGCGGTCGCACTCTGATTACTCTTTTATGTATGGGGGGACTCGGTTATGTGGGGCTTTCTTTGGCATTTTTCACAGCGCTGACAATGGCACCTGCAGGATTAGTGGCAATTCTTCTTTATCTTTACCCGGCTTTTGTTACCTTGTTGGCGACAATCTTTTTCAAAAAACCGGTAACAATATTAAAAATGGTGGCACTTTCGCTGACCCTTGGTGGAACCATATTTATTGTTGGACTGGATGGCGGAAGAGGAGAGATCCTTGGTATTGTCTTGGCGATTACGGCCGCAGTGCTTTATTCGATTTACATCATCGTTGGCAGCAAGGCCATCTCCAATGTGGACGCCTTTGCTGCGTCAACTACCGTAATAATTGCAGCAGGGGTTGTCTTTAGCGCCATAGTTGCCGTAAAGGGTGTAAAATTTCCTACAACGTCAACCGGGTGGGTTGCAGTATTTGCCATTGCCCTGGTTTCAACAGCCCTTGCCATCGTGACATTTTTTGCCGGTCTCAAAAGAATCGATCCTGCCAATGCTTCCATGATTTCCACATTGGAACCTGTAGTTACCGTTGTGCTGGCAATAATCGTTCTGGGAGAGGCAATCACCATGCCCAAAATTCTGGGAGGAGTTATGATTCTTGCCGCAGTGGCCCTTTTGGCAAAGAGTGAAACTAACTCGGACGTTTCATGAAAACTTACGATCTGAATTTTCTTAGACTGTCTCTATTGTTATACGACTTTTAAAATCTATGACTATAATACCGAATCACGCAAATTTTGGAGCTTTATTATTTGCTTAAATTTTGGGTACTATTGAACGCACAGGGAGTATAAATGCCCTCTTGCTTTTCTTTTGATGATATGTAATCCCCGACCACAGCGTTACAATGTATGAGTCCAAAGAACATTGATCATTGCAGATGTGATTCTTGTCGTAATTAAATTCGGTTTTTGACCAGTACGGTATGTGGCTAATGATGTTTACAAAGGGATTCGGTTCAACAAGAGCTGGGTTCTGATTGCCGGGATCGATTAGGCTGTTCCATTCTTCAATGGTTGGAAGACGCCAGTCGCTGAAATTACCATGTTTGAAATTTTTGACTTTATCCATGGCCTCGAACCAGGGCAAGGCTGAAATAAATTCCAGCCGCCAGCCGTTTTTTATCCACATCAAGTTGGTTTTAGTGTCTGTGACGGTCCCATCCTTGTTATCAACAAACCGATCTTTTTCCGGGGCTGAATATAAAGGCTGAACAAAAGCTGATTTCTTTGACTCAATTAGTTTGGGAGGGTCCTGTACCTCTTTAGACTCCACGGTTTCACTGAACCATTGAATTCCGAGAGGACCTACAACGCCCGCACTTTTTAATTTGTCCCTGAAAGCCACGGCACCATTCCAGGTTTTATACCGGCCGACATAAACCCTGTAGAACTGCCCCATAGCTGGAATCTCTGTTTTTTCCCAGAAAACCATCTTGCCTTTTTCTTTAAGCAAATTCACCTGTTTGTTAACATCCCTGATGTCTTTTAAGGTGGCGAAATGAATACTATAAAAAACTTGTTTAGCACAAATAGCAGGATCGCTTAGTACAAAGATTAAGGCAAAAAGGAAAAGTACGCTTTGCACAATACTTTGTTTTCTCATAATTTTTCCGCCTTTATCATAACAACCCTAAAGAGGTCTTATATTAATCTCTCACCCCGGTTAAATGGCGTTAGGGTTTAACTCACTGTCTCTGCGCACTTAACACACAGATCCGTTTCCGGGACAATCATCAATCTTCCAAATGGAATAGGTTCTTCACACGTTCTGCACAATCCAAAATCCGGGGCATCTGCCATTTTCAAAACACGTTCCAGTTTGGACAGGGTTTGTTTCGCTCTGCTTAACGTGGCTTCATTTATACTTTTGCTGCTGATGGCTTCCATGCGGGTAAGCCGGCCAATGGCATTGTCAGGTGCGATCGGTCGGGTCAGCTGTTTATAAGAAACAATATCTTTTTTCAATTTCTCGATATTCTCTTTGATATGATTCTCGAGTTTTTCTTTTTCTTCTTTTGTCAT
>JACNIG010000065.1 GCA_014383215.1 Candidatus Desulfatibia vada | reverse complement strand
TATCTCCCCATGACGATCATCGTCTGGCAATGAGTCTTGCTGTAGTGGGGTTAAGAGTCCCGGAGCTTAAGGTCAGGGATAAGCATTGTGTCAACAAATCCTTTCCCTCGTTCTGGACGTTATGGGACAGCATGAGGGAAGGTATTATACATCCTGCCATTTAGGGCTCGCGCAGGAAGGGGTCAGGAGGTTATGCAAACGGTCCAATTGGGATCAATCGTTACCATGCGTCAACAAAAGTACGGCGTTTGCCGTGTGAAGATTTTGACTTGGGAGCGCAGGTTAATGCTCTCAAGATAACCTTACGGGTATCCGCCGGGTCGATAACCGCATCTATTTCCAAATGCACTGCAGCCTCGGTCGCCTTACCTGCCTCGTACATCTTCGCCACCAGTTTTTCGAATAAAACCTCGCGGTTATCCTTATCCTCTACCGCTTCCAGTTCCTTTTTGTAGCCTAACCGTACAGCGCCCTCCAGACCCATACCACCGAACTCCCCGGTGGGCCAGGCAGCAGAATAGACCGGTGTGACAAAACTGCCCCCGGTCATTGCCATGGCGCCTAAGCCGTAGCCCTTGCGTAAGAAGATGGCAACGATGGGAACGCTCATACTGGCCCCGGTAACAAACAGACTGGACATGCGGCGCACCGCCGCCTGTTTTTCACTGTCGGGTCCAACCATAAAACCGGGGGTATCGGTCAGGGAAATGACAGGTAATTCAAAGGCATCGCAAAGCTGCAGAAAGCGCGCCGCTTTTTCGGCGGCCTCTGCATCCACTGCCCCACTTAGATGCATGCAGTCATTGGCGATCAAACCTGCAGGTTTGCCTTCCAGTCGCAAGAAGCCGGTCACTACACCCGGTCCGTAGGCGCGCCGCAGCTCGATAAAGGAATCCACATCCGCCAATACCTCGATCACCCGCCGCACCGGATAGGCCCGGCGCCGATTCCCCGGCACCATATCCCTCAGCGAGATCTGGTCAGAGCAGGACCAGTCCTCCAAAGTCCCCTGGAAATAGCCTAACAATTTTTTCGCAATAGCTGTTGCGTCCGCCTCATTCTCCGCAACGATATCGACGACGCCATTTTTTTCCTGCACGTCAATGGGACCGATTTCCGTAGGCTTAAAAACCCCCAGACCGCCCCCTTCGATCATGGCGGGACCGGCCATCCCGATCCAGGAAGTCCGGGTAGCAATGGTAATGTCGGCACAGCCGAACAGCGCGGCGTTGCCGGCAAAGCAGTAACCGTTGTTGATGGCAATACGTGGCACCAGGCCGCTCAGCCTGGCCCAGGCATAAAAAGATTTGATATTGAGCCCGGCAATAAGGGTCTTGACATCCGTATCCCCGGGACGTCCTCCCCCACCTTCTGTGTACATTACCATCGGCAGTTTACACTCCTCCGCCAATTCAAAGATGCGGTCGAGTTTTTTGTGGTGATAGAACCCCTGCGTACCCGCCAATACCGCGTAATCGTATACAACAACAGCGGCGCGACTGTTGTCCTTGCCGAAATGATCCCGGTTAATGGTCCCAACTCCGGTAATAACACCGTCGGCGGCGGTCCTGGTCTGCAGATCCTCATAGTCGCAACGGTTGCGCTGGGCTGCCACTGCCAGCTGTCCATACTCCACAAAGGAATCCGCATCAACGAGATCAGCCAAATTTTCCCGGGCAGTACGATAGCCCCTGGCATGGCGTTTGTCTGCCGCGTTAACACGCACTTCATCCAGCGTACGGGACAACCTGGCCTGCACAGCAGCCAGCTCCGGACGGACATCATTGTTCATAAAATAGCCTCTTTATAGGGTGTGGACTTGCTTTTCGAAGGAAAACTATAGGAGAAATTAGCCTGGTATGTCAAGCAGAGTTGACCTTTCTCGCCTGAAGACGGGATTGGGGGCGCAGCCCTGAGGCCAATTTTGCATAATTTTGAAGTATTTGCTATACTACCCCCCAACACTGCATTTAATCATGGCAAATCATTTGGAGGTTAACATGTCTTTCTGGAAGCGATTTCTCATAACCATTATTTCAATGCTAGCCGCCAGCTTTATCGCAGGCGTCATCTGGCGGTCCTCATTTGACATGGTAATGCCCAGTTACCTTTCCGGGGCTGTTGGTGGATTGATAACATTGCCCGTTTGGGAATTTCTAAAGAGGATTAAGCCGAAAAATAAGTAGGCTGGGCTTTGACAACGGGGCACATCTTGTTTAGACAGGATCTACCCCGCCATGCGCGGGGCAGGCATGGATTCTCAGGATAACCCACAAATTCGTATGAGGAACCATTAAAATGAACCCGGTTCGACAAATCGCATTTGGATATTCAACTCAATGTAACATTAGATGTGGTCATTGTGTTGCCGCAGACGCGTCGCCCGAAACTGCAAAAATGGACTTCGGCCGGGCGCGAGATATTATTCAAGAGATGGCCCATTGTCATGTCACGGGCATCAGTTTTACAGCAGGCGAACCGCTTTTGTTTTTTGATGATATCTGCAAATTGGTTCAGCTCTGCAGGGAAAATGGGATCTATTCAAGAATTGTTACCAACGGATACTGGGCAAAGACACGGGAACATACAGATCGTATCGTTTCAGAATTAATGTCGAACGGTTTGTCGCAATTACGACTCAGTTACAGCCGTTGGCATCAGCAATATATCAGCCGTGAAAACATTGTCCACGCGGCGTTAAGCTCTCAAAAACACGGTCTTGATTATTTTGTCTCTTTTATTACTGATTTTTCAAAAAAAGATGACTCATTTGAAAAATTCCTGCGGGATCATCACTTAAAATTTTTTCCGGAGCCTGTCATTTATTTCGGCCGTGCAGGTGAATTCGATCGCCAGCGGGTATCTACAGATTATCGACCCAATGTGTGCTCAATGAATCCATACCTTTCCCCGGAACTGGACATGTTTGCCTGTTGTGACGGTGCAAGTCGATTTTCAAAAACACATTTTTTATATCTTGGAAACCTTTGCAATAATTCCATTGAAGCGTTGTTCCAGAAATGCGAAACCCATGCCTTATATCATCTTATCAGGACCATGGGGCTTACAAACATGGCCTCATATTTAGGGTTCAGAGCCCGTGAAATTGTTCAATATAGAAGGTGTGAGTTGTGTGAAAAACTTTTCAACTCTAAAGAAAATCTGAGTATTTTGACAAAATCCGCCACGTCGGATTTAATCAACTGGCGGCGGTAAGGCCTGCATCGGCAAAGAAAACCCCTTAAAGAAACTTTAAAAGATCGGGAGGCGGTAAACATGATTTTGTCGGACAATGAAGATCGTGGTGCTGCGGGAGTGGAAGGAGAACACATATGACGATAGTCTGTATCCAGAAATCCACCTATCCGAGTCCTGAAATCGAGAGGCTTCTGGCTCCCTTAGGAGGTATGGCGAGTTTTGTGGAAAAGGGGGACAGGGTCCTCCTGAAGGTGAATCTTTTATCTGCACGGGAACCGGAAAAAGCCGTCACAACACACCCCGAGGTTGTCAGGGCTGTGGCACAGTCTGTAAAGGAAGCGGGGGGAATCCCCTATATCGGTGATTCACCATCTGGGAAATTCTCGGAGAGAGCACTGCGAAAGGCATACAAGCGGTCGGGGCTGGAGGACATTGCAAACGAGGAAGGTATCCCCTTGAACCGGGATACGGGCACCAGGAGATTGGACATCCCCGACGGGGTGAGGTTGAAACAAACATCTGTATGCAATTTCGTATTAGAAACCGATAAGATCATCGCGCTGCCCAAGCTGAAGACACACTCACTTCAATACATGACATTGGCCTGTAAGATCATGTACGGTGCGATTCCCGGGCTTACGAAGGCGAAATATCATGCTCAATTTCCGAGACGGGCCGCGTTTGCCGATATGTTGCTCGATATCACGATGTTTATCAAACCCGGATTGTTTATCATGGACGGCATCGTCGGAATGCAGGGGCAAGGACCCGGAAGCGGAGATCCTGTAAATTTGGGCTGGCTTCTGGCATCTACGGATCCTGTAGCCATGGATATCGCCGTCTGCAGACTCGTAGGCATAGAGCCCGTAGCTATTCCGGCCCTGAAGAGGGCAAAGGTCAGAAAATTGTGGCCCGAAGACATTGAGTATCCGATCCTCGCACCCGAGGATACTGCCTATCAGGAATTCAAACTGCCCAACACGACCGATTACCTGTTGACGGGAAAGAAGACACCTAAGAAAAGCCCCATGGTCACGGAGAAGTGCATAGCCTGTGGAGATTGCGAAGAGATCTGTCCCAAAGATGCTGTTCAAGTTAAAGATGATAGGGCGTCGGTTGACTATTCAAAATGCATCCGATGCTTCTGCTGTCACGAAGTCTGTCCAGAGAAAGCAATCGATCTGGTCGCAGCAAAGAAAAGGTAGTAAAGGAAGGCCGCTTGAAGCAAGAGTAGACCTTGTAGATGATGAACACGTTCGAAAAGAAAATCCGCATTGAATGTCACCTGAATACGTCTGTTCGGTCAGACTGTTTATCATCTATTGATCTTACAGCTCCTGAAGACATCATCGCTGTAACGAGATTTCATCAAAGTATACCCGGCTACAGCCCAACCCCTCTTATCAAACTGCCGGAGCTTGCCAAAAAATTAGGCGTTTCCGAGTTATTGATAAAGGATGAAAGCCAACGGTTTGATCTAAATGCATTCAAGGTGCTGGGTGCGAGCTACGCAATGGCTAAGGTTATAAAGGATGAATTGGGATTGGATGATGCCGAATTGACCTTTGATTCTATCTCATCGAAGGCTCAAAGCTTTCGTCATTTGACTTTTACTACTGCCACCGATGGGAATCATGGGAGAGCTGTGGCCTGGTCGGCAAAGAAGTTCGGTTGTAACGCCGTAGTTTATATGCCCAAAGGGTCATCAAAAGCCCGATTGGAGGCGATCCAAAAATATGGTGCTGAAGTGTCGATTGTGGAGGGCAACTATGACGAGACGGTTCTCTTTGCTAGAAGAATGGCAAAAGAGAATGGATGGATATTGCTGCAGGATACCTCATGGCAGGGATACGAAATAATCCCAGCTTATATCATGCAGGGGTACTTCATGTTATTAACAGAGGCTCTGGAGCAAGCGAAAGGTATATGGCCTACACACGTCTTTGTACAGGCAGGTGTGGGATCGCTGGCAGCTTCATTGCTGGCTTTTTTATGCAGTTTCGTTCAAAAGATTAAACCTGTATTCACTCTGGTTGAGCCTGTAGGGGCCCCCTGTTTTTTCAACTCCATTCAAGCTGGTGATGGCAAACCTCATCGCGTCCGCGGTGATTTGAAAACCATTATGGCGGGATTGGCGTGTGGTAAACCGAGTCAAATTGGATGGGAGATCTTAAAGACCGGGACAGACGCATTTATTATCTGTTCAGATGAAATTGCCAGAAGTGGCATGCGGATTCTCGGTAATCCTTCCGGTGATGATAAACATGTTATCTCCGGAGAATCAGGTGCCGTAACTCTTGGTCTCGTTTATGAGTTGCTTTCTAATGCAAAATATCGTGATATAAAAGACAAGCTCCATTTGAAAAGCGACGCTAAGATTTTACTCTTTTCAACCGAAGGCGATACAGATCCCGAACATTACCGGAAAGTGGTGTGGTAAAGAGGTCATGTGGCGATCAAGGCTCATTGCGGCGGACAAGCGGGTGGAAGGGTAACCCTTATTTGATAAGCCCAGCTCTCGCATTGGACAACTGCTTTTTAACTCTTGCCATTTCTTCCCCAATCACCCTTCTCTTATGTTCCCTTTTTTCAACACGAAATTGTTCCTGCAGGTTTCGAAGTTTATTTTCCAGGCTCATTATGAGTTGTTGTGTCTGGACATTGGGTTCCTTACCCCCACCAGACCCCTTGCCCTTCAGACTTTTTCTCTGATTCGCCCTTGCAGTATCCAGCTTTGCTTTGGCCTTGCCGCACTCCCTTTTCAATTTTTTCACTGCTCTCTCGAGCCTTTTCAATTCACTTTGAGGACGCCCCTTTTTGACGGCCTTGTTGTAGGCCTGGACTGCATTCATGTATGCCTTGAATCGATGGCTGTAGAGTTGCTGGAAATAGTCTACCTGTGATTGTGCCAACGACGTCGCTGCAAACAGCAGCAAGAAAAAGATAACAACCGAATTTTTTTTAACATGGGCAATTTCCTCCTCTTGCCACTATACTATCTCCAAAGGGTAGTCCGACGACAAAACATTACTCTCAAGACACTCAAAATACAAGCAGAACTTCCCCTGGCGAATTTTCAGCCCCGGTCTTTCTTAAAAAAGCACAGAGACATCTTCGACATTGGCGTCAAGGCTAAGGTAGCCAGACGCATGGTACCATGCGGGTAGCAGGTAATGAAAGGGAAAAGTCGTCTTGAAGGAGAGAAGCCAGAAAAGCAGAAGCCGGGGCTTGCAATTTGTCCTATGCCATGATATTCAGTTATTGTCATAAACGTAATGTTTGGGGGGAAATCTCAGGGAGAAATCAAATGACTGCCAACAGCCCGGAACAGATCGACTTCACCTTCAACAACCAGAATCTTTGCCGTGAAGAGTCCATTACGGATCTAAAGGCAGGGTCCATCAGGTGCCTCAGACCCATCAAACCGAATGGAACCAACGACGAAAGCCGTCAACCCATATTCGTGGGGCATACCCAGCTCCAATCCCCCCAGGGGCTTGTTCCCCTTCAAGCGCCGCTACGGGCAGCCACCCTTGGAGAGGCCATTGAAGAATTCCCCGGCGCCATGAAAAAGGCCCTTAAAGATATGCTGAAAAGGGCTAAAAAGATGCAGGCCCAACAGCAGGCGGCAAAAAAGGAGGATGAGTCCAGAATCATTATGCCCGGAAGGTAGCCTTCTTGCCATCTTATTAAGAGGCCTCTGAGCAAACCGCCTTCCAGTCCATCCTTGTGGTTGTCTGATTGATCAACAAGCCAAGATCCTGAAGGCGAATGATCATCGCTTGCTTTGAGACATTAGAAAACCCGCCTGCTTCACACATGGCGGCCGCAATGAAAGGCCATTGCTCAACAAACGGCTCTTCGCTTCGAGATCCTTCTTGAACCCCACCTTTGACATTATTTATAATAAACGGTTCCGGACCACACACCTTTTGAAACGCCTCCCGAATCCCTTTCTCCGGCATAAGGAGACAGGCCGCAAAATAATCAGCCTGCCATTCAATGGGTGCCTTTGCGTCCCTGGGCCTGCACACAATGGCCTCATCTTTGGAGTTATCCCCCCCCTCCGCATCCACATACCGGCGGTGCAGAACCCAGTGACCCGCCTCGTGAGCGCAGGTAAACACAAGTCTCCCCTCGGAGCTATGTTCGAACAGCCTCTCGTTTATACATATAACTTTTGCTACGACATAGGTGGCTCCGAGCACATCATTAGACCCAAACACCTTTTCGAGATCTTCATAGACAAGCCTCAAACCCAGAGATCGCTCTATGATATCTTCTACCGGAATAGGGGGCTTGACCATGTATCCTGCCATTGTCTGGAAAGCTTCCATCAAATCCATGGCCTTCAGCGCAATTTCCTCTTTAGATATCCAGGGAACCTTCATATTTTCTCTCCTTTCTTCTTTACCCCATAGGGCTCGGGGCAGTTTCCGCACTATTCATTTTCAACGCTATCCAGCAAGATCTCTACTTTAGCATAAGCGTTTGACACATACGGTCAAACGCGAATAATTTTTTTAAACTTTTTTGAGATCTTAACCAACATAACATCTGTAAGTATGGTCCCTTAAATCTAATAACTGCTTGACGAATTTACAATTGCTAACAGCTTAACTCTTAAACATACGATTACCCCCTTTTTCTTGACTATTTCCTGTTTCGAAGTATGTTGAAATAATGCCACAATTTTAATATCATTCTTGATGAACTCGTAAAAAGTCAGAAAACACCCGTTATTGTCATTCCCGTGAAAACGGGAATCCAGGAAAATCAACTCCTTATGGACTCCCGCTTTCGCGGGAGTGACGGCCTTGGAGACTTTTTACGAGACCATCATTCTTGGGAAAAAATGTTTGAGGATAAGGGAATTGAGGTGCCCGACTCTGAATACCCTAACGTTGCAAACCAGAAGGAGAATAGCATGAAAAAGGACTGGAAATATTATCTGGGTCTGTCCCTCTTCATCTACAGCTTTCTGCCTTTCAGCATCGTTGCTGTCCTCCCTTTCATGGGCATGACTTTTGCCCAGTTAGGCCTCTTTGCCGTGGTTTTCCTGGCCTCGGGCGAAATCGCCCTCCTGTGCTCAGCGGCCCTGTTGGGCAAGGAATTCCTGGCCACCCTGAAAAAAAAGATCATGGCCCTCTTCAAACGAACCCATGAACCAAAACCCATAAGCCGCTCCATGCACCGTTTTGGTATCACGTTGTTGATAGCGAGCACCCTGCCCTATTACGCGGTATTGGTTTACCTGCTCTTCTTTGCCCACAGAGAAGCAGAGATCAACTTTCTGGCGTGGACCATGGTTGCAGGGGAAGCGGCTTGCATTGCGGGTTTGTTTATATTAGGCGGGCAGTTCTGGGATCGCCTGAAACACCTTTTCCTATGGCCCGGGGAAGAGATGGAAAACGCCAAACCGTAGGGAGACCGGATTGGCCAGGGAAAACGACATGTACTTGTTATTGCAATTACCACCAATCCCGCGATCCGCGGGACGTAATTGCACGGAAAAGATACTTTTTACGGGCGTATCATTTCTTTCTTTTGTCTTTTAAATAAGTTGCTTTTGAGGGCCCCTCGCCAACAGATCTTTCTTCGATTTGGAATAGTTTCGTCGCTGATGCAAGTTCCCCCAGTTTTTTATAGCCATAGTTTCGTGGATCAAACTCCGGTGCCTGATTGGCAATATTACTGCCTACAGATGCAAGATGAGCCCAGCCGGAATCGTCCGAAGACGCCTCAACAGCATTTCTTAATAAATTAACAAGTTTCGTGTCTTTCTTAAGCTCGCTGGTTGTCTTGCGTTTTATTTTATCACTATAATCATCTTTTGATCGGAGGACTTCGGTGAATATAAATTTATCACATGCTGAAACAAAAGGTCCCGGAGTCTTTTTCTCCCCAAAGCCGTAAACAAAAAGACCAGCCTCCCTTATCCTTGACGCTAACTTGGTAAAATCACTGTCACTGGATACAATGCAAAATCCATCAAATTTGTCAGTATAAAGTAAATCCATTGCGTCAATTATCATTGCACTGTCAGTGGCATTTTTACCTTTGGTATATCCAAACTGCTGAATGGGTTGAATTGAGTACTGCAGCAGAACTTCTTTCCATCCTTTCAGGTCCGGGGCTGTCCAATCACCATAAATCCGTTTTACATTAGCTGTCCCATATTTTGCGATTTCCGTTAACAGACCTTCAACAATTGCCGGTTGCGCATTATCGGCATCTATTAATACAGCCAATTTTTCAGTATCTATGTCTGACATCTTGTTCTCCTTTTGAGCCTTTTAACGTTTGAGTTCAGTTTTTACTCCCCGATATCGGATCTCCCGAATCACGTTCTGCAACAGCCTGTTTAAAGCCTACTTCCTCTGTACGCTGCTTAAACCATACACCTTCAGGGCTGTGCCTGGTCATGCCATCGAAAAGAGTCGCAATTGTCTGGGTGCTTGCCAGCCCCATATTTTCATAAGCCTGATTGACCATCATTTTCATCATCATGAGCTGATTCTTTGGTACGCCCTTGATTCGATTCGTAAGCCTGGCAACCGCCTCATCCAACTCTTCTAAAGGCACCGCCTGAAGAATAAGCCCGATCTCCTCAGCTTTTGTACCGGATATCA
>JACNIG010000250.1:1663-9833 GCA_014383215.1 Candidatus Desulfatibia vada | reverse complement strand
GGTCGGGATTCTTTACTGCCGCTCGTCAATGCTTAACCCTCAATCAGCCTTTTTTCTCAAAAAGGTCGGCACGTCCAGGTCGTTGTTGTCGATGATCATCCCCTTATATCCGCGGTAGGTGCCTCCGCGGTCTTCACCAACCGCTTGTTGACGGCGGATAAAGGTGGGCTCATCAAAGTTGATGCTGCTTTGCATGTCACTCGGTGTGATATCCCTGACTTTACCTCCAAAGCTGCGATCCTGTGCGTCAGGCTCATCTTTAGAGCCGATTCCCGTTGCAATTACGGTGACACTCATTTCATTTCCTAAAGTGTCATCGATGACGGCTCCCCAGATAATATCGGCATCTTCACCGACTTCATTGTAAATTCGATCGGAAGCTTCTGTCATCTCTTCCATGGTCAAATCGCTGCTGCAGGTGATGTTCATTAAAACACCCTTGGCACCGGCAATGGAAATATCTTCCAGAAGCGGATGTGATATGGCACTCTCAGCGGCCTCGATGGCCCGATTTTCACCACTGCCGATGCCGATGCCCATAATCGCCATTCCGGCCTTGGACATGGTTGTTTTTACATCGGCAAAGTCGAGATTGACCAGACCCGGCATAAAAATCAAATCGGTGATCCCCTTGACCGAGTGCAGCAGGATTTCATCGGCTCTTTTAAACATTTCAACCATTTTGGTATTTTTGGAAGCAAGTCCTCTCAGCCGGTCATTGGGTATGGTGATGACGGTATCGGCGACTTTCCGTAAGGCTTTAATTCCCTCTTCAGCCTGTCTGGTCCTTTTGCGGCCTTCAAAGGAAAAAGGTTTTGTCACCACGGCAACAGTCAGGGCGCCGAGCTCTTTACAGATTTCGGCGATAACCGGTGCTGCACCGGTGCCGGTGCCGCCGCCGAACCCTGCTGTGATAAACACCATGTGGCTGCCCTCTAATGCGCTGCGGATGGCATCGGCATTTTCAAGGGCTGCATCCCGCCCGATTTCAGGGTTGGCACCGGCGCCGAGCCCCCCGGTGAGTTGTTCACCCATTTGCAGCCTGACGGATGCCTTGGAGAACTCGAGAGACTGGCCATCCGTATTGGCGGCGATGAATTTCACGCCCTTGAGATTGGACTCGATCATGTTGTTAATCGCATTGCCGCCGGCGCCACCAACACCAATTACTTTAATTGTTGCTGAATTATCGCTTTCCGTAAACATAAAAGTCATTTCCCCCACCTCCTGTCAGTTAGTTAATTACATTACATCCTTGAACCATTTTTTCATCCTGGTTATGATACGGTTGAAAATGTTGCTGTCACGAATTCTGAATTTCTCTTCGGGCATCACGCGGGCGCCGTATAAAACAAGCCCAACGGCGGTGGCATACATGGGATTGTTGACGACGTCGACAAGGCCGCTGATCCCACGGGGCGTACCCAGACGGGTCGGTAGATCGAAAATTGATTCGGCGATGTCGACACAGCCGTCCAGCAGTGATGACCCTCCGGTTAAAACCACACCCGAATTGATGAGGTTTTCCATTCCAGCCCGATAGATTTCCCTTCTTACCAGTGAGAAAATTTCTTCCACACGGGGTTCCAGGATCTCGCCTAATATCTGCCTGGGAAGTTTCCTGGGCTTGCGTCCGCCCATTCCTGGAACTTCAATGGTTTCTTCTTTGCCGATATTATGGGACAGACAGGTTCCGTATTTTTTCTTGATCTTTTCGGCTTCGGAGTGCGGTGCGCGCAGCCCGATGGCAATGTCGTTGGTAAGATTGTTGCCACCCAAGGAGAGTACAAACGTGTGCTTGATGTTTTTCTGAGAAAAAATTGCCAGATCGGTCGTTCCGCCGCCAAGATCCAGCAGGGCCGTGCCCAGTTCCCTCTCTTCATCGGTCAGCACGGATTCAGCCGAGGCCAGAGATTCGAGGACTATATCGCATACATCGAGTCCTGACCGGTTGGCGCATTTAACGATATTATGGGCAGAGGTGACGGCACCGGTTACAATATGAATCTTAGCTTCCAGCCGTACTCCGGACATGCCCACAGGGTTCTTGATGCCGCCCTGTTCATCAACGATAAATTCCTGGGGCAGCACATGAATAACTTCGCGGTCCATGGGGATGGCCACGGCGCGCGCGGCGTCAATGACGCGTTCCACATCCTGTTTCGTCACTTCAGGTCCTTTTATCGCTATGATTCCGCGACTGTTGAACCCGGTGATGTGACCGCCGGCTATGCCGGCGTATACGGATGAAATTTCACAGCCGGCCATAAGTTCCGCCTCTTCAACAGCCTTTTGAATCGATTCCACCGTAGATTCAATATCTACGACCACACCTTTGCGCAGACCGATAGAGGGATGCGTGCCGATACCGATAATATTTATGTCTTTTTGGGAAAGTTCACCAACCACGGCACAAATTTTGGTTGTCCCGACATCAAGACCGACAATAAGATTTCCCTTTCCCTGCATCTTAAACCTCCTTTTGGTCATTGGCAGGTGATTCATTGCTGACTGGAAGAACAACAATACGATCTATGTTGTTAAGGTCGATTGAAACCAGCCGTGAAAACTCGTTTCTTTTTTTTATATAGGTCAAAACATTTTTAAGCCCGGCGTACTTGCCGGGGTAATCGTGATATCCGATCTTAATGGTGCTGATCATACCGGACGCAAAGGCCGGGGCATGAATTGTCAAACCGATTTCTCTGTCAACATGAATTCTTTTGATAAGGGTGTTGGGAAGAAGACTATGCGGGTTTTGTCCTAATTTCAAAACTTGCATGACAGCATCAAACGGCAGGCTGCGGGTTTCTCCCAAAACGTTGATGTCTGAAAATTCAAGGCCGCTGACGATCGGCAGGTTGTCCGGATTCGTAGCCGACACTTCCTTAAAGATTTCTCCGGCGGTATTGATCAAAAATTTGCGCTCCAGATCTATGACGGCCAGGGCTTTTTGCTCCTTTATTCTGATGTGTATTTTGGAAGGGAGTTCCCTGCTGACTTCAGCCTCGGCAATCCATAAATGGGCTATCAGTCTTTTGCGAACTTCTGATAGATTCACCGAGAGAATATTGACACCCTCGTCAAGCCGGGCATGCTTCAGAACCTGCTCTTTGGTAAGCTTGCCGATACCGGTAACGCTGAAGTTTTTGGCTTTGAAATAGTCACATTGCGTCAGAAAATCGTAACCAAAAATGAAGGTAAAGCTTACCAGCAGCAAAGCAGCAATTCCGGCCGATATTTTTAGACTGGCTTTAAAGTATTCCATAATATTAGCCTGTTGTTTGGCGGTGCTGTTTTTATAAAAGTTTCTACGGGTACGATTACGCTCCAACAATTTTGACCTCGCTTTCAAGATCGATGTTAAACCTTGTTAAGACGGTATCATGCACGAGTTCCATCAGCGCCAGAAAATCTGCAGCAGTCGCCTGGCCGATGTTGACGAAGAAATTAGCATGTTTTGATGAAACTTCGGCGCCGCCGATTGCTTTGCCTTTCAGTCCGGCCAGGTCAATCAGCTGCCCCGCTGTCTTGCCGTTTGGGGGATTTTTAAAGAAGCATCCGGCACTGGGGTAGCCGATGGGCTGTCTTTGCATGCGCCTTCTTAAAATCTTTTGGGCTTCGGCTTTGAGCTTGACAGGATCTGTAGGATGCAGGCAAAAAGAGCCGTCGATAATAACGGGATGCGCCTGAAATTCCTGGTTTAGTTCCATGTTCAAAGTAAGATTACGGTATGAAAATTTTAGCCGGTCCCGCGTAATTTCCTGGATTTGACCGTTTGGCAAAAGCACTGTGACGGTCTTGAGGACATTTTCGATCCAGCCCTCAGCCGTGCCGGCATTCATCATAATGCCGCCGCCCACGGTGCCGGGAATTCCCAGGGCAAAATTGAGACCTGCAAGACCATGCTCAAGGGCAAAGCGGCAAAGAGCCTGCATGCGAACACCGGCCATGGCGGTAACGACAACTTCTTCTTTTTCATTATCGATTTTGGTAATCGCCTGCAGACACTTGGTCAGCGCTATGACGATGCCCTTTATCCCGCTTTCTTTTACCAGCAGATTTGTACCGTCGCCGATAATCAGATACGAGATGCCCTTTTGCCAGGCCCAGTTGATCAGTGATTTAAGCGCTTCAATGTTTCCAGGGACAAAATAGGCCTCAGCCGGCCCGCCGACCTGCAGCGATGTGTGCTTGGACATTGGTTCGTCAAATTTGATGCTGGCGCCGTAATGATCGGCCAGCCAGCGTTTAGATTCAGAATCGAGTAACATTTTTATAATTCTTTCAGTAGAGTCTCTCCCAGTTTGTAAACATCGCCGGCACCCAGAGTCAGCAGGATGTCGCCTGGGGTTAAAGTTTGTTTTAAATGGGAAACAGCTGCTGTAAAACTTGGCATGAAGACGACATCTTTGTGGCCGTGGGCTCGAATTTCTTCAAACAACAATTGACTGTCAACGCCTTTAATTGCTTTTTCACTGGCTGCATAGATCGGCAGCACTACAAGCATATCCGACTGGTAGAACGAACGTGTAAAATCATCAAAAAGTGCCTGGGTTCTGGAGTAGCGGTGCGGCTGAAACACCACAACGATGCGCCGGTCCGGCCAGCTTTCCTTGGCGGCCTGCAGCGTAACTTTGATTTCAGTGGGATGATGGCCGTAATCGTCAACAACCGTAATGTCTCGGACGATTCCCTTGATTTCCAATCTGCGCTGCACGCCTTGAACGGTTTCCAGGGCGCTTTTAATGACTTCAAAATCGATACCTAATTCAAGTCCCACGGCGATGCTTGCCATGGCGTTGTAAACGTTATGGATACCAGGCAGATTAAGCGAGATTTCTCCTAATTGCTCGCCAAGGTGTTTGACGGCAAACCTGCTCGTTAACCCTTTGGACTCAATATTATTGGCCTGGATATCCGCCTGGGAACTGACTCCGTAAGTTGTGAAGCGCTTCTTTATTTTGGGAATTATATCCTGTATGGGTTCATCATCCAGGCATAGAATCGCCAGGCCGTAAAACGGGATTCTGTCGATGAAGCTTAAAAATACTTCCTTGATGTGGTTTAGGTCTTTGTAAAAATCGAGATGCTCCCGGTCTATATTCGTTACAACCGCTATGGTGGGAGACATTTTCAGAAAAGAGCCGTCGCTTTCATCCGCTTCGGCCACGATAAAATCCCCCTCTCCAAGCAGCGCATTGATCCCGATACTTTTGAGTTTGCCGCCGATGACCACTGTGGGATCCATCCCGCCTTTGTCCAGCACGGCAGCTACCAGGGAAGTGGTCGATGTTTTGCCGTGGGCGCCGGCAATCGCTACGCTGTACTTTAAACGCATCAGTTCAGCCAGCATTTCGGCCCTGGGTATTACAGGGATCGATGCTTGGGCGGCGGCGATAACTTCAGGGTTATCGAAAGCGATGGCCGCGGATGTCACCACAACATCGGCCCCTTTAATTTGCTTGGCAGCATGACCTTCATATATCATTCCCCCTAAGCTTTGCAGGCGCCGGGTCAGATCAGAAGAACTGAGGTCGGATCCGGACACCTTGTAGCCCAGGTTGAGCAGGAGTTCGGCAATTCCACTCATGCCGATGCCGCCGATGCCGACAAAATGTATGTGATATTTTTTAAGATACATGTGTACGCTGGTTAAATAGTTAAATGGTTCATTGGTTAAATAGTTTCGTAAAAAGCAACTATTTGTTTTTTACGAGAGTGTTTTGTATTTGGTATTTAGTGTTTGGTAATTTAACAAGCTGGTATATCAGCATATATTTGAAACAAAACACTAAATACTAAACACCAAACACCCGATGAATTCGTTCTTACGAATTCATCATCCCATAACAGTTGTCCACAATCATGGCGGCCGCATCCGGCCGTCCAAAAGCCTTTGCCCGGGAGGCCATTTGACTTAGGGCTTCCGGGTTTGATGCAAAATGTTCGATTTTATCGGCCAGGACTCTGCCGCTAAGATCTTTTTCCAGAATCATTTCTGCAGCAGCGGCGTTTGTAAGGGTGCGTGCATTCAGAACCTGGTGATCGTCGGCTGCAAAAGGAAACGGAATAAACACAACCCCTTTTCCAATAGCTGTAATTTCCGCCACCGTGGTGGCACCTGCCCGGCATATCACCAGATCTGCTTGCTGATATTGCCGGGCCATATCAACAAAAAAGGCCTGTACCTTGCCGGCAATATCACAGCGCTGATAGGCGGCTTTAACCATGCTTTCATCGTCAACTCCGGTTTGATGGATGAAAACAAACGCATCTTTTTCCCGGATGTGTTCCACAGCCTCCATAACCGCCAGGTTTATACCGCGGGCCCCCTGACTTCCGCCGATGATCAGTACTGTAAAGGGCCGCTGTTTACCGAAGCCTGCAACCGTGCTTGCTTTTTGGTTCCCGTTGCGCTGTAATATTTCCTTACGTACGGGATTACCGGTAACGTGGACTTTACGCCCATTTAGTTCTAAGGGCTTATTCTCAAAAGAAATAAATATCCGATCGGCAAAACGCGACAGTATCCGATTAGTAATGCCCATAAGAATATTCTGCTCATGCAGGGCGATGGGAATGCCCAGAAGCCATGCACCCGTGACCAGAGGTCCGGCAGCATAGCCGCCGACACCGATGACCAAGTCAGGTTTGAAACGTTTAAGGATCATAAGCGATTCAAAAATGCCCTTGGGGATTTTCGCGATCGATAAGGCTTGCTGTGCCGTTCCCCGTGCTTTGATTCCTGCTGCTGTAATCTTTGCATGCTTGAAACCCAACTCAGACAGAATTGAGGTTTCAAAAGGTCTGCCTGCGCCGACGAACAAGACATTGCTGTTTGGATTCCGGGCCGTAAATTCCTGTGCAATGGCAATGCCGGGGAAAAGATGCCCTCCGGTGCCGCCGCCGGCAATAATGATGCGCAGCGCCTGCGGCGTTTTGTGTAGCTCTTTTTGTTCAACAAATGGCACCATTGTTAAATCCTAAAGTAAATCAAAGCCGGGTCCTCTTGATCCGGATTCTTTACGAATCATTCGGGTCAGGTTTTAATGCTGCAATGTTCATCAGTATCCCAATGGACGCCATGTTCACCAAAAGGGATGTTCCGCCGTAACTTAAAAAGGGGAGGGCAAGCCCTTTGGTCGGGAGAAGCCCAAGGGTGACTCCCATATTAACGCAAACTTGAAGACCGATTGCCGTTGTCAGCCCCATGGCTAAAAGTGCTCCAAAAGAGTCTTCGGTATTTCTGGCAATCCAGACGCCACGCCAGAATATAAGGACATAAAGGCCCAGAATAAGAAGAACGCCCAAGAGGCCGAGTTCCTCTCCGATGACCGAGAAGATAAAATCAGTGTGGGGCTCAGGAAGATAGAACAGTTTCTGATAACCCTTGCCGATGCCTGCGCCCCAGGCTCCTCCGGTGCCGAATGCCATCAGCGAATGGATGATCTGATAACCTTCATTTGAAGGGTGCTGCCAGGGGTCCATAAAACTTAAGAGGCGTTTAAGTCGATACTCGGCGTTGACCATAATAAAGTAAATAGCGGGCAGCAGGGCCGCAAATGATAAGAAAAGATGCTTGAGACTGCCGCCGCCTACAAAAAGCATGATCCAGGTAATAGCGCCCAAAATCAGTACAGCGCCAAAGTCAGGCTGGATAAAAATCAGAGCGGTTAAAATACCTAATACCAAAATGTGGGGAAGAAAACCGACATAAAAATCGTTGAGTTTGTCCTTCTTTTTATCCAGGGAGTAGGCCAGGTAAACTATCAGGGCAAAACGGGCGAATTCCGCGGGTTGAAATGTAAAGCCGCCGAAATGCAGCCACCTGGCCGAGCCTCCGGCAGAATGTCCGAATTTTGTAAACTTGATCGCAGCCAAAAAGGTGATGGCCATGATCATCAAGGGGTATGTCAAAGGACGGAAAAGCCGCGCAGGGATCCGTCTGCAAATTATCAAAACTACAATTCCCAGCAGGGCGAAGCAGGCTTGTTTTTTTAAAAAGTAGTAATCGGTTCCATACTTTTTCATTGCCAGGGCCGAACTGGCGCTGTAGACCATTACAATTCCGATTCCAACCAGAAAAAGCACAGGGAACAGGAGCTTGATATCATAGCTCGAGTTTCGTTGAGCAGCATTTTGCATCTTGTTTTGGTTGCCGGTCATT
>JACNIG010000250.1:0-1383 GCA_014383215.1 Candidatus Desulfatibia vada | reverse complement strand
TTGCAGCTGTTTAACCGCCGCGCAGAAAGCTTTTCCCCGCTGGGCATAGCTGCTGTACATGTCAAAACTGGCACAGCCCGGAGCAAGGAGCACAACATCGCCGGGACGGGCGGCTTGATATGCCAAAAGGACTGCGTCTTCCATGCCGTCTGCTGTTTGTGCTGCCTGCAGACATACGTCGCCAAGGGCAGATTTCACTTTTTCTTTTGCTTCTCCCATTACAATCAGTTTTTTTGTGTGCTTATGGACCAGTTCTTTGAGAGACCCGAATTTTCCTCCCTTATCGCGACCTCCCATGATAAGAACCACCGGACTGCTAAAGGCTTCAAGTGCTCTGGCCACAGCATCAACGTTGGTAGCTTTGGAGTCGTTGAAAAAGCGGACGCCGCTGACGGTGGCGATAAATTCGAGCCGATGAGAGAGCCCCTGAAAATTGTTCAGGGTAGACTGGATGGCCTCTAATCTGCCGCCAACGGCCAGTGCTGCCAGAGAAGCGGCGGCGGCATTTTCAAGATTGTGCCGGCCGGCAAGTTTGTAACCGGAAAGTGCAATAGACCCTGTTTGCTTTCCTTGTGACTGCAAACCAATGAAGGCAGCGTTGGACGAACCGTTCCAATTTATGGTTGCGCTGTTTAGGGCTGCAGCATTTTTGTCTTCGCGGTGATAAAAGGTCATTTTTTTGGCTTTGATGTTTTGGGTTATGGAACGGATCAGCGGATCAGAACCGTTGATTACGGCAATATCGTCTGCTTGCTGGTTTTCGAAGATCCGGTACTTAGAGCTGGTATAGGCCTCAAAATCAGGGTATCGGTCCATATGATCTTCGGTGATATTTAAAAGCACACTAACTTTCGGCCGGAAAGTTTCGATGGTATCGAGTTGAAAGCTGCTGATTTCAGCTATTACGATGTCGGCTTTTATTTTTTGGTCGACATAGTCGATTAAAGGGTTGCCGATATTGCCTCCCACAAAAGCTTTAAAGCCTGAATTTTCGAGCATTTTGCCGAGCAGGGTAGTGGTTGTTGTCTTGCCGTTGGTCCCGGAGACGGCGATTACAGGCTCACGGATGAATCTTGAAGCAAGCTCGATCTCTCCTATTACCGGCACTTTCTTGCTACGGGCCCGTAAAATCTGAGGTATGGTATGGGGCACGCCGGGGCTGATAACAATAAGGTCGGCGCGTTCAAAGGTTTCAGTTTCATGCCGGCCCAGCTCCAGGTCGACACCCATTGCAAGGGCTTTATGAGCATGGTCGGCCAAATCTTTGGCAGGGGCAATATCAGTAACGGTTACCGACGCTCCTTGGTTTATTGCAAAGCGCGCTGATGCAATCCCCGAGGCGCCGAGGCCGACGATGAGAATTTTTTTATTTGCAAGATTCAT
>JACNIG010000141.1 GCA_014383215.1 Candidatus Desulfatibia vada | reverse complement strand
TGGTCAGCAGGGGTTGTGCTTTTTAAACTTTTGACATTTTCAGCTAAAAAAGTAACTTCCAGTAGAGTTTTGCCGGTAGCAACATCAATCATCCGGGCGGTGGTCTCAGCCACATGTTCGCTATACCCGCCAAAAGCTCTAACCGAAGCATCCCCGGTAATGATGGCATCAACCCCTTTAAGTTTGCCGACAATGAGTTGATGATTTTCCGAAACTTGTTCAGGTGTTAGCCGGTTTGCTTTAAGCAGAGTTTGTAACTGCCCCTGTTCAATGACTGCAAAGCGTGACGTGTTAAGATTGGCCGCCAGTGCCTCAGCAATAATCCGGCCGGTTTCGCTTCTATTACAAACAAAAGGAAAAACCGCTATGTTATTGATGCCTTTAATTTGCTGAGGACTATCAAAAACAACCGTGATAGGGGCTGCGCTGCAGCCGTAAAAGAGCACAAAAAGAGATAGAATGCTGATTAAATTGAATCTTTTCATTATATTGACTACATAAAAGTTTGATCACTATCAGTTGAGTATAGGATATTCTATACCGAAAAAAAAACCGATGCAACCGAAAATAATAATAATAATTTTGCTATCCAACGGTAAAAACTGGTAATTTCTATCAAGGCCTTTCCGCGAAGTGAGTTCTGCGAAGGCGATTACACAACACCTGGATGATGTCTCGGGAAAAGATGGTGTTGGCCTGGAGGAGTTCTTCAAAAACATCGGGCATCATGATAAGCAGGATCGATTCCGTTTCAGCGATGGCTGTTGCGGTGCGGCTTTCGTTTAAAAGGTAGGCCATTTCGCCAAAAACCCTCCCGGCCTGATAAGTAGCTATTCCTAAAATACGGATATATCTTCAATTGATCTTGTCCATATCGCGTGCTATAGCACATAGACCGTTGCACTTGAGGAGCACTTTGTGTGAAGAGCGGCCTGGCGGCTTTGAAGGATGTTGATAAAAAGACTTTATCCCCATCAAGCGCAGCGCTCCTCAAGCGCAGCGCTCTTCAAGCATAGCGGTCTTTATTTTGCCAATGACGAATGGCCAATGACGATACGACATCGATCCTATTTTTTTGATCAAGGAATTTTATTTGAATGCCGGCAGTGCGGAGCCTGCTGTACGGGAGATCCCGGAATCGTGCATGTCTATCATGATGAAGTCGAAAGCATTGCCCGATATCTATCAGAGGGAGTTTTAAGCTTCATCGAAAAATATTTGTATACGATCAACAGAGAGTACGGTATCAAAGAACATGCAGACGGCCAATGTTATTTTTATCAAGACGGATGCACCATCTATCCGGTTCGCCCCGGCCAGTGCCGAACGTTTCCATTCTGGTTCGAAAACTTACGTTCTTCCAAAAAATGGCGACAAGTATCAAAGGCATGCCCGGGCATAGGCTCCGGGAAACTTTACTACAAGGAACAAATCCTTAAAATCATAAACTCAACATTTGTTGATCATGTAAACAATATACCCTGATAAAAGAGGTGTAATATGGGAGAAATCAAAAGCACTCTCGATCTTGTTATGGAAAAAACCAAGCACCTGACACAAAGCCGGGAGGAAAAGGAGCAACAAAAGCTAAAGGAAGCCAGGCAAAGAATCAGGGGACTGATTCAGAAATATCAGGACAGCCTGCTGGACCAAGAAAGATTTGCAATCGAGTTGGACAAAATGATTAAGACTTATGATGTGATCGTAAATGACATATTGCTTAATGAGCTTTTAGACGACCTGAATGTAAACCGCGATAATAAGCTACAGCTGGCCCTGTTAAAAGATATTTGTAATATGGATATAACAGGGCTTGAGTCAGTATATGACGGCTATATGGATGAACTTCAGTTGATGACTCAGGAAAGAAATCAGGTCTTAAAAAACGATCTGGCGGAAAAGAAATCTATTGCGGGTTCTGCGGTTGTGCCGAATGTTGAGATGGACAAAATATGGCAGGCAAACATTGTAGAGATTAATAACAAATTCAGTCAGCTCCTGATCCGTGAAAAAGCTCAAATAAGCTTGAACCCTAATTGAGCGAAAGTCGAGGATGCCCCAGATCCAATTGAGCTCCGGACTTGTAAATTCAGATGCGAAATCCCGCTTTGCGGGATGGCCAGCAGCGACGGCAGTACGGAATGGGTAGGACCGGAAATCGCAACGTTTTTGAAGATACCGGTGGTTTGCAGCTACCACCAGCGGTGAATAGTTTCCGGGCAGTAAAATTTTCAGTCTTGATCCAACACTTCCCTTATTTTTTTGCGCAATTTCACTCGTAACCACCGGCTTCATGACATATCCTCGAATACCGGCTGCCTTTGCTTTTTCGCCATCAACCTTTGTGCTGAAGCCTGTACAAATTATTATCGGAATATCAGGTCTTATTTCCAGAAGTTTTTGTGAAAGCTGAACACCGGTCATATTCGGCATGGTCATGTCGGTTATAACAAGGTCGAATTTGCCTGGAGAAGCTCGAAACGCCATCAGTGCGTCCGGGCTGCTGGTACACGCAGTAACCTGATACCCGAGCCGTTCCAGCATTTGTTTTTCCATGCGAATAATCGGCTCTTCATCATCTACAAGCAGGATGCGTTCCGTTCCTTTCTGAACCGGTGTGATGGCATCAATTTCCTCTGTTTCAATCTGTGATTTAAGCACAGGCAGGTAAACATGAAATGCAGTTCCTTCTCCAGTTCACTGTAAACTCTAATATCCCCTTTATAGCTTTTGACGATTCCATCTCTTTCAGGGTCACTTCCAGTTTTCCGCCGTCATCCTCCATGGCCTGAAAAGCGTTGGTCATCAGATTCATGGCCACCTGATGTATCTGGGTTGCGTCCGCCATGACTAAACCACATTGATTGCTAATATGCTGTTTGATTTCGATGGTGCTTGGCAGGGAAGATCTGATTAATTTTAGCACCTCTTTGATAATAAGCTGAACCTTGAGTGGTTTTGGTTTTTGGTCAGATTGACGGCTGAATGCAAGAATCTGTTTTACCAAATCACGGGCTCGTTTGGCTCCCTGTATAATTTCTTTTATATTATTTCGCAGAGGGCTGTCTTCGGGTGTATCACTCAACGCAAGTTCTGAAAAGCCCATAATTGGGAAAAGAATGTTGTTAAAATCGTGGGCAATGCCTCCAGCCAACGTGCCGATAGACTCCATTTTTGCTGTTTGTCACGGAGGACCACTTCTAATCCAGCCCCCATCATTTGGGCGTCATTGTCCAATTGGGTAGTAAATAGCTTACTCACGGACTCCAGCTTATTAATAACATCCGCATGCAAGTGCTCTTTTTTGCACTGATGTAATTGTGGACTTCAACGGAATATGCATGTGTCATGGGTTATCTCTCCAAGATCGAAATCCTGTATAAAACTTAAATTTTTTCACAATCAATCCAAATTCGTCAAGAGCAAACCCCAATTCTCAGAAGACTTTGGAATAGATAAAACTCCAAGAGTATTGACAGAAGGCACATATTTTTATTAGAATACCTTTATAAAACCATTTGACTGTTTCCACGGCCTTAAAGGAGGATGACGGTATGAGTAAGAAAAAGATTTTGGTTGTTGAAGATGAGCTCACAAGTCAGAAGCTTCTTCAATTTCATCTTAATAATACTGGCGAATATGAAGTTAAGATCCTGGCTGATGGAAGACAAACGCTGTCTGCGGCCAATGAATATTTGCCGGATTTAATTTTGCTTGATATCGTCATACCTGAAACTAGCGGGATAGAGATTAGTCGCGAGCTAGCATCGAAAGCAAACCTTAAAGATATTCCTGTCGTATTCATAACCAGTCTAGTAACTGAAGATGAAGTGGCAAGCCAAGATGGCATCTTCTATAACAGGCCTTGTCTGGCCAAACCCATTACCAAAGAGAAACTGCTTGATTGTGTAAGGAAAAATATTAGATAAGCTATCTTCACTCTCCATTAAATTCTGTCAAGAATGAATACCTGACCCCCTCGCTTAATTTCCCACGGGTGCCCACCTCCTCTTCTTATGGGATGATTGCCGTCGATCCAATCGGCAAACTCCTGCTCGGAGGCTGGATCTATGTCCAGAAGCCCTTCGTGCCGGCCGTCGGCATATCGGCTATACATCTCTCGACCAGACAAAGATTCATCGACTGTCTCCTCTTTACGCTTCCCGGCTATATAGGCGATTCTGCAGTACTGGAAATAATCATCCGCTGTCATGGACGAGACTTCCGTGTTTTCCGCTTTGAGGAAAAAGCCATCTTCGACCAGACGCACCAGCTTCAAGGTCCTATCCTTGCCCAGTTCCTTATCCAGGCGGTAATTATCAGGGAGAGAGGCGCGTATGAGAGCATTGGGGGCAACACCGTATCTGTGCCGTAACGGGTACTCGACCTGAATTCGTTTGTTGGCCTTTATCCAGTCTTTCCGGGCAACGTTCAGCCATTTTCGTGCGGATACGATTAGTGGCTCCCATACCGTTGCCAGTTGACCATGGTTTTCAACAGAGTAAAAAGAGGCGCCCATGGAGTTCATTGCTCGCACGCCTTTTTTCGGTTCGACCTCCAGGCTGCCACCACCACTGCCGACATGAGTGATATAGAAAGTGTGTTTGTACTTGTTGACATGCAGGTGGTGCCACTTTTTTCCCTTGTCCGGAAACAAAATATTCCAAACGCGGTCCAAAGCGGACAACTCGTAGGAGAAATCACTCAACTCCTTCATTAAAGCGAAAGTTGAAGATGTCAGTTCCATTGCTCTTCAGTTCCCATATGTCTCATATTTGCCTATTTCTGCCGAACGAGCGCTTCAGCGGCGCGGCTTTAGACGCGTCCGACTGCAAGCGCAATGTTATCCGGCAAATTGTTAATATTGACAAACCGTGCCGGGATGTGTACTAATACACACTATGGATAGCCGGAAAATTATAAAAATACTCAAACAAAATGGGTGGTACGAAATTGCAAAAGTTGGCTCTCACACCCAATTCCGGCATTCAGAGCGAAAAGGGAGAGTCACCGTTCCACATCCCAAAAAAAGACATACCGATTGGCACATTAAAAAGCATTGAGCGCCAGTCAGGTATCAAATTTAGTTGAGGTATTACCATGGCTAACTATATTGCTATCGTTCATAAAGAAGCCAAATCAGATTTCGGCGTATCGTTTCCAGATTTTCCCGGATGCATCACCGCTGGAAAAAATATCGATGAAGCCAAGGATATGGCTCAGGAGGCTCTCACCCTTCACATCCAGGGCATGCTCGAAGACGGCGAACAATTGCCTGGACCCACCAGGCTCGAAGAAATCATGGGCGATCCCGATTTCGCCAATGCGATCGCTTATTTGGTCGTTTCAGTACCTGATGCCAAACCCCGTACAGTCAGGGTGAATGTTACCGTGCCTGAAATGGCACTAAAACAGATCGATGCCGCTGCTAAAAAACGAGGTATGTCCAGATCGTCATTCTTAGTTCATGCAGCACAGAATGCTATCCAATCTATACAGTCCGATATATCTGCATGACCTTTTCCTGACGGATAACCCACAAACCCCGCAGTTAGCGCAGTTTGCCTTGTATTGACGGGCATTTCCTGATGAAGCGTGATTACTAAACCATCCGCCGTCGTTTATTAGCTAAGCTATGGCGAGACAAGCGGAGGTGCCTTCATGCTTGACCGTTATTACAATCAGTTTTTAGATTATGGCCGGCCTATCCCGTTGAATTTCGCTCGGCGGAAAACCATTGGTGGATTCAACGGGGCTGGAGGACTTTTCTCACCGTTTCATTCAAGCGCTGACCGCCCGGCTGAACGAATTCGAAACTTTCCTGAAAGCTCTTACAATCCGGTCTGTTAAAAGAATTGAATGTCGGCATTTGGTTGATTTTGTCGCCGATTACGAAAATCCCTCGATACACGAAATAAGTCCAGAGAAATAGCGGTATCAAACTTTGATTTGTGATTAATCCCATCATTAGACTATTTGTATAAACAACATAACTATATGATAATATACAATATAAATAATATTAATCACTATTCAAGCTTTGACCCCAATCACAAAGAATGAAGCCGCGACCCCTTTGTTTTCTTGCATTCGTAGTGAAAAAAATAAATCATAGACCAAGGAAATCCCTCAATTATCAGACGCCTCATGAAGTTTTTTACAGTGCTATTCGTGGTGCACTTGCAACTTGAATTCACCGAACCGATTAAATGTTAGCTCGATATTTAAGCTGCACACCTTTTAGAAATTTGCGTAAGATCTGATCTTTACAGTCCCGGTAATGTTTATGATCTGGCTTACGGAAAAACGCACTTAATTCGTGTTTGCTCATGCGCAAATTAGCCAGGGTCATAATCTCCAATGTATCTTCGGCTTTCAGGTTTAATGCGATTTTCAGTTTTCTGAAAATGGTATTGTTAGTTAACCGCTGCTCGGGCGCGGGTTGTGGCCCTTCTTTTTTTCCTCGTTTATCGTTAATCAAGCCATTTAGGAAAATCGCCAATTGAGTGTCGCTACATTTCTGATACGCAGAATCATCATCTTTTTTTAGCCAATCGCTGATCTGCTCACGTGTTACCTGATAATCAGCCAAGCCAAATATAGCAATCATTTTCGAATCGTTAAAGTCGAAGGTATAGCGGATACGGCGCAAGATATCGTTATTGGTCATAAGTATGTCCTTATCTAAATTGAAAATGTGTCACAATGACTAACGGCCTGGTTACCTTTGTAACTTTTATAAATTTTTCATGGGGGGTCACATGGAAGGGGTAAGTCTACTTTTGACCCTTGCTAACATCCCCTGTATCTCCCATATCTGTTAACTAATTTTTCTGTCATATCTTTTAAGCCTTGAAGCTCTTCGTATTATGCATATTCCAGTGTTGTATGCTTTTTTTTCTGTCAAGGGTCAATAGTAGACTTACCCCATTCTTTCCAAAGGCCGTATAGCACTTTTGGGGGTAAATTTTGAAACATTTTAATATTACTAAGAAAATAATACAATTACGGCGTATATGGATTTGTCTCAACGGGGTCACAGCTTGTTACGCCCCGCCAGGTTCTGACCTCACCGCTTCCTCTGAGAAAGTTATAATTTTAGGGGCGTCTTGGAAGTCTAATTTTAGGGGCGTCTTGGAAGTCCCATGGCCTCAGGCGACGGCGGATGAGCAAAGTTAAGTGGATTCATGCCGTTGTTCGGTAAATTCTATGTCCAAAGATATGGGCGTATTTCAATAAGACGGTGAAGATTTTGTTGATCCTCCTCATGAAACTTTATTTCCTGTTGTTGTTCTTTTTCTAATGCTTTGTAATAGGCAGCATACTTTTTTTTGTCAGGCTCTACCATTCTTTTGCAGTCTGAGTCTGGAATATCTTCAAATATAATTGGAGGTACCTTCAAACGCTTATCGTCTAAAGGACTTTTTCGATTTGGGCGGCTTTTAGTCCACCAATTATATAAATCACAAATCTCTTTCCACGCCCTTTTGTGCGAGTCATCTGAGTTCCAATCCACAATTTCGCCAGGTTTTTCAAGTTCTACGAAATCAACCAATATTTGGAAGGCAGCATGCAACATGATGCTATCACGATCGCGCCAACCTTTTTCTAATGTATGGATTTTAAGATATTTCATGTTTTGCCGAACGGCGCGCCTGACCAGCGGGCATGGTTTTTAGCCCGTCTGCGTCCAGGCGCAGTTTATGCCTGGATTTCATCAATGGGTAATATTTGTTTTCCGTGACGGATTGTAAGAATGGAGACCTGTGTTTTCTCTGCCCGGTAAATAATCCGATAGTTGCCATAAATTAGTTCCCGAAAATCCTTGCTATTGATTTCCGGTACAATTCGACCACTTTCTGGAAATGACTTTAATTGCTCAACTTTAGAAAAGACTGTATCTATCCACTTCTCTGCTGCGGTCGGATTGTCACGAGAAATATACTCAGCTATCTCTGCCGCTCTCTCCACCGCCAAGGGGGACCAAATTATTCTCATTTGCCGGCCCGCTTTAATACATCTGCTTTTGCGGCATCATGGTCTATTCCGGTTCCACTTTCAAGCTGAGCAATAGAAGTTTGTATATCTTGAAGCAATTCAATTTTTTCTTGCATGGCCTCATATTCACTCACGTCAAGCAAAACGGCGACTCCTTTGCCATGCTGTGTGATAACAAGAGGTCTTTTTGTGTCATGTATCTGCTTTAGAAAGGAAGCAATCCCAGTTCGAAACTCAGACATTGGGCGGATATCTTGATCGATTTTTAATCTTTGCATAAGGCACCTCGCAACAAGTTATTTTGTACATCATAGCGTACAATTTATGTTACATGCAAGCAGAAAATTATCGAGGGCATAACCCACAAACCCCGCAGTTAGCGCAGTTTGCCTTTCAAGCGTTGACCACCCGGCTGAACGAATGCGAAACCTTCCTGAAAGCTCTTAAAATCCGGTCTGTTAAAAGAATTGAATGTAGGCATCTGGTTGATTTTGTTGCCGATTACAAAAAACTCTCTATCCACATTACAAAGTCCCGAGTTTGGACACTCAGGCAATTTTACCATTAAGATGTGTCAAGAATGAAGACGACCCCTTTGTTTTTCCAACGCAGAAGTCAGTTGACAGGTTGTGCCGCCGTTCCTAGTCGCCGGTATAGCCACAAACGCCAGTCCTGGGGGAATTGACAACTGGTAGAAACATTTCATCATCACATCCATGGGTTTGAGAACACTCTTCACAAAGCCAACCCTTTTCATCCCACTGACACTCGCAACAAATTTGGGCCGCTGGTTTTACACCACATTCATCACAGGAGATTATAGGCTGGGCATTTCTTGTGATTATTTGAACCTTTTTGTTTCCATCTGTGGCCCCATGATAATTATCAACGGCTTTAATAGATAGTTCAGTCGTACTTCCAAAGTCATACTGGTAAATTAATTCCACTCCGGGAATGAATATATCTTCAACTTTATGCTTCATATTGATTTCATCTCCATATCTTTGACGGGAGAATGAACTCATATGTCCACAACACTCAAGCCAAATGTCTCTTAGGAATACATCGAGATTTTTGAGAGTCGAATTTCCGACGATTAATAGATGTAAAAAATAGTCAGGGTTGAAAGAATCGCATATATTCAGATAAAGTAGATTCCGAGGTTTAGCTTTAGATGGTTTCTGAAGGTGTTTAGTTAGACATGATTTTATGTGCCTAGTTAATCCTTGCCGCGTGAATTCAGAATCGCACAAACTGCATCTTGATTTGGGTGTTTGATATTCCATGTCACTTCCTCTTCATGATTTACTGGCTATATGACCAGTCGTGTATTTGTAAGTATATGCGGTACAACGTGAAGGTGAGCAGCGGCGGTTTTAGGTGTAGAAAGACAAAGTTTGTAATAATAACCTAAAAAACTTGATGATCTCAAAGCGCGAAATAATTGCCGTCTGTTTCGCTTGCCGATTATGCTAAGATGTTGACTTAGCATATAAAACAATTATTATTCACTATTCAAGCTTTGACCCCGTCCCTTCCGGCGACGGGTACGAATGTGCTATTGGAAACGATGGCGATATGTCCGCACCCGTGTTCGCAACCTTCTTAAAATGGGTGCCCATCCGAACGTTGCCATTCCCATGAGCTTTTCACGTAAAGGCCCCTGGAAATGTGCCCGGACGTTAGCCACTCAAACCGGCATGACCAATCAATGGCTTAAGGATCAAGGTCTGCTTTATGTCAAAGAACTGTGGGTGAACATTCATTACCCAACTACGGTCCGGTAACTTAAGTGAACCGCCTAAGTAAGCTTGTCCTGAGCCTGCCGAAGGAGACCCGCTTGCTGCGTGGTGTGGGGGCTGGGGGAGAAAGACCCCCGGCTACCCGATT
>JACNIG010000273.1 GCA_014383215.1 Candidatus Desulfatibia vada | reverse complement strand
CTGGACAAGGCCGATTTCGAGACCAAACCGGGCTCGGTGGGTGTGCCGCCCCCGTTTTACGAAATGCGCATCGAGGATGAAAACAGAAAAGAGGTGCCGCCGGGCGAAGTCGGTGAAATTGTCGGCCGGGGCTCCATCCTGATGGACGAGTACTATAAACGCCCCGATCTCACGAGAGATGCCATCATAGATGGATGGCTCTACACCGGGGACATGGGGTATGTGGACGAGGACGGGTTTCTCTATCTCGTGGACCGGAAAAAGGACATGATGATTTCGGGTGGTGTCAATGTTTACCCGAAAGACATCGAGGAGGTCGTGGTCCAGCATCCCGACGTGCTGGAAACGGCTGTGTTCGGCATACCGAGCGATAAATGGGGTGAGGCCCCGGTTGCCGCGGTTACACTGGTGGCATCTGGCAAGGCTTCTGAAGACGAGCTCAAGACATGGATCAACGAGAGGGTCGGCGCAAAATTCCAGCGGGTTCAGCATGTAGTGATCATGGAAGAGCTGCCCCGGAACATCGCGGGAAAGGTGCTGAAACGGGTGATGCGGGACGAGTTTGCAGCCAAGCTATCCATATAATATCTCCGGATAATCGCTCCAGAGGGGCATGAAAAGCGATATCTAACGGGCAGCCAGTCATACAAGGATTGCAAAACAAGCTGTTATTAGGTTTTCAAATATGAAAAGACAGGACCAGAAAAAACAGACCGGTTTTCATGATGGCCAGAAAGTAGAGCTGCTTATCTCCGCCCGAAACCAAATGGGATTTAGCGCCGTTATCAACGGCACCCATAAGGGCATGCTGTACAAAAACGAAATTTTTCAGCCCCTGAAAATCGGTCAGGAAATTGAAGGGTTTATCAAGAAAGTACGTGACGATAAAAAAATAGACCTTTGCCTGCAAAAGCCCGGCTATAACGCCATCAACCCCCTGTCCCGAAAAATAATGGACACATTAAAGCAACGGGGTGGGTTTATCGCAGTCACCGATAAAAGCCGGCCGGAAATAATCGCCGACATTTTCGGCGTCAGCAAAAAGACCTTCAAGAAGGGAATCGGCAATCTTTACAAAAAAAGGCTCATTACCCTTGAAAAAGATGGCATCCGGCTGCGAGAAAAAAAGTGAATCACCCCGCCGGAGCTAAGGTTGACAATTCAAAATCCGGTGTCCTCTGTGTCTTGTGGTGAACAATTACGCTAAATCAAGTTTGCTGAATCTCTCATTGAGAAGATCGATGTATTGGGTCTTCATGAAATCAGATAAAAAGCATTTTTGAATAAGATCAGTCCATCCGGGAAATGCCTTTACGATGCGAGTCACTGTTTGCTCTATGGATTTTCGGGTTAAATCAAGGCGCTCCTTTGCGAAATACACGAAAAAGTCATCTTTCTTCAGTTTATTTTTCTTACCGCCGAGTGGAAGTGCGAGCTCTTCCCGGGTATTTGAAATAATCGTTGTGTTTAAAAGATCATAAGCTGGGGAAAGTTCCACTTTCAGATCGCGCCGGATCACAGAAAAATTCTTTAGATGCATATCTTCATTTCCGACGAGATAATTAAAAAGTGTTAGCTTGAATAGTTTTAATTTTTCAATGGCCGGAAATGTGCAGAACTGTTCGATAAGGGATATAATCTGCTCCATGGACGAATCATATTTGGTCTCTCGATCTTTTCCGGAAAGCTGAGCGAAATCTTCGACCGGGACTTTTTTATTTCTGCCCGCTCGATCAAAGCGTCGGATGAAATAGGTCATGGTGTCATCTTTGGAATACACCAGACCATGCAAGGGGGTATCGATCCCGATGAGTTTAGCCAACCGCATGGTCACATCTTCATTTTCCGGAACTTCCCTGTAATTCTTCGTCTGCGGTTTGAAAATATAGCGGCCGCCCGTGTCCACAATCTCAAAGATCTCATCTCTTAAATTCAAGCGCACACTTAATTTGGGTTGAACACCCTGAATTGACATTTTAGCGGCCCTGGCAATTGCCTCTCTAACCTGGTCTTCAGCAGAAAAAGGGAAGTCTTTTAAAGACTTCAATCTCGGTGAGAGTTTTTTCAAACCCCCAAGGGAATACTTGTCGCCTTCACATTCATCGTACGAAATCGGACATCGTCTCATCCTTTTTTCTCCTGAACGGTAACAGCGCCCACCAGATCATTTCCCACTGTTATTAACTGACTTAAATAATCAAATTTATCAATTTTGCACTGCCTCAGAAGGCCCTCAAGAAGAGGTCCTTCCGGCAATAGGCCATCGAAAAATGGAGGGAAACGGTCAAAAGCAAATTCCTTTCCCCCCACCGGCATGGTTAACGCAATTGAAGGCCCTGTATATTTTTCAAAATATGTAAACCGATATATTTTTTCGGCTTCTATTTCCTCTAAAATACCGGCCGGCACACCATGCATCGATATCTCAGCTCTTCTCATTTAGCGCCTCCATTAGTGGACTTGTAAAAACAATTCTTATATTCAGGGTCTTAAGCACCTTTTGCAGGGTTGAAAACCGAATGGTTTCTTTTCCCTTTTCGATATCATAAATAGCGGTCTTACCCACACCCGAAAGATCAGCCAACTGATTTCGCGTCAGCCCACTTTTTTTACGATGAAACAGAACAATTTCGCTCATCTTATCATCCAAGGCTTATATCTCCTGAAATTGCCGTCCTGGCAGTAAAATCGTATGATTTATCCTTCAAATTATCAGCAGTAATAATTGAACATCATTTTTTACTGCTATAAAGGCAAATATTGTCTTTCTTCCTTTAGAAAAATGGAGTTTTCTATATGATAGAAACATTTTACCGCTATAACAGCAAAATATCAAGCTAAAATTCCATTTTAAATAATTGAGGCGAATTACTGAAAGGTAATTAGATATTCATTATTCGTCATTCCCGCGAACGCGGGAATCCAGTCCCGCCTGTAGGCGGGATTAATGGACTCCCGCGTTCGCGGGAGTGACGGCCTTGGTTGGAGATTTTTTAAACAACCATAAAGGTTTAAATCTAACTATGGCCAGCACCCATAGCCTGGGGTCCTATTTTGGCTGTATTTCCAGTGCCGAAATGATGAGATACAAGCGCATGTTCGAAAGAGCCTCGTAATCCAGGTTTGTACGACCATGGATGAAGGTCGGGGGGCAGGGTTGATGATGAAGCGGTCGTCTATAATTGCAGTGGTTGAGTCTATTGAAATGGGCTTCAGTGATTGGTTTCTCCAAAAGCAATTCTTTTGCAGTGGTGTGGCTGCCCAACACCTCCATATTTCTGGTGGGAAAAGATTTCCATTCGGTTCTCTGTACTCGACCACAATACTGGATATGTCATGGGCATATCTCAGTGTCGGCTTTGGCTGTACTGCATGGCAGATATCGCAAGGTTACATAATGCCAAAATCTGGTCTATAGTCCGCAGCATTTTGGGCCATAAGTTGCATTTACCTTGCTATTACGTACAAAGGTGCTTAGAATATGACATCAATTAAGTCCCGCGGTAAATTGGCGGGAGGGGTTCTTTCTGTAGGGATTATCCGTTTGTTAAACGTTATCATCCTTCAGTTTGTAACGTTGAAATTTTTCGAAAGGAGGATGATATTATGACAAATGGAACTGTTAAGTGGTTTAATGACCAAAAAGGCTTTGGATTTATTGAGCAGGAAGATGGACCGGATGTATTTGTTCACCATTCAGCAATCAATGCGGATGGCTTTAAGTCCCTCAGTGAAGGTGCGCGCGTAACCTTTGACATTGAGCAAGGGGCAAAAGGTCCGGCTGCTGTCAATGTGACCGCTGTCTAACCTGCTTTTTGAGGCAATTAAAGGCATCTCCTGTGAAAGGGGGATGCCTTTTTTAATGATCGCTCGCATCAAACCACAATTATGCCGGCTGAGATTCTTTTCCCTGTTATCAGCGATCTTATCGATCCGGCAACCGACCAGAAAGGAAACGCCATGGCAAAATCTCATTACCAGTTCAAGAAACGTCAGAAAGAATTGGCCAAGAAAAAAAAGAAAGAGGAAAAAAGGCAACGCAAGCTGGAAAACAAGGCGGTTGAAACCGATGAAACTGAAAAAGACCCGACCCCTTCAACGGAGGACCGGTAAGCATAGGGACCGACCAGCACCAATTGCCGGAGCTATACAATGGTAATAATTGAACATAAAAAAGGCCGAGCGAAAAAAAAGCAGGCGGGTTTTCATGAGGGCCAGAAGGTGGCACTGCTCATCTCCGCCCGAAACCAAATGGGATTTAGCGCCGTTATCAACGGCACCCATAAGGGCATGCTGTACAAAAACGAAATTTTTCAGCCCCTGAAAATCGGGCAGGAAATTGACGGGTTTATAAAAAAAGTACGTGACGATAAAAAAATAGACCTTTGCCTGCAAAGACCAGGCTATAAAGCCATAAACCCCCTGTCGCAAAAAATCATGGACACGTTACGGCAACGAGGCGGGTTTATCGCGGTCACCGATAAAAGCCGGCCGGAAATAATCGCCGACATTTTCGGCGTCAGCAAAAAGGCATTCAAAAAAGCTATCGGCAACCTTTACAAAAAAAGGCTCATTACCCTTGAAAAAGATGGCATCCGGCTGCGGGAAAAAAAGTGAATCACCCCGCCGGAGCTAAGGTTGACAATCCGCAATCCGCAATCCGCAATCCGCAATCCGCAATCCGCAATCCGCAATCCGCAATCGTGTCTGAATCACGCCAAGGCGTGATTCAGACACTACTTACCTTCGCTTATCCATTTGCCAAGTGCCGGACGTTCCTCATCTGCCCATTCGGGTGAAAGCCGCAGTTTTATGAAAGAGGAGTAAATCTCATCCATTGCGGATACCGCCTCTTCCATTAAGAATATTTTTTCATAAAAAACTCCGTCCGGGTCCTCCCCTCTGTCCTGCATAACTTTGGGCGTCTTAAAAGTATTGAAATTCATCCAGGTGGAATCAAGGGCAAAAGACCACTGGTTGTCGCCAATAAGCAATTTTATTGTAGCCAGGACAACTTCTTTGTCCTCTGATAGCGCAAAACGGGCCTCTTTCATATTTGAAGCTTCGCCTGCACAGATGATCGTCTCCCGCCCCCTTTCGTTTTCTGACTGGAGTGTGATCTTTCCGTCAAACCAGAGCTCAGCCGTTTTCTTACCACCGATATCAAACAGACCCCTGTCCGTTTCTGCCCTGAACCACAGCCAGACAAGAAACTCCCTCCCCATGAATTGTGTTTCTCTCACCTTTTCCAAAAGCTGTATAGTTATTTCTCCGCTGAATAGTTTGAGGGGCTCAGGTCATCGAGAAGATCGGATGAAGCCCCTTCTTTTTTAAGGAACCTGCTTGCAAGAGTATAGGGACAGATTGCCTGGAGCCGAATATCAAAGGTCTTAAGGAAAAATTCTACAAATTCGTCGCAAATCTTATTGGTGGTGCTACCGAATATGATAAGACCGGTACTATAGTTCCAGATCATGTCATAGCATCTGGAAACAGGAATTGCCCTTTTCAAGAGACGAAGCCTGACACCGTCTTTTATATCCAAACGACGTCCTTTTTGCAGATATTCGAGATCCTCATCTTTCTTGATCGTTTCTTCAGCCTCGAGACAGTACTGCTTCAGCGCTGTCGCAGGAATTTTCCTCTCATCAACCCGAAACGACATGGTGATATAAGGTTCTCTTAGAAACTCAAGTCCCGCAAACCGGTTGTCAAACATGTCCATGACATTGACCCAGCCCACAGAACGTTCATCAATTGATTTTTCATCAAGATTCCGGAAGGAGTATCGGGTGATCTTTTCAGACAGGCCTTCCATGAAGTTTTCCGGAAGTGCACCATCAGCGAGATATCTTGTAAAACTTCCGGAGCCGGATAGTAAACCCATTATTATTCCTTTCCAGATTTTGTTAAGTGGTTACCATAAGATAAAAGATGAATTCGTAAAAAGTCAGAAAGCACCCCTTATTTTCATTCCCGTGAGAACAGGAATCCCGTAAAGTCAATCCCGTCTCGGATATAGCCATGTGCCAATAAAAAAATGCCAACTGTCGAGATTCATAAAAGCCGGTGATAAACAGGGGTCAGGACAGCCGTTTGTTTCAAAACCGGAGTTTTTCAAAAAAAAGAAAATGACACTATCAAAATCAGAACACAGGTGTCAATGGATTACCATAGATTTTCATTTATTCATTGACATTAATAAACGACTGAGTTAAATTAATTGGTTTTGAAAAAACACATCAGATCCGGTCGTTTCACTATCGATTTACAATGATCGGTCTCCTAAATAGTGTCCGAACAAAAACTAGGATTTTTTGTTCAGATCAAGGAAGACGATAATTTTAACCGCAGGAATACATTGAGTATTTCGAGGATTAAAATTTGAGTCTGACGCAGACATGGGCAGATAAGCGCAGACTTCGAAAGACAGTTTTCGTTCAGGCACTAAATAAACCATCCCTTACAAGAGGTCAAAACCAAAACACTAAATGGATCAGAGTAAAATCAGAAATATTGCCATTATCGCCCATGTTGATCATGGAAAAACCACGCTGGTAGACCAGATGTTCAAACAGAGTGGGGTGTTTCGGGAAAATGAACATGTTGCCGAACGTTTCATGGATTCAATGGATCTGGAACGGGAAAGAGGTATTACGATTACATCCAAGAATGCCTCCTTCCTTCACAGGGGCTATCGGATAAATATCATAGACACTCCCGGTCATGCAGATTTCGGCGGCCAGGTTGAACGGGTTCTAAGGATGGCCGACGGGGTCCTTCTGCTCGTTGATGCCCAGGAAGGTCCAATGCCGCAGACCTATTTTGTGCTCAAGAAATCTCTTGCACTGGAGCTTCCCGTTATTGTTATCATAAATAAAATAGACAAACCCGCAGGCCGGCCGGAATGGGCCGTGGACCAGGTATTCGATCTCTTTGTCAAGCTGGATGCTCCCGATCACATCCTCGACTTCTCGGTTATTTTGGCCTCTGCAAAGGAAGGATATATCCTTTCAGAATCTACTGCCGAAAAATTGTCCATGGAACCGCTTTTCGAAAAAATCATATCACATATACCTGCACCTTCAGGAGATCCCACAGCACCGCTTCAGATGCTGGTGAGTTCTATTGACTATTCCCCCTATCTCGGTCGATTGGGGATCGGCAAGATAACGAGCGGAACATTGAATATCAACAAGGACATTGTCGTTGCCCGTCGAGACGGGTCGCTTATCCCGGCTCGCATCACCAAGGTATACCGCTTTGAAGGGAACAGCAAAGTAGCAACAGATACGGCCGGGGTCGGCGAAATTGTTGCCGTTGCAGGGATGGATGACGTTACCCTCGGTGTAACCTACACTGATCCGCTTGATCCCCTGCCCCTTCCTCCCATGGAGATCGACCCTTGCACTATTTCCACCAATTTTATCCCAAATGATTCGCCTTTTGCCGGGACCGAAGGCAGATTCGGTACCTCAAGACATCTGACAGAACGGCTGAGGAGGGAGGCCCTCTCAGATGCTGCCCTGCTGGTGGAAGAACTGGAAACCGGCAGGGGGTTTAAAGTCTCTGGAAGGGGAGAACTGCATATCTCCATTCTCATCGAAAAAATGAGGCGTGAAGGGTATGAATTCCAGGTCACCAGACCTCAGGTCATCATGAAAGAGGAGAACGGCAAACGACTTGAACCCTTTGAAGAGCTGACTCTCGATGTTGACAAACAGTATATGGGAACCGTCATTGAAAAACTGGGCGCACGTAAGGGCCAGATACTTGAGATGAACCAGGACAATGGAATGGCCCGACTGACTTACAAGGTTCCTACACGCGGCCTTCTGGGGTTCCGGTCTGAGTTTCTAACGGATACAAAAGGCATGGGGATCATGAATTATGTGTTTTTGGAATACGGACCTTTTGCCGGTGAAATCCGAAACCGCAACAAAGGCGTCATGCTGGTGAAGGAAGCCTGCACAACTGTAGCCTATGCCCTTTTCAACCTTCAGGACCGGGGAAAACTCTTCTATGGCCCGGGAATTCCGGTCTATGCTGGCCAGATAATCGGCGAAAACTGCAGACCACAGGATATGGTGGTAAACCCTGCAAAAGGCAAGAAATTGACTAATATGCGCGCTTCAGGATCGGATGAGAACGTGATCCTAACACCCCCGACATTAATGAGTCTTGAAGAATCCATTTCATATATCAATGAGGACGAACTGGTTGAGGTGACGCCTAAGGCGATCCGCCTGCGTAAATAGACGTAACCGTTCACTGGTTTCCCGCTGAAAGCGGGATTCAGGGTTAAGGACAAAGAAGGCATGGAAGGCCCGAGGTCCTCGTTAAGAAATGCTCATTTGCTCCAGTTGAACCCGTGAACGTTACAAATAAACAAACTTATGGAAAAATATAACAGAAAAGAAGTTGATAAACGACGGACCTTCGGGATAATCAGTCATCCGGATGCGGGAAAAACCACGTTGACTGAAAAGCTCCTCCTTTTTGGAGGTGCCATCCAGCAGGCCGGGGCTGTCAAGGCCCGGAAAGCAGCGAGGCATGCTGTGAGCGACTGGATGGAAATTGAAAAAGAACGCGGGATATCAATAACAACTTCTGTAATGAAGTTCAAATATATGGGATATGAAATTAACCTGTTAGATACCCCGGGTCATCAGGATTTTTCAGAGGACACTTACAGGGTCCTTACGGCTGTTGACAGCGCATTGATGGTAATTGACAATGCTAAAGGGGTTGAACCTCAGACGGAAAAGTTAATGGAAGTCTGCAGGATGAGGAATACCCCTATAATAACGTTTATAAATAAACTTGACCGTGAAGGGATGGGACCTCTTGATATTCTTGATGATATCGAAAATAAACTTCAGATTGAATGCACACCCCTCTCCTGGCCCATCGGTATGGGCAAGAGATTTAAGGGGGTCTACAATCTTTATCATCATGAGCTTCATCTGTTTAGTCCCGGGCAGGACACAGCAGCAAAGAACGGTATTGTTCTCAAAGACCTGTCTGATCCCGGACTGGACGAGTATCTTGGAAGCCAGGCCAATGAACTTCGTGATGAAATAGAATTGATTGAGGGCGCGGCCAACCCCTTTGAGCTCGAGCATTATCTCATGGGGAATCAGACACCGGTCTTTTTCGGAAGCGCAATTAATAATTTCGGTGTGAAAGAGATGCTAAATGCCTTTGTGGAGCTGGCCCCTCCCCCGGACGTCAGGACTGCTGTTTCACGCGATGTCTCACCTTATGAAAAACCCTTTTCAGGCTTTGCTTTTAAAATTCAGGCAAACATGAATCCCGCACACAGGGACAGGATCGCATTTATCAGGATCTGTTCCGGAAAATTCACACGCGGGATGAAAGTGATGCATCACAGGATCGACAAGGAAGTCTCTTTTGCAAATGCCACGATCTTTATGGCAAGGGAGAGAGAGAACGTTGAAGAAGCTTTTCCCGGTGATATTATCGGAATTCATAACCACGGCACAATTAAGATAGGTGATACTTTTTCTGAAAAGGAACCGCTGAAATTCACAGGTATCCCTAACTTCGCACCTGAGCATTTCCGCAGGGTCACACTTAAAAACCCGTTAAAGGTCAAGCATCTTCAAAAAGGGCTTACACAGCTTGCAGAAGAAGGGGCTGTCCAGGTTTTCCGTCCGGTCACCGGCAATGATTACATCCTCGGCGTAGTCGGACGTCTCCAGTTTGATGTTACAATGGCCAGACTAAAGTCAGAATACGGAGTCGATGCTGTTTATGAGCCGGTTGATTATAGGGTCGCCAGATGGGTTGACTGCGATGATCCCAAAAAAATGGCTGCGTTTGAAAAGAAAAACAGCACCAATATTGCCAGGGACTCTGAAGGCACACTGGCATTTCTGACAACCAGTGAATGGCAGCTCGGTTTCT